>JBBSAT010000070.1:0-28437 GCA_038252025.1 Polyangiales bacterium | reverse complement strand
GGTGACGCGATCGACGCGGATCACCCCGGCGACGGGTGCTGGCAGTACGAAGGCTCGGAGGAGCTCTACGAGCTCGGCCACGGGCACGTCGAGCGTCAGGACGAGCTGTCCGCCGGTGGCCAGCTGGACGGGCGCAGCGCAGCGCGGCGCGAGGTCGATGTCGTCGATGAGCTCGACCTCGATGATGCGCGAGCCGTCCGCGACGCGCAGCGAGAGGGCATTGCCCCACGGGCCGGTCGCGAGCATCACCTCGGCGCTCCCGTACACGGCCGGCTCTGCATCGGTGAACATGAGCTCGGCGAACCCGCTCGAGAGATCGACCAGGAGACCGATGTCGCGAACGAGCTCATCGCGGTCGTTCGGGGCACGCACCGACGCGACGCCGAGCGTGAGCCGCTCGAGGACGACGCCAGCACCGAGCGGCTCCGGCGCGGTCACCAGGCGCAGAAGGACGGACGCCGCCGCACCCCCGTCGTCGACGGTGCCCGCGTCCTCGAGCCCGCCGTCCGGTGTGAGGGCCGGCCCGACACAGCCCACCGAGAGCAGCCCCCACGCCGCGACCCAAGCCACGCGGGCGAGGGACGAAGCGGTCGGAAGGTTGGACATCGATGGCGCCCGGGTGATCAGCCGGCCTCGCACAGCAAGCGCCGTGCGCGGCTCGTCAGCTCGCCGTCCGCGCCGTGGAGCACGCGCCGCGGAGACGTCGCCGGGCTGATGTTGCGCACTGCGCACGCCCTTGCGCAGCTGAGCGGGGCGCCGACCTCTCCGAGCCGAGCGGCGAAATCGCGCGAAGCGCGCCGCCCGATGTGCCGCGGCAGCGCGTACACGCAGACGTCTAACGCGGGTCGCAACGGTGATTTGCGCCGGTCTCTGCGTGCCTAGATACAGGTCATGTCCCGACCAATTGTCTGACGGCGCCCTCCACACCGGCCATCACGGCTTCGCGACGCCAGCGGACGGGCGCGAGCGGCTAGACCCGGAACGAGTTCCCGGGCAGAGGTACTCGCGAGTGATGTCCCCGCGGCTACCACGGTGGTCTCTTCGTCGGCCTGCACACCGACGCTGCAGCGGTGCCCGATCCCGACGAGCTCGTCCGCGACCTGAGAGCATCGTTCGACGAGCTCGCCGAGCTGGGACGAGAGCCCCTCGCCGATCGGGCGTGAGGCCTCTGGCGGAAGAGTCGGCATGCGCGCCCTCGCAGGATGATCGCGCGATGCGCGTGCGTTGTGAATGACCGTACCGCTCGGTGCGCCCTCACGATGATTCGTCACCTCTCCAAGGACATCCGTCGCCGCGCGCGACGCTCTCTCGATCGCGAGGAGCGCGGCGCGGGACCTATCACCGGAGTCGTCGCGCTGGTGCTCGCGATCGCAGGCGTGTGGGCCGCGGTGCAGGCGGCGCTGCCCGTCCTGCTCCGCGAGCGCATCGCTCGGGAGCTGTCCGCGATGGGGCTCGAAGGTGCGCGCTTCCGCATCGCGAGCGTCGGCTGGAGCAGCCTGCGGCTCGCGGACGTTCAGCTCGCGGACGACCTCGATGCAGCTAGCGTCCTCGTCGCGTACGGCGATCCGACCGAGCTGCTCGCAGGCCGCATCCGAGGGCTGACCGTTCAGGGCGCGCGGTGGACCACGGCGCTAGACCCCGACGCCATCGCCGAGAGCACGCCAGTGCGACTGCTCGCGTCCGGCTTGGGCGAGAGCGGCGCTCTACAGTCCGGCATCCGCTTCGAGGGCGCGCGCGTCACTCTCGAGCGCCGCGAGGGAGATTCGGTGATCCTCGACCTCGACGCCGATCTCCGAGGTGAGTCGGGGCAAGTCGCGCTCGTCGTGCGTTCACCCTGGGGGGAGCACGTGGTCGATGTTCGCGTCACACGTGGCGACCCCGAGCTCACCGTCGACTCGACCATCACACCCGTCGGAGGGACCGAGGCCGACGCGCTCGTCGTGTCACTCGCGATCGAAGGGACCGGAGAGCCTCGGATCGCATGGCGCGCGTCCGGGTCCGTGCCGGAGGACGTCGCACGCGATGCGCTGCCGGGCATCGAGCTCGAAGGCGACGTTCAAGCCAGCTCGCACGGCGTCGCGCGCGCGACGGACGGGTCCGGCGGATGGAGGCTGGACGAGATCGGCGTGACGCTCTCCTCCGCGCGCGCGCGGATTCCATCGCTCGAGATCGAGGCCGAGGACGTGAGCGCAGACCTGCTCGCCACACGTTCGAGCGATGGCGCGCTCGCGCTCGATCCACGTTCGCGCATCTCCGTCGCACGCGCGCGATGGCCTCACGCCCGCATCGAGTCGGCCGTGCTCTCGCCAGCGGTCCGCATCGAGGGCTTCGGGACGAGCGCCGCGACGCTTCGCTCCGCCGGCGAGACCCATCTCTCGATGGCGGTGTTGGCGGTGGGCGACGGCGATGCGGCAGAGACCCGCTTCCGCGAGATCGAGCTGACGATCGCAGAGGACGGAGAGGGGCCGTTCTTCGCCATCGACGCCCACCGCGTGACGGCGCGCTTCGACGGGAGCGCTGCCTTCGTCACCGGCGCGCTTCGCGGTCGTGACGTGGTGGTGGCGGGTGGCCTCGAGGCGCAGCTCGACGCTCGAGGGATGCGTGTGTCGATGCCGCTCACGCTCGACGTCCGAGCGCTCGGCCAGGAAGACAGCCAAGCGTCGCTGACGCGGGCCCGCTTCGAGCTGCCGCTCGCGTGGGACGAGACGGGCGAGCTGAGCGTCGCGGGAAGCATGCGCGCGAGAGAGATGAGGTGGAGGGACGTCGGGCTCGGTCCCACCCGCGGCACCGTCCGTGTTGCGGACGGTCGGCTGACGCTCGACTGGACCGGCCACGCGACGCGCGACGCGCGCTTTCGAATGCGCACGTCGATCGGCCTCGAGAATGGTCGCGTGACGGTCGACCTCGACGTGCCCCCGTCCGAGGTTCGAGCGGGCGACGCGTTCCAGCGCGTCCTCGCCCGGGCGAGCGGTGTCGAGGTGCTCGGCCGCGCGGGCGCGCACGTCCACGTGACCCCGGGCGCTCCCGGCGGAGGCGGCGCGTCGGTCGCCCTCGTTCGGGCGGCGCTTCGTGACGAGGAGGGACGCGGCTCGGCCCGCGGGGTCTCGGCGACGGTGGTGCTGACGAGCATCGACCCCATCGTGAGCGCTGCGGCCGACCGCGTGACGTTCGACGAGATCGCGATCGGCGACGTCTTGCGGACGCGAAAGGGGAGCGCACGCGTGAGGTTCGCGGGGTCGGGGCTCATCGACGTGGAAGACGCGGTGGCCACGCTCGGCGGCGGACGTCTCCGCGTCGCGCCGTTCCAGCTGCGCGCGGACGATCCCGACCTCGCGCTCGATCTCACCATCGACGGCATCCGCCTCGATCGGCTCGTCCAGCTCCTCGCGCACGATCGCGCGAGCGCATCTGGCTTGCTCGATGGGCACATCGCGGTCCGTTGGCATCTCGGCGAGCGACCGAGCATCGTCGTCGGCGAGGGTGAGCTCGCGGCGCGCGGCCCGGGGCGGCTCCAGGTCACCGGCAACGCGGTGGCGCTCCCCACGCCGATCGATCTCGAAGAGCTCCCTTCGGGCGCGTGGCTCGAGCAGCGCGTGATCGCCGCGCTCTCTGACTTCGCGTACTCGCGCCTGCGGCTCGACGTCGTGCGCGAAGAGGGCGCGAGCCACCTTCACGCGCAGGTCTCCGGACACGGCGCGACGACGCCGCAAGAGATCAACCTCGACGTCGACGTCGGGGACATCCAGCTCCTGGTCGACGAGTCCCTTCACCTGCTCAACCGGGACGCCCGTGCCCGCCCAGCCCGCATGAGGTCCCCTCCGTGACGAAGCCCCGCGCGCTCCTCCTCTTCGTTCTCGCCCTCCCGCTCGCGCTCAGCGGCTGCATCAGCCACGCGGTGCGGATCGAGCCGATCACGCTCGCGCCGATCCAGATGACGATCGACGTGAACCTCCACACCGACCGCGGCGAGCCCGCCGACGGACCGGAGACGGCCGGCAGCGAAGCGGCGCAGGCTCCCGACGGGGCGTCCACCGCGACGCACTGACGCGCTCCGAGATCGATCCGGGCTAGGCCGACGCGCGCGACGCTTCGAGCGGGGCTTCGGCGCGCCGCCGTGCCTGGAAGAGCGACATCTGGACCCGCGAGTAGAACTTCACCGCTGCATCGCCGCTCGTCTCGACGGCGCAGAAGATCGCCTCCGGGAATCGCTCGGTGACGACGGTCTGCACTCCGTCGGACACGCCCGAGCTCGGCATGCAGCCGAAGGGCTTCACGCTGAGGGTCATGTGCGACTTCTGTTGCACGACGTTCATGATCAGCTTCGCGACCTCGATGCGCCCCAAGCCGCGCCGTGGTAGTCGAGTCGATCGCGCATGAACCGAACGCTGGCCGCCATCGCCCTCGCCGCGGTCTCTTTCGGCTCCCTCGCCGCAGGCGCTCGCGCCGACTGCCCGCACGCCGCGCCCGTCCCTGGCAGCGCATGCGTCGACCCGGGCTTGGCGGCTTGCACGTACACCGTGAACGGCGAGACGACGCTCTGCTCCTGTCGCGACGGCCACTGGGCGTGCGGGCCGATGCCCGCGCCTCACTCCTGACTTCGCAGCGCTTACGGCTTGCCACGCGTGGATCGGCGCTCTACGAGCGGCGTCGATGTCCAAGGGGAGGCTCGAAGCGTTCAGCGACGGGGTGATCGCGATCCTCATCACGACCATGGTGCTCGAGCTGCACGTGCCGCACGGGGCCGACTGGCAGGCGCTCGCGCCGATGCTGCCGACGTTCCTCGCCTACGTCCTGAGCTTCGTGTTCATCGCGATCTACTGGAACAACCACCACCACGTGATGCAGGCCGCGCAGAAGGTGGACGGCCGCGTGCTGTGGGCGAACCAGCTGCTGCTCTTCTTCCTCTCGCTCGTGCCGTTCACGACCGCATGGATGGGCGCGAACCACCGCGAGGCTCTACCGACCGCGCTCTACGGAGCCGACCTCTTCGCGGCGGGCGCTTCGTATGGGCTCCTGCAGTGGTCGATCATACGCGCGGAGGGCGAAGGCTCGCGGCTCCGCAAGGCGGTCGGCTCGGCCGCCAAGGAGTGGGCCTCGACGGTCGGGTACGCCCTCGCGATCGGGCTCGCGTGGTGGAGAACCTGGGCGGCCGACGCGATCTACGTGGCGATCGCGCTCGTCTGGCTCGTGCCGGACCGTCGGATCGCGCGCGCCCTCGCGGAAGGCGAGACGTGAAGCGAGCCGCCGGGCAGATTGCCCCTCTTGCGATCTTCACGCTTGGGCTTGAGAACCGCCACGGGCTGCGCCTATCCTCGCAGCCCCTCAACGCCCTAGCGGCTTTTCGGAGACGAAGAACATGAAAGATCTCAAGGGCACGAAGACCTTCGACAACCTCAAGGAGGCCTTCGCGGGCGAGTCTCAGGCGAACCGCCGCTACCTCTACTTCGCAAAGACGGCGGACGTGGAAGGTCAGGCGGACGTCGCGGGCCTGTTCCGCGACACCGCCGAAGGCGAGACCGGCCACGCGCACGGCCACCTCGACTTCCTGAAGCAGGTCGGCGACCCGGCGACGGGCGAGCCGATCGGCACGACGGCCAAGAACCTGAAGTCCGCGGTCGTGGGCGAGACCTACGAGTACACGAAGATGTACCCGGGCTTTGCGAAGACCGCGCGTGACGAAGGCTTCGAGGAGGTCGCCGAGTGGTTCGAGACGCTCGCGCGCGCCGAGAAGTCTCACGCGGGCCGCTTCCAGAAGGGCCTCGACGGCCTCGACAAGTAGTGTCTTCGGCGGCCGCCCGGCACCCCCGGGCGGCGCGCCTCGATCCTGGACCTCCCCGAACGCGAGCGCAGAACGATGTCCGACGACGCTGATTTCGACTCGATGCCCAGGCCCGAGCCGAAGGAGATCGACGAGAAGAAGTCCGTCGAGCTGAGGCACCTGGCCGACGACGCCGTGTTGCGAGCCAAGCCGAACGGCGACGAGCGCTGCGACAACTGCCTCTATTACATCGAGCCCGAGAAGCCGATCGCCTACTGCTGGCATCCCAAGCTGCGGGTCCTGGTCGGCGGTGAGTGGTGGTGTCAGTGGTGGGAGAAGATCGAGGACTGAGTGTTCCCGGGAAGCTGAGCTTCCTCGTCATCGAAGGAGAGCCATGCAGAAGCTCGAGCTGAGCGACGTTCTCCCGCCCCAGGATTTCCTGGAAGTCCGCGACGAGCGCCGGAGCGCCATCATCGCGCTGAAGAAGAAGCGACGCGTCTCGGTCGGCCCGCAGGTCACGTTCCTGTTCGAGAACCGCGAGACGATGCGCTGGCAGGTCGAAGAGATGTGCCGCGCCGAAGGCATCACGGAGCCGGCGAAGATCCAGCACGAGCTCGACACGTACAACGGCGTGCTCCCGAGCGACGGCGCGCTCGCGGCGACGCTGTTCATCGAGGTCCAGAGCGACACGGCGCTCCGCCGCAGCCTCGATGCGCTCGTCGGTCTACAGAACCACGTCTGGCTCGTCGTCGGCGGCGAGCGCGCGCGCGCCACGTTCGACGAAGAGCAGTTCACCACGGACAAGCTCGCCGCTGTGCAGTACCTCCAATTCCCGCTGAGCGAGAAGGCGCGGTCGCTCCTCGCGATCCCGGGCACGGAGGTCAGGCTCGCGATCGACCACCCCGAGTACGCGCACGAAGCGCGGCTCGGCGAGGCGACGCGCGCGGAGCTCGCCGGCGACCTGAGCTGACGCGCTCGTCGGTCGCGATCACATCAGCGCGACGACGAGGTCCATCTGTCCGCAGCGTCCGTCCGCCCCCTCACCGGTGTCGCGGAAGCTGTCGAGCATCAGGAAATAGTCGCCGGGGTCGAGCGTGAGGTCGACGCGCGAGCCGAAGCCAGAGGCGCCGTCGTCGTTGCAACCGAGCTGAGTCGCTCCGTCGGCGCACGCTCGGCGAACGTAGAGGACCGCATCGTCCCCGCCGATCACGCGGAGCTCGATGCGATATGCGGCGCGCGCGGGGACCTCGAGCCGAACGATCAGATCGGATCCGCTCGTGTCGACCCGCGTGCACCCCGAATTGAAGACGGTGTCGTCGCCCTGGCCGCACGTGTCGACGTGGTGCGTTCCGAGCCCGACCGTTGCCTCGACCGCCAGCGCGCAGTCCGTCACGGGGTTGCAACCCATCCCCGTGGTGCAGCCACGTGTGCACTCGTTGGTAGTCGAGGCCGCGCCACGTGCATCGCAGCGCATCTCGGCGGTTCCGGCGCAGACCACGCTGCCCGGCATGCAGGTCTGGGGGACGCACGCCGTCCCGTCGCAGTACGCGCCGTGGCTGGCGCAGTCGTCGAGCACGCGGTGGCCATCGACGCAGGTCACGAGGGTCTCCACGTCGCAGCGAGGCGCGGCGGCCGCGCACTCGGGCGCGGCGTCCACGAGCTCGACGAACGCGTCCGGTCGATCGGCGTCGTCTCCGCTCGCGTCCAGAGCGGGCTCGACGAACGCGTCGCTCGCGTCGAAGCCGGTTCCGCCGTCGTCCGCGCGCTCCGAGGCGATCACGCCGCGATCGAGCACGCATCCGGCGGTGCCGAGCGTGCCCAAGAGAAGGAGGGAGATCAGGCGCACCCGCGAATCGTACGGCATCCACGGCGGACTGAACACGCCGACCCCGCGGAGGCGACACGCGGCGGTCGCGGAAGCGTCACCGGACCGCGGTGGATACCGATGCGACGCGTCAGATGTTCCCGGCGATGTGCACGCGAGGAAGCGTGTAGTCGACGCGCGCGGCCGACTGGAGCACCTCTTCGCGAGAGCTCGTGAGATCCTCTCCGGGGCGGCGCGGATCCGGACTCGGTGTCTTGACCAGGCCCGTGGTGTCCTGTCTCTTCACGATCATCACGGAGTATCGGCCGTGACGAATCAGCCGCTCGGAGACGGGGGCCCCGAGGAGCTTTCGGGCGCGGCTCGTCGAGCGACTCCCCACGATGATCAGGCTCGCGTCCACGTCGAACGCCACCTGCGTGAGCGCGAGGGCGACCTCGCCGAGACGCACGTGATAGACGATGGGCGGGCTCGCGGCCGCGAGCGGCGACGTCGCGACGACCTCTCCGACGAACGCCTCGAGGCGCTGCTCGGCGTCCGAGAGGTGCGAGTAGCCGCGAGCGACGCCCGAGGGGCGCTGGATGTGCTCGTGCGCGAGCACGGTGGTGGCGTGCACCTCGGCGCCCGGAATCCGCGTCGCGAGCTGCAGGGCATCGCGGACCGCGAGCTCGCAAGCGGGGGTGAACCCCACGCCGACCACGATCCGATAGGCATTGGGACGTTCGTCCATCACGGCCACCTTTCGTGCTGCTGGGGCACGCAAGTCAGGCTGCGAAGGACGTGCCATGAGCCGTGGCGCAGCGCGCCAGCCGTCTCAGAAGTGGGCGCTCCGAAGACGCAGGGCATTGCTGATGACGGACACCGAGCTGAAGCTCATCGCGGCCGCTGCGACATCGGTGAGAGGAGCAGACCGAAGAACGGATAGAGGCCTCGTGCTTCTCCGTCGGAATCGACTCGCCCGTCACCATCGACTCGTCGATCGCCCTCGATCCTTCGAGCACCGCCCAGGGCTCGAGGGCCATCCCGCAGATGGGACAGCTGCCCGGGGCATCTCGAACGATCTGCGCGTGCATCGGGCACACCCGCTCGCGCTTGCCCGAGGAGGGCTCGGTCGAAATCACGGATGCCGTGTCGCAACGAACGCGCCCGCGGGGCAGGCCTCGTCGGAGGTCCTGAGCCGCGGGCGCTGTCATACTCTCTTGGCGGTCGTGCAGCTCTCAGGGCGGAGCAGGCGTCGTCGACTGCGTCGTCTCCGTGCGTTCCGTCGTCGAAGACCCGTCGCGGCCGACCTCGGTGGTCTCGCTGGTGGTCGTACGCACCTCGTCCCCGCTGTCCGAGCGCGTGACGCTGGTGCTCTGCGTCGTTCCCTCGCTCGCGGGCGCACTACCGCAGCCCGAGAGACCGACGCTCGCAAGCGCGATGAGGACGAAGAGGACGGTCTTCACTTCGCGCTCTTCAGCTTGTCGACCGCGGCGACCGTGGTCCGTTCCGCGCCCTTCGCGGCGACGCCGACATCGTGCGCGGCGTGCTTGGCCGCAGCCCCGACGTCGTGCGCGGCGTGCTTGGTGGCGTCGCCGAGGTCGTGCGCGCCCTGCTTCGCGGCGTCACCGATCGCGCGCGCCGCCTGTTTGGCCTTGTCGACCCCAGCAGCGGTCTTGGCCTGGACGTCGTGCCCCGCGGCCTTCGTCTTCGCCTTGACGTCGACGGCCGCCTCGGTCGCGACGTTCTTCGCGTCGCGCGCGGCGCCGGCGATCGCTGCCTTCCCGTCCTTCGCCGCTTCGCCGAGCTTCTTGGCGGCATCGGCCATTCCGCCCTTCGCAGTCGCGAGCCCGCTGGTCATCTGTGCTTTGAGGTCAGTCATCTTCTCGTCTTCTTTCGTGAGCGTCGTGAATGGGTGGGTCTGGGCGACCTCAGGGCAGGATGCCGGCGCACGGCGTCGCGCAGCCGAACACCGCCGAGGCGCAGGAGTTTTCGTCCATGCATGCATCGCAGTCGTTGGCCGCCTGCGAGCGTCCGCCGTCGGCGTCTACGAGGCCTTCGCATCGATTGCGACAGGCCGCGGTGTCGTAAGCGCTGTCGAAGCAAGACCGATATCGGTCGCAGACGTTCATGCAGTCGACGGACTCGTCGATCTCGGTGATGGGGTTCTGGCAGCCCACCGCGAGAGCGGTGGTGAGGAGTAGGATCGAGGCGAAGGCAAGGCGCATGGTGGGAAACCTCTGTTGAATGGACGGGCTAGACCCGGAGGACGTGAGACGTGAGCGACGTCGCGTCGTCGACTCAGCCGTGCAGGCTTCCGGTGAGCCAGAGCACCACGATGATCGCGACGAGAATCGCGGCGGGCGACCAACCCGCGTACCCGAAGCGCGAGTGTCCGAGGCCTCCGCCGAGGAGCGAGATCACGAGGACCACGAGCAAGATCGTCATCAGCATTTGGGCGACTTTCTGTTGGCGCTCGGAGATCGAGCGACCACGCGCCCTAGGCGACGCGTGCGAGCAGTTCGAAGGCCCTGCCACGGCCGACCCAGGGGTCGGCGCTGCGTGGCGAAGGTCCCGCCGTTGCCGGCGACGGGCGGCTCAATGCAAGACCGGGCCCGCTCTTCCCGAGGGCGAGATCGTGGCGGAAATCGACGGCCCCGACGCAGAGGCGGGACGCTCCGCCGTCGCCACGGTGCTCCGCACGGCCTCACGCGAGACAAAGAGCCTCGGTTGTCCCGGGCTCGGGCCTAGAATCGAGCGGGGCTAGTCGTTCGGCGTAGCGTCGGGCTCGGCCGGCGCATCGGCGTCGGGCTCGGCCGGCGCATCGGCGGCGATCTGGTCGACGCCCCTCCGGTGCGAGAGCTCGGCGGTGAGCTCAGCGCCGAACAGGAAGAGCTGCGCTCCCCCGTAGAGCACGATGAGCGTCCCGACCACAGCGCCGGCCGCTCCGTAGGCTGCCCCGAGATCGAGGTGCCGGGTGACGAGCCTGAGGACGATGAACGCGCCTTCGAGAGCGACCGTCGAGACCAGCGCGCCTTCGAGGATGTCGCCACGATCGAGCTTCCGCGGCGGGAGCACGCGATAGATGAGCGCGAGCGTCGCGAAGAGCAGCGCGAAGGAGAGGATGCTGCGGCCGATCCACCAGACCTCACCGAGCGGACCGTCCTCGAGCGCGCCGAGCAGCGCGGGCACCGCGATCCGGACGAGGACCGAGCCCATGATGAGCAGCCCCGCGACCAGGGTGACGCCGAGCGTCAGCAGCTGCGTCGCGAAGTAACGACGCAAGGCCTTTCCGAGCGGCATCGGGGGCGCGTGCGGCACCTCGAAGACCACCTCGAACGCAGCGTCGACGAGCGCGATCAGCCGCCCGCCGCCGTACACGAAGAGCACCACGCCGAGGACCGTGGCCGTGGCGCTCCAAGCGCGGGCATCGTCGATCCACTCGGCGACGAGAGGCGTGGCGCGACCCCCGAGGGCGTCACGCACGAGGGCGAGAGCCTCGTGACGCGCAGGGCCCTCTCCCACGATCAGGCTGAGCACGGCGAGCACGATCAGGAGGAGCGGGGCCACGGAGAGCAGCGAGCCGAACGCGAGGCCGGCGGCGAGGCTGTCGCCGCCATGTCGTGTGAGCCGGTTGTAGGCGGCGGCGAAGAGCTCGAGCCTCCAGCGGGAGACGCGAGTCTTTGCACGGGGTGAGCTCTTCATGCGGACGTTCCACGCACGGCTCAGCCGGGCGGATGTGGGTCGGACGACACGATTACCACGGCGGCTGAAGCCAGGCTCGGCGCGCGAGTCAAGCGATTCGCGATCCGCCGGCATAGATCGTCATCCCATCGCCGCGGACGAACCCAGCGAGCGTGAGGTTTCCGCGTCGCGCGAGCTCGATCGCCAGCGACGACGGCGCCGAGACGGAGGCGAGCACCGAGATCCGGGCGGCGATGGACTTCTGCACGAGCTCGAAGCTCGCGCGCCCGCTGACGAGCAGCATCGCCCGTTCGATCGGGACCGCGTCGATGCGAACGCGCGAGCCGATCACCTTGTCGACGGCGTTGTGCCGCCCGACGTCCTCGAACGTGGCGATGGGCTCGCCCGAGAAGCCCACGAGCCCCGCCGCATGACAGCCGCCCGTGCGATCGAAGATCGGCTGACGCGCGCGCAGGCCGCGCATCGCCTCTGCGATCGCCCCAGAGGTCACGACGGCGGCGCTCGGAGCCGGCAGCGCGACGAAGCGCTCGAGGAGGTCGTCGATCGATCTGCGACCGCACACGCCGCACGCGCTCGTCATGAGCGTCCCCCGGCGCGCGAGCCCGCCCGCCTCGAGGCTCTCGGGAAGCCTCACGTGGGGGGCGAGGACGACGTCGATCGTGTTGGCCGTCCCCGGCTCACCGAGCCGTCCGCAGTGCGCGAGCTTCGTCACGTCGTCCGGCGAGCGGATGATGCCCTCGGCCCACAGAAAGCCGAGCACGAGCTCTCGATCGTTTCCCGGAGTGCGCATCGTCATCGCGAGCGGGTCTCCCGCGATCCGGATCTCGAGCGGCTCCTCGACGACGACGGCGTCCTCGCGGCACGAGCGCGCGCCTTCCTCGACGCGCTCGACATCGATGGTCTGGATCGACGTCAATCGAACGCGTCCTGCCGGAAGCCGCGAGCGATCACCGGCTGAGCTGCGCGCTCGCCCTCGATCTTGCGGACGGCGACCGCCGTCACCTTGAACTCCGGGCAGCGCGTCAGCGGATCGCTGTTGCCCGACGTCAAGAGGTTCGTCTTCACCTCCGGGAAGTGGAAGGAGAGGAACACGTTGCCGCGCGCGACCCGGGTCGTGATGCACGCGGAGGTATGAACGGATCCGTGCGCGCTCTCGATCTCCACGACGTCGAGCTCGCCGATCCCGAGCGCGTCCGCGTCGTCGGGATGGATCTCCACGAGATCGGTGCCTTGAAGGTCCACGTTGTGCGTTCGCCGCGTCTGCGTGCCCGCGTTGTAGTGCGCGAGCTGTCGCCCGGTGATCAGGATGAACGGGTGATCGGCGTCTGCCTGCTCGCCGGGAGGCGACCAGTCGACAGCGAAGAGATTCGCTCGGCCGCTCTTGGTGCCGAAGCGTTCAGTGAAGAGGATCGGCGTGCCGGGATGATCCGGAGTGGGCGACGGCCACTGGAGGCCCTGCGTGCCCAGCCGCGCGTGCGAGATCCCACCGAACGCGGGCGTGAGCGACGCGACCTCGTCCATCACGTCGGACGCGTTGCGGTGCGGGAACGGCTTTCCGAGCCGCGCAGCGAGATCCAGGAAGATGTCCAGGTCGCGCCGCGCGTCGCCTGGCGGCGGTACCGCCTCGCGCACCATCTGGACGCGCCGCTCCGCGTTGGTGAACGTGCCCGTCTTCTCGAGAAAGCTCGACCCAGGGAGCACGACGTGCGCGTGACGGGCGGTGTCGCAGAAGAAGATGTCGTGCACGACGAGCAGGTCGAGCTTGCGGAGCGCGGCGTCGACGTCGTGCGCGTTGGGCTCGCTCTGCGCGATGTCGTAGCCGTAGACGAAGAGCGACCTGAGCGTCCCTCCACGTGCGTTCTCCAGCATCTCGGGGAGCATGAGCCCGCGCTCCTTGCGGATGCTGACGCCCCACGCGCGCTCGAAGTCGCCGCGCGCCGCGTCGTCCTCCATCTTTCGGTACATCGTGAGGTAGGTCGGCAGGGCGCCCATGTCGCTCGAGCCCTGCACGTTGTTCTGCCCGCGCATCGGGTTCAGGCCCGCGCCTCGCTTGCCGAAGTTGCCCGTGAGGAGCGCGAGGTTCGCGAGGCAGCGCACGCCCGAGACGCCTTGCGCCTGCTCGGTGACGCCGAGGCCGTAGTAGATCCCTGCGGGCCGGCTCTCCCCATAGAGGTGCGCGGCCTGCTCGATGAGGCGAGCGGGCACGCCCGTGATCGCCTCGACGCGAGCTGGATCCCAGCGCTCGATGTGCTCGAGGTAGGCCTCCACCCCGTCCGCGCGCGCGTCGAGGAAGGCGGTATCGAGCAGACCATCGCGTGCGATCACGTGCGCCAGCCCGTTGTAGAGCGCGACGTTGCTGCCCGGCCGCAGCTGGAGGAACACGTCTGCCATCGCCGCGAGCTCGATCCGCCTCGGATCGGCGACGATCAGCTTCGCCCCGTGCAAGCGCGCTTCCTTCATCCGCGCGCCGACCACGGGGTGGCCCTCCGTCGGGTTCGCGCCCGTGATGAACATCAACCGCGTGACGTCGATGTCGGCGAACGAGTTGGTCCCGCCGGACTCGCCGAGCGACTGGATCAGACCGAGCGAGGTCGGCGAGTGGCAGACGCGCGAGCAGTTGTCGACGTTGTTCGTCCCGATCGCCGCGCGCGCGATCTTCATCACGAGGTAGTTCTCCTCGTTCGTGCAGCGCGAGGACGAGAGGAACGCCAGTGCGTCCGCTCCATGCTCGCTCTTGATCTCCAGCATCCGCGTGGCGACGAGGGTCATCGCCTCCTCCCAGCTCGCCTCGCGGTGCGTCCCGTCCTCCTGCTTGATCAGCGGCGAGCGGAGGCGCTCGGGGGAGAGCGCGTACTGGTGCGCGAAGCGGCCCTTCACGCACGTGTGGCCGACGTTCGATGGGCCGTCGGTCGCCGGATCGATCGCGACGACGCGATCGTCCCGCACGTGGACCTCGAGCGAGCAGCCGACGCCGCAGTAGCCACACGTCGTCGTGACGTCCCGGTCGATCGTCTCCTTCGCTCGGAAGGCTTCCTCGTCGAGCGCGCCCGTCGGACAGCTGTTCACGCAGGCTCCGCACGAGACGCACGCGCTCTCCGCGAAGGACTCGTCCTGGCCCGCGACGATCTTCGTCGCAAAGCCCCGCCCCGCGTAGTCGAGCGCGAACGTCCCCTGGATCTCGTCACACGCACGCACGCAGCGGCCGCAGACGATGCACTCGTTCAGATCGACCTTGATGTAGGGATGTCGATCGTCCTTCGCATAGTGGTGTCGCTCGCCCTCATAGCGGCTCTTGCCGAGGCCGAAGTGGCGCGCGACCTGACGCAGCTCGTTGCGATCGGCCGGTCCGCCGTCACCGCGCGCGAGCGCCTCGGCCGGATAGTCCGAGAGCACGAGCTCGACGACGCCTCGCGCGACGCGCGTCGCGGTGGGATCCTTCGTGTCGACGACCATCCCGTCGCGAACCGGCGTGGTGCAGGCAGCGACCGGACCGCGCGCGCCCTCGACGCCGACCATGCACACTCGGCACGCGCCGAACGCGGCGAGACGCGGGTCGTAGCAGAGCGTGGGCACGTAGATCTGCTCGCGGCGTGCGACGTCGAGGATCGTCGCGCGATCGCTCGCTTGCACCGGCCGCCCGTCGATCGTCAGCGTGACGAGACGGCGCTTCTTCTCGATCGACGTGTCGTTCATCGCGCACCTCGCATCTCGGGCCCGAAGTGGTGGAGCAGCGACCGGATCGGGTCGGGGATCGCGCCGCCGTGTGCGCAGAGCGATCCGAGCTTCAGCGTCTCGAGCAGCTCGCCGAGCAGCGCGAGATCGCCCTCGGTCGCGGGCGCGGCCTTCATGCGCTTGGCGATCTCGAGCCCGCGCCGACCGCCGATCCGGCATGGGAAGCACTTGCCGCACGACTCGGCGTCGCAGAACTCGAAGAGGTGGATCGCGACGTCGCGCGGATCGGTGTGATCGTCCCAGGCGACCACGCCGCCGTGGCCGAGGAGCGCCCCGACCTGCTCGAGCTCCTCGAAGCCCGTGGGCACGTCGAGCTGAGTGCCGGGCAAGATGCCGCCGAGCGGCCCGCCGATCTGGACCATCGAGATCTGCCGGCCGTCCTTCAGGCCACCGCCGAGATCGATCAGGATGCGCCTGAGTGAGGTGCCGAGCGGCACCTCGTACACGGCGGGGCGAGCGAAGCGCTCGTTCAGCGTGAAGGTCTTGGTGCCCCGGCTCCGTCCGACGCCGTGCGCCGCAAACGCTGCACCTCCGTGCCGGATGATCCATCCGACGCTCGCGAGCGTCTCGACGTTGTTCACGACGGTGGGCTTGCCGAAGAGGCCCTTCTCCGCCGGGTATGGCGGACGGGCGGTGACCATCCCGCGCAGGCCTTCGAGCGAACGCAGGAGGGCGGTCTCCTCGCCGCACACGTAGGAGCCGGCGCCCTCCACGACGTCGATGTCGAACGAGAACGACGTGCCGGGGACCTGATCGCCGAGCAGGCCAGCGCGTCGGGCGGTCTCGACCGCCTGGCGGAGGATCGGCGTCGAGCGCGGATACTCGCTGCGCACGTAGACGATGCCGCGCGTCGCGCCGATCGCGTAGCCCGCGAGCATGATCCCCTCGATCACCGCGAACGGGTCGCGCTCCATGAGCCACTTGTCGACGTAGGAGCCGGGATCGCCCTCGTCCGCGTTGCAGACCACGAACGCCTCCGCTGCGGCGAGCGCGTGCGTCCGGCAGAAGCGCCACTTCTGCGCCGTCGGGAAGCCCGCGCCCCCGCGGCCGCGCAGTCCGGAAGCCTCGATCTGCGCGAGCACTTGCTCCGGGGTGAGCGCGGCGAGCGCCTTGCGCAGGCCTTCGAGCGCGCCATGCGACGAGGCGAGATCGAGATCCGTCGCGTCGAGCCCTGCGACCGAGAGCCGCTCGAGCACGATGGCCGGACCGTCGTGCGCCTCGAAGCGCGGCACCAGCGCCTCGTCTGCGAGCGCGAGCCCTTTCCCCGAGAGATCGGCGGCGAGCGCGCTCGCTCTCTCCCGGGTGAGCTCGCCGTGAACGCGGCCTTCTATCTCCACGGTGGGGCCGGCGTGACAGAACCCGAGGCAGTAGACCGTCTCGAGCGACACCGAGCCATCGGCGGCCGTCTCGCCATCGCGGAGGCCGAGCGCGTCTTCCATCCACCGAACGGACGCGTCACCGCAGGCGGCGTGGCAGGCGGCGCCCTTGCAGACCTTCACCCGCGTGCGTCCGCGGCGCGCGATTCCCAGATCGGAGTAGTACGTCGCCACGCCGTGGACCGCCGCTTCGGGCTGGCCGGTCGCGCGTGCGATCGCCTCCACGTCGGCGGGCGTGATCGCGCGCCGGTCGTGCATGACCTGCTTGAGCAGCTGGAGCGCGCTGTCTTGAACGCGAAGGTCGCCGCGATGCCGGCGGAGCTGGACGAGGTTCTGCGACACGGTACCCCCATGATCGATGGTAGCCCCGGTGCACCTAGACGCGCTCGGATGGAATCCAGCGCGTGATGCGACGCGTCATCGAGCCCCGCGCTCAGCCTTCCTCCTGTTTCGCCGCGGCCGGCGTCCCGGCGAGCTCGCTGCGCTCGAGATCGGCGATCTGTGCGCCGAGGTATTCCTGGAAGATCAAGAACGAGTCGTTCGCATCGAGACGCTCGGCGGCGAGCTCGAGCACGGCGCGGTCACGCTCGCGGACGAGCGCCCGGATCGCCTCGCGGCGGGCGGGGCCGTCGATGGCCGCCCAGCCCTGCGCGGCGAGCTTCTGCGCCACCTCGAGGTGCTCCTCGATCCGACCGCGTCGCAGCGCTCGCCGGGCGCTCGCCCAGGCGGAGAGCGCCGACCAGAAGATCGCGCCGAGCGTGATCGCGAGGCTGATCTCGTCGACGTAGCGCTGGATGAGCGTGGGCTCCGAGCGCCGGAAGTACGCGTCGGCACCGGCGTGTAGCGGATACGGAGAGAGCGTTCGGTCGAAGTCCTCGCGCAGGTGGCTGAGCAGCTGCTGCTCGTTCGCGAGCGCGGCCTTGTGATCGAAGAGCGACGCGGTCAGATCGTGCGCCACGCCCTCGTCGACGTCCGCGCGGGCGACCAGGAGCGCACGGACGGTGATGGTGCCGATCGGCGCCTCCGGGAAGCGCCCATACGCGTTCCGTGGGATCGTCCCCACGGCGAGGTACGGCGCGTCGAGCCGGATGCCCTCCACCGAGCTCCCCTCCTCGCTGGGGTCGCCGAGCGAGAGCAGGCGCATGTCGCCCCGCGCGAGGAGCCGGTCGACCATCGGTGTGCGCATGCCCGCGACCACGAACGCCGCGTCGAGCGTCCCTGCCTCGAGACCGTCCGTTGCTTCGGCGAGCGTCATGTTGACGCGGTCGAAGTCGCCGTCGGCGATCCCGAAGTGATGGAGCACGCTCTCCGCGATCCCCTCGGTCCCGCTGGCCACCGGCCCGACGGAGACGTGGCGCCCGCGTAGCTCGAAGGGCGTCGTGATCCCGGCCGCGTCGCGCACGACGATCTGGAGGGTCTCTTCGTAGAGGACGGCGATGAGCCGTACGTTCTCGGAGGCGGGCACGTGGTTCGAGACGAGGGCGAGCTCCGCCTCGCCGGCGTCGAGCATGGCGAGCGACGCCACGCTCCCCGGGCTCTCGATCGCGCGGAAGCGGACGCCCTGCACGTCGTGCGCGAACCCGCGCGCGAGGGTCTCTCCGAGCGGCAGGAACGTTCCCCCCTGGAGGCCCGTCGCGATGCGCAGCTCCCGAGGACGCCCGTGCCGCGTGTACACCCAGATCGTGGTGGCGAGCGCCACGAGGAGCAGCGCCACGACCCCGAGCAGCGCCCAACGCCACCTCACCGCCATGGCCTGCTTGTTACCACGCTCGACGTTCGCTCGGGCAGCGCGCGATCGTCGGTGCACCTGATATGAGAGCGGATGGCGATGCGGCGGGTCCTCGTAGGGGTGCTGGTCGGCGGAGAGAGCCGTCGCATGGGCGGTTCGCCCAAGGGGCTCTTGCGGGTCTCGACGGGGGAGACGATCCTCGAGCGCTGGGGCGGCATCTTCGATCGGCTCGGCATCGAGCGAGTCCTCGTGGGCGCGCGCCCGGAGTACGAGGTGCTCGGCTGGCGGACGCTCGCGGACGACCCTGCAGCGCATGGGCCGCTCGCCGGACTGCTGTCGTTGTTGTCCGAGGCGGGAGATCGCTACGCCATCGCGGTCGCTTGCGACATGCCGTACGTGGGCGACGACCTCGTCCGCCGGCTTCTCGAAGCAGGCGATGCGACGGTCGTGGCGCCCCGCCGTGAGGATCGCTGGGAGCCGCTCTTCGCGCGGTACGACGCAAAGCGCGTGCTGCCGATCGCGCGCGCCCAGGCGGTCGAGGGACGCATGGCGCTCCAGCGGCTCCTCGATCGGTCAGGCGCGGTCGAGCTCCCGACCGACGAGGAGGAACGCCGCGCCCTCGGTGACTGGGACTCCGAGACCGACATCGACCGAACGTGATCCTCGCCCTCGCGAAAGCGGATGACGTTGGCGCGCGCCTCGTCCACCGTGCGTGCGATGAAGCGAGCGCAGAGGTCCGAGCCAGGCGACGCGGCTCTGGCGATCGCCGTCATGACGCTCGCCGCGCTCGTGACCTCTGGCGCGAGCGCACAGACCCAGAACGCCGTCCCGGACGCGCCCTCACGCGGGCCGTCCGTGCTCGCGTCGCTCGACGTGGGCTTCGCGCTCGACGGCGTGAGCTCGAACGGTCAGCCCGGCGCGCTCGCCCGCATCGGCGTGGACTTCGGCGCGTTCGAGCTCTCGATCGAGGCGCACGGAGGCGGCCCCGACACCATCGACACGGCGCGAGTCTCGTATCACGTCGCGCGCGGAGCCATCCGACTCGAGGGCCTCTTCGAGCTCTTCGACGACGGCGAGTGGCGGGTCCCGATCGGCGTCGCGCTCGGCCTCTCCGGCTGGGCGAGGCTCTCGACGGCGCATGATCCGAGCTTGGACGCGAGCGGAGGCGCGACGAGCGGAGGCTTCACTGCCGGCCTGATGACGCGCGTGCAGTGGCTGCCTCGAGCGCTCGGCGGCGTCATCGGTCTCGAGCTCGGGATCGGCGCGGACCTCGTCGTGCCCTCGCCACGCTACGTCATCGTCGAAGGCGGGACGACCACCGTGCTCGCCTCGATGTGGCCCGTGAGCCCGTACGCGTGCGCCGGGATCGTCGTGAGAGCGACGCCATGAAGCGAGCGCGCTGGGTCTTCGTGGTGGTGCTCTCGCTCGCGCTCAGCGGCTGTCCCGTCGACGACGTCGTCGCGCGGGGACGCTGCGACGATGCCGGCGCCTGTCCAGACGCACCGTGAGCGAGCGCTTCAGGCCGCGTAGACCTTCATGTCGCGCGCCGTCTCGAGGCTCGCGCCGCGCGGCGACTCGAAGCGCAGCACGCTCGTGAGGCGCTGATCGACGCTAGGGCGGTCCGCGACGATCGGCGTGAGCGCGCGAGAGAGCGAGCGCATCGAAGGGATTCGATCTTCGGGGTCACGCGCGAGCGACGCCGCCACGACGGCATCGAAGCTGTGATGGAGATCCTGGCGGATGAGCGCCGCGCGCGGTGCGTCCTCGCGGATGATCCGGCGCAGAAGGTTCGCGACGTTCGAGCCCGAGAAGGGAAGGCGACCCGTCAGCGCCTCGAACATCACGATGCCGAGGCCGAAGATGTCCGCGCGCGCGTCGACGTCGGGATCGCCGCTCGCCTGCTCGGGAGAGACATAGCTCGGCGTACCGAAGACGCGGCCGATCTCGCGGTCGCGCTCGTCCTTCGGCGCTCGGATCGACGCGCAGACGCCGAAGTCGAGGAGCCGCACGCGGAGCGAGCCGTTCTCGTCGCGATCCATGAGGATGTGCTCGGGCTTCACGTCGCGGTGCACGTAGCCGTGCGCGTGCGCGGCGTGGAGGATCGACGCCACGCGCATCGTGATCGCGCCGACGAGGTCCGCCGAGAGCGTCCCGGTGCGACGCAGGAGGCGCTGCAGGCACTCCCCGTACACGCGCTCCATCACCAGGTAGGGCGATCCGTCCGCGCCCGGGAACCCCGAGAGGATCCCCTCGTCGTACATCGGCACGAGCCCCGGATGCCGGACGTTCCGGTACACCTCGACCTCACGACGAAGCCGTCGCACGAGGTCGGGGTTGTCCACGAACGTGGGCCGCAGGACCTTGACGACGACGGGCTCGCCGTCGCTCAGCCGGTCGGCGTCGAACACGACCGCGGTACCGCCGATCCCGAGGATGTCGCCGATGCGATATCGACCGTCGAGGATCTGACCACGCAACTCGGAGCGTTCTGTACCGTCCATCGTGTCTCTCCTGCCGGGGCGGGCACGAGGGAAGGTCCAGGAGCCGGCGATCGCGGTCAAAAAAAGCGGGTGCCCCTCGATCGGCCGGGGCCGCCGCGCTTTACAGAGCCGCATCCTTTCTCGACACTCACCTCCAGAACGAACGGCCGCCCATGCACCTCTTCACCGACCTGACCACGAGCGGCGCGAGCGCAGCCGAGACCCCGAACAAGAGCTGACCCGTTCATGATCGCCATCCGGCTCTTCGTCTTCCTCGGCGCCTTCCTTCTGTTCACGATGGAGCCGATGGTCGGGCGGCTCTTGCTGCCCCACTTCGGCGGCGCGTTCCACGTGTGGACGACGTCGCTGATGTTCTTCCAGGGCGTGCTCTTCCTCGCCTACGCGTACGCGCACCTCGTCGCGCCGCGCATCAAGGGCGCGCACCTGGTCGTCCTCTTCCTTCCGCTGATCGCGCTCCCGCCGACGGCGGTCGTGGAAGGACAGCACGACGTCTGGGCGCTGCTCTTCGCCCTCGCCCGGGCGAGCGCGCTTCCGTTCGCCGTGCTCGCGACCACGAGCGTCGTGGCCCAGCGATGGCTGAACGAGTCGAACCTTCCGGGCCGCGAGAACCCGTACTGGCTCTACGCGACGAGCAACGTGGGCTCGCTCGTGGCGCTCCTCGCCTACGCGCTCCTCGTCGAACCTCTGGTCGGCGTCAGCACGCAGCGCACCGTGTTCTCGATCGGCTTCGCGCTCTGGATCTTCACCGGCATCGCCGCCTATCGCGCGACCCATGGAAAGGCAGCCGGGCACGAGGCCGTCGCCGTGGTGGAGCCCGGGCCGCCCGAGGTGATCACCCCCGGCCAGATCGTCTACTGGCTTCTCCTCTCTGCGTGCCCGTCCGCGATGCTGATGGGCGTCACGAACCTCATCGCGCTCGACGCGGGCAACGTGCCGCTGGTCTGGGTCATCCCGCTCGCGCTCTATCTGCTCACGTTCGTGTTCGCCTTCGCCGACCCGCAGCGGGTTCCGAGCTGGGTCCGCCGGCTCTGGCCGCACTTCGGCGCGGTGGCGCTCTTCATCTCCGCGGGCGGGTCGCTCGCACAGGAGCTGCGCCAGGTCGCGCTGAACCTGGTCGTGTTCTTCGTGATCGCGCTGGCCGTGCACGCCGAGCTCTACGCCTCGCGGCCGAAGCCTCAGCACCTGACCCTCTTCTATCTGATGCTCGCGCTCGGCGGCTGGATCGGCGGGGCGTTCGTCTCGCTCGTCGCGCCTCAGCTCTTCTACGGGCTCGCGGAGTACCCGATCGCGATCGTCACGGTCATGGTCACGATCCTCGTCGGCCGGCGCAAAGAGGTCCGGCAGTGGCTACGCGACTCGGGGCGTGCTCCGGTGCTCGTCTCCATCGCGCTCATCGTGGCGATCGTCGTCCAGCTCGTCCGCGGACAGGTCAACGACACCGGAGAGGTGAGAGAGATCGCGCGCGGTCGGAGCTTCTACGGCATCTATCACGTGTTCGAACGGCCCACGCCGCTCGGCCCGATCGACGACCTCGTCAGCGGCATCACGCGCCACGGTCGACAGTTCATGGACGCGCCACAGCGCGCCGAACCGCTCAGCTACTACCATCGCGAAGGCTCGCTCGGGCAGGTGATGGAGATCCTGCACCGACGCGGACGGCCGAGACGGGTCGCCGCGATCGGCCTCGGGGTGGGCGCAGCCGCCGCGTACATGGAGCCGGGCGAGTCGATGACGTTCTTCGAGATCGATCCGCTCGACGTCCAGCTGGCGCGTGACCACTTCCACTATCTCGAGGACTGCCAGGGCGACGTGGACACGATCGTGGGTGACGCGCGCGTGACCCTCGAGGACATGGCGAGCTCGGCCTCGCCGCCCGAGTACGATCTCATCCTCGTCGACGCATTCGCAGGCGACGCGATCCCCACGCACCTCGTCACGCGCGAGGCGACCGAGCTCTACTTCAGCCTGCTCGCGGACGACGGGTATCTGCTCTTCCACATCTCGAACCGCTACTACGACCTCCGGCCCGTGCTGGCGGCGATCGCGCGCGCGCTCCACCGTCCGGCGGCGTGGCGGCGACGGATGAACCCGACCGGACTGGGCGAAGATCCGAGCGAGTACTTCGTGTTCCCGCCGACCGAGGCCGACCTGACCGCGTTCGACGAAGCGGGGTGGACTCGCGTCTCCGCCGGCGGGATCGAGGAGGTCGATGTCTGGACCGACGATCGAACCAACACGCTCGCCATCCTCAACGTCGACTGGTAGCTGCGCTACAACCCGCCCCATGCGCAACCTTGGATGGCTCGTTCTCCTGTCGTTCGCGGTGACGCTGCTCGCGACCGCGACCTCCTGCGGCCCTGAGACGTCGTCCTCCGCGAGCACGCTCGTCGGCGTGTTCCAGGTCACGGGGATGCTCCAGTCGAACGCCTGCTCGCCCGGCCTGAACCCGACGACGCCCACCACGTTCACGGCGCGCCTCAGCGTCGACGACTCGATCGCGACGTGGGCCGCCGGCGGGAACACCGTCCAAGGCACTGCCTCCGGCACGCACTTCCACGTGACGGCAGAGAGCCAGATCCCGGTGTTCTCCGGCTGCGTCCTCGATCAGACCGAGACGATCGACGGAACGTACGTGCTGACGCCCACCGACGGCGGATCGCCCGACGCAGGCCCGACCCACTCCGCCACGATGACCGGCACGGACAGCACCACGATCTCCACACGCTCGGGAGCTGCGTGCTTGAACGTCCTCATCGTCAACGGTGGGACGTTCCCGATGCTCCCGTGCACTGCCGTCTTCGCGTTCGACGGCGCGACCGACTGAGCTTCGATCGACCGGCGCCTCAGGGGATCGGCCGATCCATCGCGTCGAACGCTTGGTAGCGGGCCCAGTTCACCTTCTCGGAGCGCGCCATCTCCTCGCGGAACATCGTCCAGACGACGAGGTCGCGCAGATCGTTCTCCGCGAACGGGAAGCGCCGCCGCAGCGTGGCCTCGCGCTCGTAGCCGAGCTTCCGCGGCACGGCGTTGCTCGGACCGTTGCTGGGCTCGCAGTGGATCTCGACGCGATCGATCCCGAGGCCGACGATCGCGTACTTCGTCAGCGCAGCGCTCGACTCGGTGCAGTAGCCGAGGTTTGCGTGGCCCTTCGCGGTCCAGTACCCGATCTCGATCCCGCCTGGTCCGATCCGCGGCATGAGCCCGTTGCCGCCGACGAGCTCGCCCGTCTCTTTCGAGAACACGCCGTACGCGAAGTCCTGTCCCAGATCGAAGCGTCCGCGAAAGGTGCGCAGCAGCTCCATCTTCTGATCGAGCGAGGTCGGCTCGAGCCGCGCCCACGGCAAGAACGTCTCGAGGTGTGACTTGCTCGCCAGCACCGCCGCGTGCAACAGCGGCGCGTCCTTCGGCTCGTAGCAACGGAGGACGAGACGGTCCGTGACGATCCGGTACGCGAAGCGCGTCGACATGCGCGGAACGTAGCCCGGCATGTGCGGGCGGGCAGCACGACCCGAAGCGCGGAGGTGGCTCGTGCCCGCTCGAGCGTTGGCAAGGTCCTCGCCTGTCCGGACGGGTGTTCGTGCGAACGCGGAACGATGTCCGCGCAACGGTCGTCGAGAGGGTCACGGAGGTGTCCATGTCGATCAAGAATCTGCTCGTTCCCGTCCTCGCGTTGGGAGTCGTCGCATCTGGCTGCGGTGCAGCCACGCCGCGGCCTGGGCACGGGCAAGAGAGCTCGCTGGGGGTGGTCGCGGGCGCACGGCTCTTCTTCGCGGCCGACGAAGGCGACGGGCACCGCGGGCTGACCGTCGCCGTCAGTGAGGTCGCGCCTCGCTTCACGTTCGAGCTCGCGTGCGGCCACGTGGATCGAGGAACGCCCCTCGATCACGCCACGGCGGGCTCCGTGAACCACGCAGCGCTCGCCGACGGGCGCGAGATGTACAGCGTCACGAGCTGCGACGCCGTTCGCGAGCGCGACGGCGACGCGCTCCCGCTCTTCCTCGTGTCGCATCGCGTGGCGAGCGCGCTCGGACGACGCGAGCGGACGACGGTCCGTCGCGATCACCAGCGGCAGGATCTCGCGCTCATGCCCATCGGGCGGGAGACGATCAGAGTGCAGGTGGACGGCGAGCCCGTGGACGTGGACACGGTGCACGCGACGGGAGACGGACTGGAGCTCTGGATCGCGGCAGGAGAGCCGCCGATCGTCGTTCGCATGCGCGACAACGACCGCGATCTCACGCTGGCCGAGGTCGACACGGGCAATGGTCCGCGCGCGGAGAGGTCGCCATCCGCCGGCCGGCTCTGAGGCGCGCCCCTTTCTGACCCAGCGCGGATTGGCACGTGAGGTTTCCCAGCGCGACCGAACGCGGACGAGGGCGTTCGTGGCAGTCTCGCCGAATGCCCACCGACCTGACTGCGTTCGTCCGATCGTCCGCTCTGCCGAAAGACCGCGTCTCGACCATGGCGCAGGGCCTCGTGGGCTCCGAGATCCTGAAGATCGCCGCCGAGATCCGCGCGCTGATGGCGCAGGGCAAGGCCATCTGCAACCTCACGGTCGGTGACTTCGATCCGAAGCAGTTCCCGATCCCCGAGGCCCTGAAGAACAACATCGTCGCCGCGTACGAAGCGCACGAGACGAACTATCCGCCCTCGAACGGGATGCCCGATCTGCGCGCAGCGGTGCAGCGCTACTACGCGCGCGATCTCGGCCTCACGCTCCCGATCGAGTCGATCCTGATCGCGAGCGGCGCGCGACCCGTCATCTACGGCGTCTACCGCGCGGTCGTCGATCCGGGCGACGAGGTCGTGTTCCCGGTGCCGAGCTGGAACAACAACCACTACGTCACGATGCTCGGCGCCAAGGGCGTCGCCGTGACGTGCGGGCCAGAGAGCCGCTTCCTCCCGACGCGCGACGCGCTCCTTCCGACGCTGAAGACGGCGCGCCTCGTCTGCCTCAACTCGCCCCTGAACCCGACCGGCACGGCGATGAGCCGCGACATGCTCCTCGGGATCTCCGAGGCGATCGTGAAGGAGAACGAGTCGCGCGAGAAGCGAGGCGTCCGGCCCTGCTACCTCATGTTCGATCACATCTACTGGATGCTCACGGCGAAGGGCACGACGCACGTCACGCCGCCGGAGCTCATCCCGGAGATGGCGCGCTACACGATCTTCGTCGACGGAATCAGCAAGGCGTTCGCTGCGACCGGTGTGCGCGTGGGCTGGGCCGTGGGCCCCGTCGACGTCATCGATCGGATCAGCGCGGTCCTCGGCCACGTCGGCGCATGGGCGCCGCGCGCGGAGCAGATCGCCACCGCCAAGTTCCTCGACGACACCAGCGCGATCACGACCTACATCACCGCCTTCAAGGAGCAGCTCGCGCTGCGCCTCGACGCGCTGCACGAGGGCTTCCAGCAGCTCAAGGCCGGTGGCCTCCCGGTCGACAGCCTCTCCCCGGAGGGCGCGATCTACCTGACCGTGCGCTTCTCTCCGTTCGGGAAGAAGACACCGGCGGGCGCCGAGCTGAAGACCAACGAAGAGGTGCGGAAGTACCTGCTCGAGGCGGCCGGGATCGGCATCGTCCCCTTCCAGGCGTTCGGCTATCAGGGCGACAGCGGCTGGTTCCGCTTGAGCGTCGGCGCGGTCTCGCTGCGGGACATCCAGGACGCGATGCCTCGCATCGGCGAAGCTCTCCGCGCGCTGGTCTAGCCTAGCGCACCGTTCGGCTCTGGCGCTCGAGCGCCTCGGCGCTGACCTCCTCGATCGTCCAGACGGAGACGCCGCCGCGTCTGTCGCGCTCGGCGTTCCGGCAGTCGCCGAACACGCGACGCCGCTCCATCGCGCAGCGCACGACGAGCGCCCGCACGTCGTCTCCACACGAGACGGTCGTGCGGAGAACGGCCTGCGCCGAGCCGACCCGCGTCACGGCGATCGGGCCGAGCAGCGGAAGCCCATCACCGAGCCCGGGCAAGCCGAACGCGGCGACCTCGGCGAGCTGTTCGAGCGGTTCGAGCCACAGCGATCCCCGGAACCTCGGCAGGAGCGGCGCTCCGCCGGCCGCAGCAGCGAGGAGCGCCGCCGCGTCGGCAAGCTCGAGGTGCCCGTAGGTGTGCCCGGACGGCAGCACGAGCACCGTCGGCGCGAAGCGATCTCCCCCGAGGTGGCTCGCCTCGCAGATCGCGACCGCGCTGCCGGCCGCGGCAGCTCTCGCCCGGAGCTCCTGCGCGAGCGCGACGCCGTAGAGGGCACAGCAGCGATCTCTCTGGCCGTGCGTGCAGACGGCGATCACCGACGCCGTGACGGCCTCGCCCCGAGCCGGAAGCGCGCTGCATCGCGCGGCCGCGAGCAGCTGAGCCGCCGCTTCGAGCGGCACGTCGCGATATCGAAGTCGCTCGGGAAAGAACGAGATCTCCGTCCGGCCGTTCCACGCCCCCTCGTGCGCGACGAAGCGCGTGATGACGTCGCGGTCCTCTCGGAGGCGCGTGAGCTCGATCGACACGTCGGCGGGAAGCCCCTCGGACTCGAGCGCGTCGCGTCCCCAGAGTCGCTTCGGGTAGGCGAGCAGCACGCAGCCCTGCGCGTGGCTCGCCGTGCCCGCGAGCGGCTCGCGCTCGCTACGAGCGAGGTCCGAGCACAACACCAGCCCGCTCGCTCCTGAAGCCACTGCCGCCGAGCGTACCCGATCGATCCCTCTCGAGGCTCAGCGCGGCGACGACACGCGGCTCATGGCGCCGTCGGCCGAGATGCAGATCGACGCGTCGCTCGCGAGCGGGCCGTGGTCTCTCGCGTGCGGCGGCTCCGACCCCCACCCTCGGATCGCCGTCACGTCGCTCTCCAGCAGGTGCTCTCCGCCACTTCCGCCACGATAGAACGCGCGCACGTGATCCCCCGCGACGACGAGGTGGACGTCGCCGACGTAGCCCGCGGCGCTCGACCAATCCGGGTGTTGCTGCGGCTGCCCTGCGTCCGTGAGCGAGACCATCGACAGGCGCATCCCTCCGCCGCCTCCGGGAAACAGAAGCGCCAGATGGAACCCATGCCCGTTCCACACGGCCGCCGCGACGGGCCAGGGCACGGGGATCTCGCTGCCGGTGTCGGTCGGCGCGCCGTCTCGATCGACGTGAAACAGATATGTGCGCGCCGCGCTCGGATCGTCGGACTGGACCTCTTCGAAGAAGACAGCGAATCCGTCGGGGAGCGGCGCGATCGCGACGGCGAACGGATAGTCGCCCGAGCGGGCCCCCGGACGGGCGAGCTCGCGCGCTTCAGCGAGCACGAACGCCGTCCCCTCGCGCCTCGCGATGCGGACGCGAAACGGACGATCGGAGCCAGCGACCTCGTACGCGACGAGCAGGACGCCGCCGCTCGCCTCGATGGCGCCCGGGGCGCTCCCGTGGACGAGCGAGACGGTCGGCCCGTCACCGAGGGTCAGATCGAGCCCGCTCGCCTCTTCGGTCGGGGCCCAGGTCGACACGAGCCGCGCCACGGCCCCGCCCGCGAGGGGCACGACGCGCCGATCGACGTGGGTGGGCGGACCGTCCGGTGGTTGCGCGCGCGCTGGCGCCACGACGACGGTCGTCACAAAGAGGGCGCAGACGAAGAAACGGGGAGAAGGGGGCATGAGCCTCGTTCTCCCCGTGGCGGCGAACCGCAGATCCGTGACCAAGAATCTTCGCAGCGAGCACTTCCGTCCGCGAGCACGCCCGTCCGCGGCTCGCTACGCGAGCACTCCGGCTTTGATCGATATCGGCTCGCTACGCGAGCACTCCGGCTTTGATCGATATCGGCTCGCTACGCGAGCACTCCGGCTTTGATCGATATCGGCTCGCTACGCGAGC
>JBBSAT010000069.1:0-28514 GCA_038252025.1 Polyangiales bacterium | reverse complement strand
GCTCCGCACGCGCCTGAAGGATCCTGCCCATCACCACGTGGAGCCTCGCTCGGAAGTAGCTGTCGCGGGTGGCTTCCTCGAGCCCTGCGCGCACGGCCTGCTCCGCGTGGACATCGTCCGATCGAGCGAGGTTCAGCTCCGCGATGCGTCCCCATGCGTCGAGCCTGACGTCCTCGCGCTCGGGCGCGCCGTCCGGGAAGGGCACCTCGAGGACGCGCTCGACGGCGGCGATCGCTTCGGGGATCTCCGCTCGCGCCTCGCGCTCGTCGGCCTCGTGCTGGAGCGCCTGCGCGGTGCCGAGCGCTGCGAGGAGCGCCTGGGGCCGCGGCGCCTGGCTGGTGCTGCACGCGCTCAGTGCGACCACCGCCGCGCCGAGGAGGAGGATGGCTCGCGCCGTCACGGCTGCTCTCCCCGGAGCGCCGCGAAGTAGTCCTCGGTCCGTGCGTCCACGATGAGGTCCATCCGCTCGCTCGCTCGCTGCGCGTCGACGAACGGACCCTCGAACACCGCGTCGGTCGGCCCGCCGTAGGTGATCGAGGGCGTGCTGCTGCCGCCCTGGTAGAGCGCCGCCGGGACTGCCAGGCCGAGCACGACCGCTGCGGCGATGGCCAGCATCGTCCGGAGCGATCGGCGGCGCGCCCGCCTCGAGCCCTCCCGGATCGCGTCGGCGACGACCGCGGTCCGAGCCTCGGCGGCGAGCTCCGGGCGTGCGCCCACCATGCTGGCGCGGACCGCAGCCGCGAACGCAGCGTCGCTTCCCGGAGCCGGGTCGCCGGCCTCGAGCGCCTTGCGGAGCGCGTTGGCCTCCCTGCGCTCTTCCTCGCTCACCGGTCCGAGCTCGTCGTCGTCTTGGCTCATCGTTTCCTCATCGTTCTTCGCCGAACGTCTTCTTCAGGCTCGCGAGCGCACGGTGCAGGAGCACGTCGAAGGTCGCCACGCTCACGGCGAGCGCCTCGGCGCACTCGTCGCGCGGGCGCTCCTCGATCACGCGGAGCTGGATCACGCGCCGGTAGCGCTCGTTCAGGTCTTCGAGCGCCACCTTCAGGCGCTTCTCCCGGTGCGCACGCTCCTCGGCCTCGATCATCGCCTCCTCCGCGCCGGCCTCGATCCGTGGGGGGAGCACTTGGACCTCGGCCGCGTAGCGCTCCTCGAAGCGGCGAGCGGCGTCGCGTCGGCGCGCTCCGTCGATGATCCGGTGGACGGCGATGCGCCGGAGCCAGGGCCAGAGCCCCGCGTCGGTCCAGCGAAAGTCGGCGAGGCGCTCGACGGCGCGGCAGAGCGTGTCGCGAAGCACTTCGTCCGCCTCGGCGCGCGAGCCCACGCGCGGAAGGATCACCGCATCGTGCAGCGGACGCGCGAAGTGCTCGAGGAGCTCCCGGAGCGCCTGCGCATCTCCTCGCTCTGCGCGCGAAGCGAGCGCCCGCTCTCGCTCGGCGTTCCACGCACCCTCTGGTCCCGTGCCCCCCACCACGATGGGGCGGGAGGGTACTGCGCGTGGCCATGCGATGCGCACTCACAAAGCTCGCTCAGCGCCAGCCCGTGAAGGCATCGGATGCGCGCGACGAAGTGACGGTCCACCCGGCGCGGTCCGCGTCGTCGTTTCCAGCCAGACGCGCCGACGTCACGGGAGGCGGCGGAAGCGCGCGGACCGTCGCGCCGAGCAGGGTGAGGGCTTCGTCGAGCGATCGCGCGCGAAGGTCGTCGCCCAGCGCGCGCAGTCGGACCTGGGCCGAGCTCGCGTCGGCGAGCGCTGCGGTCGCGAGCACGCTCGCACGGCCGCCGTCACCGACGTCGACGAGGTGGCTCGCTTCGCGCAGCGACCAGGCGATGCGCCCGAGGGTGACGTTGCGGAGGACGGCCGGATCGGTCGCGCCCTCGTAGGCGAAGGCGCCGCTGCGCGTGAAGCGGACCGCGGTGCGCGCGGCGATCGATGCCGTGCCGTCGGGCGCGCGGAGAGAGATCTCCACGGGGATCTCCGAGAGCGAGGCTCCCGGCGCGACGTCCAGCTCGTGCACGACGATCATCGCTTCGTCGCCTGCGACGTCACCGAGGGAGGTGTCGAGGACGCCGAGCGCGAACGAGGTGCGCTCGTCGTAGGAGCGGGCGAGCGAGACGCCTTCGGGGAGCTCCACGCGCACGTGCGCGTCTCGCGCCGCGAGCTGCGTCAGGGAGGCGAGCTCCGTGGCGAAGACGCGCTCCACCTCCGACGGGCGATCGAGATAGTGGAACGCACCGCCCGCGCGGTTCGCGACCGCTTCGAGGAGCGCGAAGTCGATCTGATCGCCCATCCCGATCGTGCTCACTGCGATCCCGGCGTCGTGCGCGGCGGTTCCGAGGCTCGCGAGCGCGTCGAAGCTCGTCTCGCCGACGGTCGCGACTCCGTCCGAGAGGAGCACCACGCGCGCCACGCCTCCTTCGCGCATGCTCGCTGCGACGGAGAGCGCGGTCCCGAGCCCGGCGCCGAGGTTGGTGCCGCCGTAGGCCGCGAGACCGCCGATGGCGCCGAGGATCGTACTGCGCGAGGACGCGACGGACGAAGGCTGGAGCGCGAGGTGCGCGTCGTCCGAGAAGGTCACGATGGCCAGCCGGTCTGCCGGGTCGAGCGTCTCGACGAAGCGAGCGAGCGCGTGCCTCACCGCGCCGATCTTGTCCTCGTCTTGCATCGAGCCCGACACGTCGACGACCACGACGATGCTGGCGGGCAGACGTGCCGCCGCCATGCCGCCGCGCAGCGAGATCTGGAGGACCGCGCGGCCGCCCTGGCTCGGGAGCGCGCTGTTCCCGAGCCTGGCGTCGAGGAGGATGGGCAGGTGCTCTCCATCCCCGGTCGCGGGCGGGCGGGGCGCGTCTTCGGACGCGTGGACGTCGATGAAGTCGGCGGCCCGGACCTCCCTGGCGGCCACGACCCGGCCCTCGGAAGCGGCCCTCCGAAAGCGGGCGTAGGACGCGCCGCTGCCGCTGCACGCGCCGGCGCCGAGAGCGATCAGGAAAAGAAGCGAGACCAGGACTGCGAGCGGGCGTGGGCGAGACATCGGGACCTCCGCCCGGGGAACGGCGGAGGCGGTGGGGACTTACACCCCAGCGAAGGGATCGCTCCGTTCAGGCTCTCAGCCTAGTTGAGGATCGTCGGCCGCTTCGACGACGCCGGCTCCACCTCGGCGGGCTCGGCCTTGGCCTGGTCGTCGTCTGCCAGCGCACGATTCCGCTCCGCGTTGCCCTCGTACTCCGTCCGGCGCTTGCCCGGCGTCTCGCGCGAGGCCGCGCGATCCCACTGGTGGGCGGCATCTCGGTACGCCGCAGAGCGCGCGATCTTGTCGACGGCGTCCGCTGCCTTCAGCTCGGCGGCCTCTGCCTTGGGCACGTGTGGGTTTCGTCCGAAGCTCATGCGGATGACCTTATCATCGGACTCACGACGGGCGAGCGGGCCCGGACTGACGCAGCGGGTTTGCCGGCCGGAACCGAGCCCGATGCCGGCCAGACCGAGTATTCTCCCCGCCCGGTCGCCATGCTCCGCAAGGTCGAGAAGTACGAGGTCCTCGAGGAGATCGGCCATGGCGGAATGGCCACCGTCTTCCGCGCCCGCGACACCAAGCTCGACCGCCTCGTCGCGCTGAAGATCATGCACCCGCATCTTCGCGGTGCGAAGGAAGCGCGCGCTCGATTCGGTCGCGAGGCGCAGTCGGTCGCGCGGCTCAAGCACGACCGCATCCTCGAGATCTACGACTACTCCGGCGAAGAGTCCGACGAGTCCTACATCGCCGCCGAGCTCCTCACGGGGCCGACGCTCCGCAAGTGGGCCGACGAGCACGCGCCGCTGCCCGCCGAGATCGCGGCCTGCTTCGCCGTCGAGATGTGCCGCGCGCTCACGGCTGCGCACGAGAAGGGCATCGTCCATCGGGACGTGAAGCCCGAGAACATCCTGCTGCACGAGAACCGAGAGCTGAAGCTCACCGACTTCGGCATCGCCGACATGGTCGACAGCCAGTCGATGACCGCGACCGGTCAGATCCTCGGCTCGCCGGGCCACATGGCGCCCGAGCAGGTCGAGGGCGGCGACTCCGATCCACGCACGGACGTGTTCGCGCTCGGCACGGTGCTCTTCTATCTCGCGACGGGGCGTCTTCCGTTCACGGGCAAGAACCCGCACCAGATCCTCAAGCGCATCATGGACGGCGACTATCCCGATCCGCTGCGCGTCGCGCCGGGGATCGGCGGCACGCTGCGCGCGATCCTGCAGCGCTCGCTCGAGAGGAGCCCTTCGGACCGCTTCGAGTCCGCAGCGGCCTTCGAGGCGGCGCTCGTGAAGATGGTGGCGGAGGTCGGGATCGAGGATCCCCACGCCGAGGTCGCGCGCTTCCTGGCCGACCCGCCGGGCCGCGCGAAGGAGATCACGAAGGAGATCATCGCGCGCTCGCTCGTGCTCGGGAAGGCGGCGCGTGACGCCGGGAGGGTCAGCGAAGCGCAGGACCGGCTCGGTCGCGTGCTCGCGCTCGATGACGGGAACGCGGAGGCGCTCGAGATCCTCTCGCGCATCGGCAACGACCGCGCGCGGTCCCAGACGATCACGCGCGCGGCCGGCGGTGCGCTCGGCCTGCTCGTCGCGCTCGCAGCCGTCGCTGGGCTCGGCCGGCTCTCTCCAGGCTCGAGCACCGCCGACGCGCTGGATGCCGGCGTGATGCTCGTGGCGATCGACGAGTCGGACGCGAGCGCCCGCGACGCCGGCCTCGCGATCGACGCCGCAGAGCCCGCTCCACCGGCCATCGATGCGGCGACGGTGCCCGACGCGTACGTGCGGATGGTCGCCGTCGAGGTGCGTCACACCGCGCCCGTCACGCCTCGACACGTGGTGTTCGACCCTGATCCGGTCAACGTCCGGATCTCGATCGACGGAGCGCCAGGAAGAAACTACGGGCCGACGTTCCAGTCGATCGACCTCGCGCCTGGCACGCATCGCTTTCGCATCATCTCGAACGTCCAGCGCTGCTGCGTCGACGACGTGTTCGAGCTCGACATCCCGCCCGGGCCCGGCGAGACGTCGGTCCACCGGGTCCTGGCGTCGCAGCCCGCGTTGCTGAGCGTCACGGGCACGGTCGGCGCATCGGTCGTCGTGGGGGAAGGGCGTGCGCGCGGTCGGACGCACAGCGTCATCGCGGTCCCGATCACCTCGGCTTCCCGGCGCGAGTCGCAGACGATCACCGTCACGCTCGCGGGCCATCGCACCGAGACCCGCGAGGTCCTGCTCGTCGCGGGGACGGCCGCCGAGATCTCCGTCACGCTCGAGCCCGAGGCATCGCCGCAGCCATGACGCGCAAGGCCGTGGCGCTCGCCGTCGTCGCGCTCGTGGGCTGCGGTGCGTCGCACACGCCCGCGCGGGCGACGGCCTCGAGCGCGCCGGGAGAGCGTACGGCTCCGCCGCGGCTCGTCGTCACCGTCGTCTACGACCAGCTCGCGAGCTGGGTCCTCGATGCACACTTTGCCCGCCTCGATCCGGAAGGCGCCATCCGACGTACGGCGGCGCGCGGTCGCTACGTGCATCGCGTGGCGTACGCGTACGGCGCGACCTACACGGCGCCCGGACACGCGGCGATCTACAGCGGCGCACCGCCCTTCGAGAGCGGCGTCGCGTCGAACCGCGTCTGGGACGCCGCGCGCGAGGCGCGTCTGTCGTCGATGGACGACGGAGAGCACCCGGTGCTCGGGCGCGAGGGGGCCTTCGCCAGTCCGTCGCGGCTCCTGGCCGAGACGGTGGGCGACGTGCTCGAGGCCGAGACGGGCGGTCGCGCGATCACCGTCTCCGTCGCCATGAAGGACCGAAGCGCGGTCTTGCCCGGAGGCCATCACCCCGACGGGTGCTTCTGGTTCGACGCGCACGCCGGCGGCTTCACGACCTCGACCTACTACGCGAGCGCGCTGCCTCCGTGGCTCTCCGCGTGGCAGGCGGCGCATCCGTTCACGGAGCGGATGGCCGCGTGGGTGCCCGAAGATCCGGCTGCGCTCGCGTCGCTCGGGCTCGACGCGCAGAGCGGCGAGGGCTCGTTCGGCTGGGGCTCCACGTTCCCCCACGACCCGGTGGGCCAGACGGAGGCCGATGCGTTTCTCTCCGTGCCCGCCTCGACCGACCTCCTGCTCGAGCTCGCCCGCGAGACCGTCACCGCGATGCACCTCGGCGAGGACGACGTGCCCGATCTGCTCGCCCTCTCGATCGCGAGCACCGACTACGTGGGCCACAGCTTCGGGCCCGAGAGCTGGGAGTACGTCGACGGGCTCGTGCGCGCCGACCGCGCGCTCGGCCGGCTCCTCGCGGACCTCGAGCGAGACGGCGAGATCGCGGTGCTGATCACCGCCGATCACGGGATCGCTCCCCTCGTCGAGCGGAGCCGGGAGCACGGGCACGCGGACGCCGTGCGCTGGACGAGCGAGGACGAGCTCGTGCTCCTGCGCGCGCACCTCGCGAGGGCGCTCGGCGAGGGCGAGTGGGTCGCGGCCTGGGTGCAGCCCTACGTCTCATTGTCCGAACCCGCACGGGACGGGCAGCAGCGCGATGCCGTGATGCGCGCCATCATCGACTTCGTTTCCTCGCGCCCGGGCGTGGCGATGGCTTTCGACGTCCGCGCTGCGCCGGCGATGCGCGCGAGCGGTGATCCGTTGCGCGTCGCCCTCGGCCTCGGCATTCCGAGGGAGCCGCCTGGCGAGGTGTACGTCGTGCCGACGGAGTGGTCGGTCGCCGCGGAGGAGATGCCGCCGGAAGCGGGCACTTCTCACGGCTCGCCGTGGACGTACGACCGGGAGGTCCCCGTGCTCTTCAGCGGGCCGGGAGTCAGCCCTGGAGCGAACGACGAGCCCGCGCTCCCGGAGGCCCGCGTCGCCACGACGATCGCGCGCTTGCTGGGCGTGCGTTCGCCCGAGCACGCAGACCGCACTGCGCTGCCTGGCGCGCCCTGACCGACGGGAACGGTGACAGTCGAGGGCCAACGGGCATATACAGGCAGCGTGGAGGGCGTCTCCGAGGCCACGGTCAGGATGCGCGCGCTCGCCGCCCTCGTCGGCGTCGCGATCCTGCTGGCCGCGCCCTCTCCGGCGGCCGCCGGCGACATCGAGGACTTCCAGGCGGCTCGCGGTGCCTACGAGGCCCGTGACTGGCCGCGCGCGGTGCTCTACTTCGAAGCGCTCGTCGGCTCCGATCCGCCGGTGCTCCGCACGCCCCTGCTCGTGCTGGAGTCGAGGAAGTACCTCGCCGCCGCGTACGTGTTCGTGGGGCGGGCCGACGCCGCGCGCGCGCAGCTCGAGCGCCTGCTCGTGGCGGATCCGAGCTACGAGCTCGACGCCACGCAGTTTCCGATCGAGGTCGTCGAGCTCTTCGAGTCGGTCCGCTCGGAGGTCCAGGAAGAACGCGCGCGGGCGGCCGAGCGAGCCGCTGCGGCTGCTGTGCTCGACTCCGAGCGAGACCGCGCGCGCGCGCTGATCGAGCTCGCGGAGAGCGAGGTCACGTTCGAGATCGAGAACTCGCGCTGGCTCGCGTTGGTGCCGTTCGGGGCGGGCCAGTTCCAGAACGGTCAGGACGACATCGGCTGGATGTTCCTCGTCATCGAGTCGGTCACCGCGCTCGGAGCGCTCGCGTCGCTCGTCGTGCACGAGTCGGTGCAGGCGCAGCTCACCGGCGAGGACGCGCTCAGGCGCATCGACGTCGCGCAGGTGAACGGGATCCTGCGCGCGGCACAGATCATCAACTGGACGAGCGCGAGCCTCTGCGCGGTGTTCGCGATCGCCGGCGTCCTCCAGGCGCAGCTGGACTTCCGCGCGACGCACGTGGTGCGCACTCACCGCGAGGTCCCGGAGCCGCTGCGGCAAGGCCTGGAGGTGCGGATCGCGCCGACCGGCTTCGCGATCCTGTTCTGAGAGCGATGTCGGGCGGGCTAGGAGCGCTGCGAGAAGAGCTTCCGCCCCTTCGCTCGTAGGCGTTCCCAGCGCCCGAGCTTCGGCGTCACCTCTTCCACGCGTCGCCCGAGCTCCGGCACCGCTGGCTCGGGCGCTCCCCACGCGCGTGCGATCGCAGCCTCGCGCCAGGCCGTGAGGCAGGCCGCCATCTCGCTCGACTCGACGTGCGCGACGCCCGGAAAGCTCCGTAGCTCCACGTCCAGCCCGCGCCCCTTCAGTCGCAGAGCCTGGGCTCGCCCCCACTCGAAAGGGACCACCTGGTCGGCCTCGCCGTGCGCCATCCGTATTCGAAGACCGGGCGCGCTCCGTTCGGGCTCGAGCGGCGGTGGGATCCAGGCGGCCCCGACGACGACGTCGCGGACGAGCCCCTCGTGACGCGTCGCGAGCGCCAGCGCCACCATCGCGCCTTGCGAGAATCCGATCGCGATCGCGCGCCCCGCGGCGCCTCGCTCGTCGGCGACCGACTCGACCACCACGCGAAGCCGATCCGCGCTCTCCGCGATGTCCCGCGCGAGCGCCTCGTGCCTCGACTCCCGCGCGTAGTGGGAGGACCACGCGAACCCGTCGCCCAGCGCGACGGGACCGCGCGCGACCAGGAGGCGGCAAGGGAGGCGTGAAGAACCGAACGGGAGCGTCGGCAGACCGCCCCGCCCGTGCATCGCGATGACGATGGGGAGCGCGCCGTCCTCGACGTCGCCAGAGACGTACTCGTCGATCGCCAGCCCGGCCACGGTGCGCGAGGCGACGGAAATCACACCAGAGAGCCGATCGAGGCAGGAGCCGATCTGTCAATCGGGCCGAGTCGGGCGCCCCTGCCAGGGGAGGGACGCGCACGAATTGGGCGAAGTGTCACGCCAGCCGGGTATCCTTCCGCCGTGCGCGTTCCGTCTCCGGCCACGGCTTCGCCCCATACCGCACTCGGCATGGGCGATCGACCCACGGTTTCGCTGATCGGCGAAGACCCGATGGCGGACGCCCTCGCGATCTCGCTGGAGCAGCACGGGCTGGCGATCGAGCGCGGTAGCGTCCTCAAGGTCGTCGAACAGGTGTTCGTGGGCGCGCCCGATCTCGTGGTGCTCGTCGGCGACGCTGCGCAGGAGGATGGCGAGCCCGTGCTTCGCGCGCTCGCGACGAGGCCTGCCACGGCGGTCGTTCCCGTCGTCGTGGTGACCGACGATCCCACGCTCGAGGCGCGGCTCTCCGCGTTCCGATTCGGTGCGATCGGCGTGGTGAAGAAGAGCGCGAGCGTCGACGCGATGGCGACGGACATCGCCGCCCTCGCGCACGAGGTTCCGTCGCGTCACGACTCGCCGCACGACGACATCGGAGAGGCGACCGTCGACGAGATCGTCGAGCTCTTCTCGCGGCGGCTCCGCAGCGGCATCCTCGCCGTGAGCGCGCCCGGTGCCGGGCCGGAAGCGGGCGCGCGGGTGATGCTCCGCGGCGATCTCCCGCTCGACAAGGCCATCGAGGAGCTCGTCGAGAGCATCCGTCCCCTCGTCACCACGCCGGGTCAGCCGCTGCAGGTCGAGTTCGAGGAGCGTCCGACGGGCCAGCTCGCCAGGCTCGACCTCGACGACGAGCCTGCCGATGACGACGACGTCGGCGCTGTCCTCTCCGGGCGACGCTTTCTGCTCATCGAGAAGAGCCCGACGCGCGCCGACGATCTCGTCCAGGCGCTGCGCGAGTGCGGCGCGCTCGTCGTCGTGATCGACGGCGAAGGCGACGGCGTCGCGCGCGCCCGCGCGGTCGATCCCGACGTGGCCATCGTCGACGAGCGCGGCGTCGGAGGTTGGGCCGCGGGAGCGCTGCGGGCGATCCGTCGTGACGCACGGCTCAAGTGGGCATCGTTGCTCGTGGTGCGGGGAGAAGAGCTCTTCCCGGAGGGTCGCCCCGGCCCGGACGTGAATTGGCTCGCCGCGGCCATCCGGCCCCTGATCGCGGGCGAAGAGATGATCGCGGCCCGCGTGGCGAGCGACGCGCCCTTCGATCTGCGCCTCGAGACGGCGGGCCCCGTTCGCCTGTTGCGCGCGCTCTCGCGCACGGGGAGGACGCTCCACGTGATCGCGCGAAGCCCTCGCGCCACCGTCGAGGTCGATCTCGCCGAGGGGCTGGTCGTCGGAGCCGTGGGCCGGCTCGAGGGCGGAGTGGAGATCGCGGGTGCGGTCGCCATCGCGGCTCTTCTCGCGCTCGGGGCGGCGCGCGTCAGCGTCTCGCGCCGTGCCGCGCCGTCGGTCGCGAACATCATGGCGCCCGTCGACGATGCGATCGCCGCAGCCGATCACGAGAGCCCGCCGCTCCTGCCGTCGCTGCCCCCGCCGAGCCTGGCGCCTCCCGATCACCGCGACACGAAGCTTCCTCCGGATTCCAAGGCGCCCTCTGGCGGCGTGGACGCCCGGGAGCTGCTCCACCAGCTCGAGGGGATGCTGACGCAGCTGCGCGTCTCTCTCCCCCCACCCGCGCCGAGCCCGTCGATCGCGCCGCCGGGCTCGCTGTCGACGAGAGCGCCCAAGCCGATGCCGAAGGGCGTCGTGCCGCCGCCCCGCGTTCCCATCGCTGGGATCACCCCTCCGATCCGGCCACCAGATCCCGAGCCCGCTCTCGCGCCGCCCCCACAGCACGCTGTCGCGCCGCCCCCACAGCACGCCGTCGCGCCGCCCCCACAGCACGCCGTCGCGCCGCCCCCACAGCACGCCGTCGCGCCGCCCCCCGGCTCGCCGCCGCGCCGGAAGCAGACGATGATGGGGCTCCCGGTTCCTCCGGCCGGCGCGCTCGCGAGCCCTGCTGCCGCGACGGTCCCGCGCGCGGAGCCCGTCCCTCCGCCGGCGCCCGTCGCTCCTCCCGCGGTCTCGCCGCCCGCCCCGCCGCCCACGGCGGCGATCCCGCCCATCGTTCGCGAGGTCGTCAGCGAGCCTCTCGCGGAGAGCGCGCCTGCGGCTCCTTCGCCTGCGTTCGACATAGCCTTCGAGGACGAGCCGCCTGTCCCTCCCATCGAGGCGCCGACGCAAGCTCCGCCGCCTGTTGCCGCGAACGTGGCTGCCGCGAACCTCGCGCCCGCCGCGAACCTCGTGCCCGAGGTCGAGCCCGAGCGACCGAAGAGTCGAACGGGCCTCGTGGCCTTCGCGGTCGCGCTCGTCCTCCTCGGGCTGGGCATCGGCGGCGGCGCGCTCTACATGACGCAGGTCGCAGCGCCAGGCTCAGGCGAGCCGGTCCTGCCCACGCCTGCGCTGGTGTCGACCGACGGGACCTCCGCTCCCGTCGCGCCGATCCCGCCTCTCCCCGTCGCGCCGACCGACGTCGCCCCTGAAGGCGTCGCGCCGGTCCCGCCTGCCCCCGAGGTGGCACCGACCGAGGTGGCGCCGGTCGAGGTGGCGCCGACCGAGGTGGCGCCGGCCGAGGTGGCGCCGACCGAACCGAGCGAGCCGACGTCCGCCGTCGAAGCGGTCGACCCGGAGGTCACGGACGGCGCATCCGACGACGCCGAGGACGCGGAGGGCTCGGAGGGCAGCGGCGACGGCCTTCACCGGCTCATCAACCAGGCGAACTTCGCGCGCAACCACGGCGACCTCGCGACGGCGGAGCGCGTCTACCTGCAGGTCCTGCGCCGCGACTACTACAACTCGCGCGCGATGGCGGGGCTCACGCGGCTCCACATCGCACAGCACGATCCGCAGGGCGCGCTGGCGTGGGCGCGGCGGCTCGTCGCGGCGCGCCCCCAGCAGGCGGGCAATCACATCCTGCTCGGTGACGTGCTGCTGCTGACGGGGGACCAGACGGCCGCCCGTCGAGCCTGGGTGCACGCGCTCGAGGTGCAGCCACGCAACCGCACCGCGCTCCGACGCCTCGGCCAGTGACCGAGGTCGGCCGTTCTCCGGCTCCGTGCGCTACGCGCGGAGCAGGTCGATCTCCGCCTGCCACGACGAGAGCGCCGGAACGAGCATGGAGATCTCGAGGCTCGCGTTCGCGAGCGCGGGCCCGTGCGTCCCGAGGAGCGCGACCAGCGCCTCCAGAGCCGCCGTCCGCTCGACGGCGAACGCGGAGAGACGCGCGTCGCCGAGCGGCGTGAGCTCGAGCTCGATCGCGGTGATCTGTGCGTCGATCTCCGCGCGGCGCTCGAGAGCCGTCGTGAGCTTCTTCTCGAGCGTCTCTTTGCGGCGCAGCTCGGACTTCGAGAGGCCCTCCGCCATCTTCGCCTCGACGCGCGAGACGCCGTAGGCGCGACCCTCGATCGATCGGATCGCGTCGGCCAGCTCGGGATGGTCCGCCATCGCGAGCTCGCGCCTCAGCTCCGCCTCGCGCTGCTTGAGCGCCTCGAGCTGCTGCTGGATTCGATCACGACCGCTCGCGGGCTCCGCCGCCACGGGCTCCTCGCGCGCCGGCTCCGCGGCGAGCGGCTCCGCGGCGAGCGGCTTCGCGGCGACCGGCTCCGTGGCAACCGCCTCCGTGGCAACCGCCTCCGCAGGAGACGAAGGCGGCGCGCCGTCCTCGTTCGGGCCTCGTCGCGCGGGCTTGCGGCGCTGCACTGCGTCTTCGCTCTTGGCCTGGGTCATCGGTCGCCGTTGATAGGGGAGGGGCGCAGAAGGAGCAAGCACAACTCGTCTCCCGTCGCGTTCGCGGCCACTCTCGCGTACGTTCGCGAGGGCATGGAGCACACGTTCCTAGGCAAGACGGGCGTGAAGGTCTCGCGCCTCGCGCTCGGCACGATGACGTTCGGCGGCGACGCCGATCGCGAGGCCTCTCTCGCGATCTATCGGCGCGCCCGCGAAGCCGGCATCAACCACGTCGACACCGCCGACGTCTACAACGGCGGTCGCACGGAGGAGATCGTCGGCGAGCTCATCCGCAGCGAGCGCGATCAGATCGTCCTCGCGACGAAGGCCTATTTCCCGCTGGGCAAGGGTCCGAACGATCGCGGCTCGAGCCGCTACCACCTGGTGCGGAGCGTGGAGGCCAGCCTTCGCCGTCTCGGCACCGATCGGATCGACCTCTTCTATCTCCACCGCTTCGACGATCGCACCGACCTCGAAGAGTCGCTGCGCGCCCTCGAGCACCTCGTCCTGCGCGGGCTCATCCTCTATCCCGCGGTGAGCAACTTCGCCGCGTGGCAGGTGGCGAAGGCGCTCGGCGTCTCGGCACGTCTCGGCCTCTCGAGCGTCGTCGCCATCCAGCCGATGTACAACCTCGTGAAGCGCATCGCCGAGGTCGAGCTCCTCCCGATGGCGGCGAGCGAGGGCCTCGCCGTGTTCCCGTACTCGCCCCTCGGCGGCGGTCTCCTCAGCGGTAAGTACGGCTCGCGCCCGGAAGACCTCGCGAGCGGATCGCGAATCGCCGACTGGCCGATGTACAAGCAGCGCTACGGCGCTCACCTCGACGTCGCCGATCGCTTCAAGCAGCTCGCAGCCGAGGCTGGCGTCGCGCCCGCGACCCTCGCCGTCGCCTGGGTGATGAGTCACCCCGCCGTGACCGCGCCGATCCTCGGGGCGCGCAGCGTCGCGCAGCTCGAGCCGGCGCTGCTCGCCGCCACCTTCGAGATGAGCGCCGAGCTTCGCGCGCGCGTCTCGGCGCTCGTGCCCGAACCGCCGCCTGCGACCGACCGGAACGAAGAGGGCGTGATCCCGGGGCTCGGGCCGCGCTGATGAAGAACGACGAGACGAGCGGCGCCTCGCCCGCGCGCCGCATCGTGGCCGAGGTCGCCGATGCGTCTTCCGCGATCGGTCTCTTCGCGGAGAAGGAGACCTATGCGCTCACGAACCACCTCGCCGTGGGCACGATCGTGGAGCTCGACCTCTCGGCCGCACCGCGGGTACACAAGATCCTCGCGGCCAGAGGCGGCGCTCGCGCGGCACTCTATCGCATCGCGAGCACGCTCGGGATCGATCCCTCATTCTCCCCCGAGGTGCTCGCGGAGGTCGCGGCGCTCCTCGCATCTCCCGGGATCGACGACGCGTCGCTCGTCGACCTCACCTCGCTTCCGTTCGTGACCATCGACGGGCCGACCTCGAAGGATCTCGACCAGGCGATCCACGTCGCCCGCGAGGGGGACGGCTACCTGGTGCGCTACGCGCTCGCCGACGCCGCTTGCTTCGTGAAGCCCGGCACGGCGCTCTTCGCCGAAGCGCTCGCGCGCGGCGCGAGCTTCTACCTCCCGGGCCTCTCGATCCCGATGCTTCCGCGCCCACTCTCGGAAGGGATCATCTCCCTCAACCCGGACGGGCCGCGGCGCGCGCTCATTTTCGCCGTGCAGCTCGGTCCGCGCGGCGAGATCGTGGAGACCCGCCTCGTGCACGCTCGCGTACGGAGCCGGCGAAAGCTCGCCTTCGACGACGTGCAGAGCCTCTACGACGCGCCCGCCTCGAGCCCGCTCGCCGGCACCGAGATGGAGGAGAGCCTGCTGCTCTTGCGCGCGGTCGGTGAGCTGCGCATGGCCGACGCCGTCGAGCGCGACGTCGTCCGCTATCGACGCACCGAGGTCGGCATCCAGATCGACGAGGACGGCCTCGAGGCGGTGATCGTCGAGTCGATCCGCGGCGACATCGAGCTCTACAACGAGCAGATCTCGCTGCTCGTGAACGCCGAAGGCGGGCGCATGCTCCGCGAGCATCCTTCGGATGCGATCCAGCCTATCTACCGGATCCACCCGGCGCCCGATCCGGATCGCCTCGACGAGCTGCGGCGCACGATCGATCACATCGCGACCGCGCATGGGCTGCCGGACGCGCCATGGCGCTGGCGCGCGCACGACCCCGAGGAGAGCCTCGCCGTCTATCTCTCGCGCCTGCCGACGGCCGGCGAGCACGTGCGGATCGCGCGGGCCCTCGATCGCCAGTGCGTGCTCGCCAACCTGCGCTCCTCGTACGCGAGCGAGCCGGGGCCGCATCATGGCGTCGGCGCCGAGCCCTATGCGCGTTTCTCCGCGCCGATGCGCGAGATCGTCGGCGTCTTCCTTCACAAGCAGGCGCTCGAGCTTCTCGAAGGCGGAGCAGCGGACGCGGAGGATCTGGCGCTGCGCGTGCGCGTCATCGAGAGCGCGAACCGTGCGCGCGACGTCCAGCGCCGTGTGAACGATCTCTCGAACCGCCTGGTGCTCGACCGCCTCTTCGAGAAGGAGCTCGCGCGCCCCGTCGAAGAGCGCACGCGCTGGCTCGGGACGGTCATGGGTCTCTCCGGCTCCAAGATCCACGTGCTGCTCGACGCGCCGAGCATCGACGTGAAGATCTACTGGTTCGATCTCGGCAAGGCGATGGGCGGTGCGTGGCTCGAGCTCGCCGATGCAGGCGCGACGCTGGCCCTCCAGAAGAAGGGCGCGCAGAAGGACGACGCGCTGATGCGGGTCGGCGACTCGGTGCGCGTGTTCGTCTCCGGCAGGGACACGGCGCGCGATCGCTGGGTCCTTCTGCCCGACATGAGCTGAGGCGGCCTCGCGCTGCGCGCGGACTGCGTGGTACCCCATGGGATGCCCGTACGTCGCTCTTCGCGCATCGCTCTCGGCCTCACGTTCGTCCTCGCGGCTTGCAGCGCGCCCGCCGAGCCGACCGACGCTTCGGTGGGCGACGCCACGGGCCGCGATGCGATCGTCCTCGATGCGGAGGGACGGGACGCACCGCCGCTGGACGCGCCCACCACCGGCGAGGACACGGGAGCTCCGACGGGCACGCTCGCCGAAGCGCACCCCGGCGACCTCGGCATGGGCAGCGATCCCGACGTGATCTGGTTCGAGGACTTCGAGGAGGGATCGCTCGCCGCCATCGCAGCGCGTTACGACGACGCGCGCGACAATGGTCGATGGTCGCTCGTCACCGACACGCCGAGCGGCGTGGGCTCGGCCCTCGCGATGCGCGCAGGCATGGGCGAGGACGCGGTCGATCTCTACAAGCAGCTTCCTTCGAGCGACGAGTGGTACGTGCGCTGGTACGCGCGCTACGAGGGCGGCGTGCACTGGCACCACTCCGGCATGTGGTTCGGCGGCTACAACCCGTCGATGTCGTACCCGAGCCCGAACGCAGGCCTCCGGCCGAACGGCGACGACCGCTTCTCCATCGCCGTCGAGCCGGTCTACGACGTCGGCACCGCGGCGGCGCGCTTCGACTACTACGACTACTGGTCCAGCATGCACTCCTGGATGGCCGCGCCGATCGTCGACGACGGCACTGCGTTCTACGGGAACGGCCTCGTCCATCGAGCGGACTTCACGGTGAACGAGGACACGTGGGTCTGCCTCGAGACGCACGTCCGAGTGAACACCGCAGGCTCGAGCGGCGCAGGCGCCGTGCTCGAGGTCTGGGAGAACGACGTGCTGATGCAGCGCTTCGATGACGCGGGCCCGATGGGCTACTGGGTCCGCGACAAGTTCTGCCCCGAGGGCGCCGACGGCCGCGAGTGCACCGACTATCCGGCGCCCGCGACGGAGCGGCTCGACCTCACGCTCCGGACCGACACGGCGCTGCAGCTCAACGCGTTCTGGCCCCAGAACTACATCACCGATCCCGAGATGGGCACGCTGACGTTCGACCAGATGGTCGTCGCGCGCCGCCGCGTCGGCTGCCTTCGCTGATCAGACGACGGTTGCCAGAAACACGAAAGCCCCGAGCACCGTGAGGTGCTCGAGGCTTCGTGTCGTGTCTACGAGGGTCTCAGCGGATCGTCGCGGTGCCGCCCGCGACCCAGTTCCAAGACCCGCCTCCCGAACAGACGGAGGTCGTCGCTTCGAGGCGCACGGTCACGCTCCCAGCCGGCACCGACGCGAACGTGTACGACTGCGTGATGGTGCGGGGGCTCGTCCCTGAACCACCCGGGAAGCCGTACGTGCCGACCACGGCGCCGTTGACGAGAACGTTCCACGAGAGCGGCTGTCCGACCGCGCAGCCGGCGGTCACGTCGGTCATGTCGAACTGCAGGTCGAGCGCCGTGGTTGCGTACGTCGTGGTGAACGCCTGCTGGACGAAGTCCCCAGCCTGGAAGCGGAGCCCACCGCCGCCGCTGCCGAGCGTGCCAGTACCGTCCGGACCGCCCACCGTCGCAGTCGTCGAGGGAAAGACGACCGGAAGCGGGATGTTCTGGACCTGAACACGGTAGTTGCCGGAGTTCGTGCCGAAGCCGTCGACCACGAGGTAGTACGTGCCCGCGGCGAAGACCTGGTCGATCCGCGACAGGAGCACGCCGCCGGCGAGGTCGATGTCGTCGCTGCACGCGACCGCCGTGGTCACCGTGTCCACGCCCGCCGCGCACGCGGCGCGACGCACGTGGAGGACCGTGTCGTACTGGCCGGGCGTCGTCATCGTCTCGATGCGCAGTCGCGTGGACGCGGCGACCACGAACTCGAAGACGTGATCCGGCGCCGTGGCGCCCGTGCCGCACAGCGACGAGACGAAGTCGTTCGCCGCGCCCGTCGTCGAGCCCGTGAACTCGGTGGTCGTGCCGACCGCAGGAAGCGTCAGTCGCGGCGCGCTCGCGCAGGCCTCGGGCGCCTGAACCGCAACGTTGAGCGAGTAGGTTCCGGTCCGGGTGGTGTCGTAGCCGTCGACGTAGACGAAGTTCGACCCACCCTGGAGCGAGGCGTTCGTGATGAGCGAGAGGAAGCCAGTGCCGCCATCGTCGTCACACGCGATCTCGCTCGCGATGTCGCCGCAGGTACGGCGAACGTAGAGCACGGTGTCCGTGATCGCCGCCGGGTCCACGCCGAGCGTGACGAGGCGGGGGCCCGGAAGGGTCATGTTGTAGATGACGTCGCGACCGCCCACGCCCGTACCGATCGTGCACGCACCGCGCGCGTCGTCCGTCGCGCACGTCGTCGTTCCCGTGACCGTCCGCGTCCCGACGCTGCCGTCGAGCGCGACCGCCGTGGCGCACGTGTCGCCGACCGGCGACGTGCTCGTGCCGGTGCACGCGCCAGCGACGCACATGTCCGCCGTCGTGCACGCGTCCGTGTCGGTGCAGCTCGCGCCGTCCGCCACGGGGACCGCGACGCAAGCGCCCGTCGCCGGATTGCACGCGCCGGTGTTGCACATGTCCGCCGAGCCGGTGCAGTCCGGCGCGGTGCCGCCGCCGCAGACGCCGACCGAGCACATCTCGCCGGTAGTGCAGAGGTTTCCGTCGTCACAGACGACGCCGCTGAGCGGCATCGCGACGCAGGAGCCGTCGGCCGGGTTGCACATGCCGACGTTGCACGTGCTGGTCATGGCCGAGCAATCCGTCGGGACCGCGCCGCCACACGCGCCGGCGGTACACATGCCCGCGCCGGTGCAGAGGTCGCCGTCGTCGCACGACGTGCCGTCCGCCATCGGGACAGCCATGCAGCTTCCGTCCGCCGGGTTGCAGGTGCCAACGTTGCAGCCGTCGCTCATGCCCGAGCAGTCCGCCGGGGTGCCGGCGGTGCAGGTGCCCGCAGTGCACATGTCACCATCGGTGCACGCGAGGCCGTCGTCGCAGACGGTTCCATCCGCGCGGGGGCTCGCTTCACAGGCGCCGGTGGTCGCGTTGCAGACGCCGGTGTTGCAAGCGTCGTCGAGGCCCGTGCAGTCCACGCCGGCGCAGCTGCCGCCGCCATCGACCGGGGGCATGCCGCTGTCGACCGGGGGCATGCCGCTGTCGACCGGGGGCACTCCAGTGTCGGTGCCGGTGCCGGCGTCACCGCCGTCGCCTACCGGACCGCTGTCGCGCACGACGCCCGTGTCGGGGGTTCCGGTGCCAGTGTCGTCGGTAGTGGTCGTCCCACCGCCGCAGCCCATCACACCGAAGAGGACCACCGAGGCGGCACAAATTACGTAGCGTTTGATCACTGATCTCCCTTTCGTGAAGCAGCCGCCAGTGCGGCCAACTTCGAAGGCGCCGAGTATTGATCCGTTCTTGGAATAAATCCCAGGTGTGTGTGCGAAGCCTCCTTTGGCGTACAGTTTCAACGGATCCCGCAGCCGAGAGTCGCGCAAGACTGGGCTAGGCTCAGCGGCGTGTACGCCATCGCCCTCCGGGACGTTCGCGCAGCCGCCGAGCGCATCGCGCCGTTCGCCCACGTCACGCCCGTCCTGACCTCACGCACGATGGACGAGCGCTCGGGGCGCTCGCTGTTCTTCAAGTGCGAGAACCTCCAGCGCGTCGGCGCGTTCAAGTTCCGAGGCGCGATGAACGCGGTCGCGAAGCTGGACGCGGAGACGGCGAAGCGCGGCGTCGTCACCCACTCGAGCGGCAACCACGCACAGGCGCTCGCGCTCGCGGCGAAGATCCGCGGCATCCCCGCGCACATCGTGATGCCCACCAACGCGCCCGAGGTGAAGCGGCAGGCGGTGCTCGGCTACGGCGCCAACGTGATCCCGTGCGCACCCACGCAGGCCGCGCGCGAGGAGACGGCAGCGCGCGTCGTCCAAGAGACGGGAGGCACGCTCGTGCCGCCCTACGATCATCCCGACGTCATCGCAGGGCAGGGGACGATCGCGCTCGAGCTGTTCGCGTCGAACCCCGACCTCGACTCCGTCGTGGTCCCGGTCGGAGGCGGCGGGATGATCTCGGGCATCGCGCTCGCCTACCGCGAGCTCGCTCCGCACGTGCGCGTCATCGGCGCCGAGCCGCTCGAAGCCGACGATGCCAGCCGCAGCAAGAACGCAGGCGTCCTGATCCCGCAGACCGGCACGCAGACGATCGCCGATGGTCTTCGCACCAGCCTCGGGACGCTGACCTGGCCCGTCGTGCGCGACGTCGTCCATCGGATCGAGACCGTGCCCGAGGACGCGATCGCCCCGGCGATGCGCCTGGTGTTCGAGCGCATGAAGCTCGTCATCGAGCCGTCGGCCGCGGTGGGCGTCGCGGTCGCGCTGGGCGGCGGTCTCCGTCCCGACGAACAGCGCGTGGGCGTGGTGCTCTGCGGCGGGAACGTCGACCTCGACGCGCTCCCTTTTCTCCGCCGCTAGGGCGACGGGCACCAGCCCGTGGCCGAGAGGTCGACGCCGGGGAAGCAGAAGTTCTCTGGCGACATCGAATAGTGAGCGTCGACGAAGGCGCGGAGCGAGGGCGGATCGAGACACGTCGCGGTGTAGACGTGCCCCCAGGCCGTCGCTGCGATCGGCACGGTGAGCATCGGGTCCGGAACGACGATGATCCGCTGTGGGGTGTCCTCGTCGCGGCAGACGTCGTCGAGGCCACGGGCCGCCGCGAGCGCCGCGTACTCCGCGCGGACGGGATCACAGTCGGTGTCGTTCGCGCAGTGGTAGGCGAGGATCACCGCGCCGTGCTCCATCGCATGGACGAGAAAGCCCCACGGCACGGGGGCGGTGTACGTCTGGAACGCCGCCCACTCCGAGTAGTGCGGGCCCGAGCTGGGCGGATGGAACGGATAGTCGATCGGATCGCAGGGCACGCGGTGCTCGGCGCCCTCGATCAGGTCGCTCGCCGTCGTCACGGTGCACGTCGCGAACGGCGCGATGGGCGACGCAGCCGGATGCGACGGCGGATCGTCGGTTCGCAGGATGCCGCCGTCCACGGGGCCGACGTCCTCGGGGCTCGCCGCGTCGCCGGCGTCTGGTTCGCTCGCGTCCGCCTCCGCGTCGACGTCTCCCGCGTCGACGTCTCCCGCGTCGACGTCTCCCGCGTCGAGCTCGATGGCGGCGTCGCGCTCGATCGCCGCGTCGACGTCGTTCGCCGCATCGGGTGTCGTCGCGTCGGGCGCGCCGCCGCCATCGACCGTCGCTGCGTCCTCTTCGAACGCGTCCGGCGCCTCGGCCGGGGAGCCCGCGCACGCGCCGAGAGCCAGCAACACCGCGAGCCCTCCCGTCTCGAGCCATGCCGGCGCGCTCATGGGGCGAGCCGAACGGCGGATCACGATGCGACGCATCCGCGCGAGTCTAGCGCACGCTGGCGGGTCGAACGCGAACTCGCGCTACGTTAGCGCGTGCGCGCCGTCCTGATCGTCCTCCTCGGGCTCGTCGCCTCGACCGCGCACGCACAGCCGCGCCCGCTTCCGGCACGCGCGGGCCTGCCGTCTCGCTGGCCGCGCACGCCTCAGCTCGACCTCGCGCGCGCCGCGATGGGCGTCGACCTCGCCTGGGAGCGCTTCGGTGTCGCCGGCCGCGGCGCGACGGTCTGCGTCGTGGACACCGGAGTCGATCTCACGCACCGCGACTTCCTCGACGCGGACGGGCACACGCGGGTGGACTGGCTGCTCGATCTCGACGCACCTCCGCGCGGCAGCTGGCCGGAGCTGGAGACGCGCTTCTCGGGCGCGGTGCTCGACCGGGGCGAGATCGACGCCCTGCTCGTGAGCGACCCCGCCGCTCTCCCCACGGACTGGCATGGACACGGCACCGCGATGGCGAGCGCCGCCGTCGGCGACGACGCGCCGCTCGCCGTCGACGTCCCGGGCTCGCGTGCCGGCGTCGCGCCCCTCGCGCGCCTGGTCGTGGTCCGTGCGCTTCGTCGAGGCGTGGGCGGCTTCGCAGATCCGGACATCGTGACGGGCGTCGCGTTCTGCGAGGCCATCGCCGATCCCGCCCGGACCGTCGTCCTGCTCTCGCTCGGAGGTCACGACGGCGCGCATGACGGCGAAGAGCCGCTCGAGACGGCGCTCTCCGGCTTCGTGCACCGCGGGCTCAGCATCGTCGTCGCGGCGGGCAACGACTCGGGTCGAGCGTTCCATGCGGCGGCTCGCGTGCCGGCCGGCGGGGTCGAGCGCATCACGCTCCACGTTCCTTCTCCCGAGGACCGCGCGCACGCACAGGTGGCGCTCGCCGTTCGCGGCGCGTCGGAGCTCAGCTGGGTCGCGCCGGACGGAACGCGAACGCCCGTGGTGAGGGCGGGCGACCGAGTCACGCTGCGGACGGCTTCCGCGGTGCTCTCGGTCGATGCGACGCGCGAGGACGTGCTCGACCTCACGGTGGCCGGCGACGCGGAGACGCCGCTCGCAGGCGGCAACTACGTGATCGAGATCGACGGCCCCTCCCGGTTCGACGCCTGGATCGTCAGCGAAGAGCTCGGCTCCGTTCTCGGCACTGCGTCGCTCGGCGGGCGGAGCGTCGTGCGCGGTGACGAAGTGACGATCCCCGCCACGGCGGAGAGCGTGATCGCCGTCGGCTCGAGCGTCTCGCGCTCCTTCCTCGCCCGCGCCGATGGCGGCCCCGGGCTCACGCTCGACGTGGACGAGGAGGGGCGCGCGGTGTTCTCCGCGGTCGGGCCCAGCGTGAGCGGCGCGGCACGCCCCGACCTGCTCGCGCCCGGCGGCTGGATCGTTGCGGCGCTCTCGTCACAGCTGGTGGCCGGCGATGCGGAGAACCTCTTTCGAGGGGACGCCGCGGCGATCGACCGCCATCGCCAGGGCGACGATCACCTCGCGGTCGCGGGAACGAGCGTCTCGGCGGCGCTCGTCGCCGGGGCCCTCGCGCTCGCGATCGAGAGCGGGCCGGCCGACCCGGCGCGTGATCGGTCGCTCCTCGTGCTCACCGCTACGCGCGAAGGGCCGTCGTTCACGGCGCGACGCGGCTTCGGTGCGATCGACGTCCCGGCTTTCCTCGCCGCTCGCAGCGCGTCGAGCGGTCCCGTGGCCGACCTCGCGCTCTGTTCGACCCGGGCGTTCGTGACCCCAGGCGCGACCGATCTGGGCCTCGTCGCGGTCGGCACCACGTTGGACGGCGGCCCTCCGGACGACGCGTGGGTCGTCTTCACCCGAGGCGGCGTCGTCCTCACCCGTGCACCGCTCGTCGCGGGCGTCGCACGTGCGCACGTGAGCGTCGGGCCAGCGATCATCGGCGACTACGTCGCGTTCGGCGCGTCGGTGGACGCGAGCCACGCAGCGGTCGAGGTCCCCGTCGCGCTCGACGAGGACGGCTCTCTCGCCCAGCCTCGCGGCGCGGGGACGTGCACAGCCGCGCCGGGACGAGCTTGCCCAAACGGCGTCGTGCTGACGCTGCTCGGGCTCGTCCTCGCGCGACGGCAGAGCCGCCGCTGCCGTCTCAGGTGACCGGGCAGTCGTAGAACGTGACCGGGAACGGCTCCATCTCCTGGTTGGAGCCGGAGCCGGGAAGGGTCGCGCCGCGGTGGATCGTCGAGTCGGCCGTCGCCGGCGCCTCGATGCAGTAGACCTCCGCACGCATCGTCGAGGAGCCGTCGAGCGTGCCGAACGCGATGTTCCGGACCTGGCAGGGGTGATCGACCGTCGGTTCCAGGCCGCTGCACGGCGCCGAATAGACGTTCCCGTCCGTGAAGCTGAAGGTGCACGACCCCAACCCCGGCGGGCCGCCGGTGCTCGCAATGGACGCGTTCACGAGCGAGATCCCGAAGCGGTTTCCCGTTTCGTCGCGCCCGAACGCCCGGAAGTTGACCGTGCGGACGGTACCGGTCTCGTGGATGGAGCAGTCGACCTGCTGCTGGTCCGTGCCGTTGTAGCCGTAGACGGCTCGGACGGGCGGCTCGGTGCATCCGCTCGTCATCGGGGTCCCATCGAACCGAAGGCAGCGGACCTGCCAGGTCACCTCTACGTAGGTCGGCGGCGCGGTGTTCGACCCGCAGCTCGAGAGGGCGGAGCCGGCGGCGAGGGCGAGGAAGCAACAAAGGATGGCGCGGCGCATGTTCGGGACTCCTGGGCGAAGGGCAAAGGCTAGCGCGGTCGGTTCGCACGCCGCAAGCAAAGGGGATCACCCAGCGTTCGAGGGATCGGCTCGGTGTGGGTACATGGGGCTTGCTCGCGGTCGCCGGTCCGGTTAGCTCCGCTCGCATGACGACGTCCACTCGCCTCGAGACCCTCGCGATCCACGGCGGCCAGGAGCCCGACCCGACCTCTGGCGCGGTCATGACCCCGATCGTCCTCGCCTCGACCTTCGCGCAGGACGGGCCCGGCGCGCACAAGGGCTTCGAGTACGGGCGGACCGGCAATCCCACGCGCAACACGCTCGAGCGCTGCATCGCGTCGCTCGAAGGCGGGGCGCACGGGCTCTGCTTCTCGTCCGGCTGTGCCGCGATGACGACCCTCCTCCACACGCTCCGGCCGGGCGACCACATCGTCGCGGGAGACGATCTCTACGGCGGCAGCTTCCGGATCCTCGACAAGGTCATGAAGCCGATGGGCCTCGAGACGACGCAGGTCGACCTCACGAGCGTCGCGCTGCTCGAGGCGGCCATCCGCCCGACGACGAAGCTCGTCTGGGTGGAGACGCCGACGAACCCGATGCTGAAGATCGTCGACCTCGCCGCGGTCGCCGCCGTCTGCCGCTCGCGCGGAATCCCGCTCGCCGTCGACAACACGTTCGCGACGCCGATGCTCCAGCGCCCGCTCGAGCTCGGCGCGACGGTCGTCGTGCACTCGACGACCAAGTACCTGAACGGCCACAGCGACGTCGTGGGCGGGGCGATCGTGACGAGCGACGAGGTGTTCGCGGAGAAGCTGCGCTTCCTGCAGAACGCGATGGGCGCGGTCCAATCACCCTTCGACAGCTACATGGTGCTTCGCGGGCTGAAGACTCTGCCGGTGCGGATGGACCGCCACGTGCGCAGTGCGAAGAACATCGCGCGCTGGCTCGAGTCCCAGCCAGGCGTGGAGAAGGTCATCTATCCAGGTCTCGAGTCCCATCCGGGCCATGCAGTCGCGCAGAAGCAGATGAAGGGCCCGGGCGGGATGATCTCGTTCGTCGTCAAGGGCGGTGAGGCGGCCTCGCGTGCACTCTTGCGTACGGTGTCCGTGTTCGTGTGTGCGGAGAGCCTTGGTGGTGTCGAGTCGCTCATCGAGCTTCCTGCGGTGATGACGCACGGTGCGGTCCCGAAGGCGCAGCGCGACGTGCTCGGGATCTCGGACGGCCTCGTACGTCTGTCGGTCGGCCTCGAGGCGGAGGAAGACCTCATCGCGGACCTGACGGCGGCGCTGGCGGCGGCTCAGAAGGCCTCGTAGCCGTAGCCCAGCGCGACGTCGACGAGCCGCGTGACGAACGTCTCCGCATTGCGGGCGATCGTCGGCGGCAGCCGGATCGTCCCCATCGAGCGGTCGTCGTTCACCATCTTCACGCGTCATGGAGCTCGGGGCCGGGCGCTCCGGATCGGTCGAGTACACGACGAGCGCGCCAGCATGGCCACCGGACTCGTAGAGCGACTCATGCGCCTGGACCACGTGCGCGAGGACCAGCGGTGAGCGCGTGAGCTCGTCGACGCGCTTGGTGCGCGCTCTGCGTTCGCCGCGATCAGTGCTCCTCGTCAGAGCCCCAGCGCCACGCCGACCTCGCGAACGACCTCGCCCGGCTCGAGCCTCGAGCCGTAGTTCCACGGCGACCCGAACACCGTCGCGCGTCCACCCCAGTTCTCGCTGCCCGGCCCCGGCCGCGCGAGCATCGCTGGAGGACCGTGCGCGTGCTCGAGCGCGGCGAGCCGCACGAGGGCCGGCCTGAGATCGTCTGGATGCGAGACGAGCGGGTTCACGCCGACCGTGTACGTCCTGCCGCCGTGCACGCCCCGGCCCATCGTGACGGCGACCGGGGCCGAGTGGAGCTCGTAGACCAGGATCGGATCGATGGGCGGCTCGCCCGACAAGTCGACGAGCGCGATCCGACCGATCATCGAGATGCGGCCGCGCGCGACCAGCTCACGTGCGTGCGCGACCTGTGTGGCATCCGGCTCGGCATGCGGCATGGCCGCACCGCGAACCGCGATGTCGACGAGGTGCCGAGCGATGCGTGCGAACGTGGCCGACCGATCGTCGTTCTCGCGCAAGCCCTGCGTCACCCACTCGTGAAGGCCGCGACCCGCGACGTTCTCCTCCGCCGACGCGGCGGGGTCGGGTCCGAGGTGATCGCACCAGTGTGAAGCGCTGTGAAGCACGGCAAGCGTGCCGGGCGGCAGCGCGCCCTTTCCTCCCACCATGACCGCGACGGCGCTCGCGACGGCGTCGGTGTCCGCGAGCGTCGTGCCGACGCCGTCGAGGCCGGCAGGATCGTGGAAGTCGGGCATCGCATCGAGGTTTACGCGCTCACCGGTCACGTGGTGATCCCACGTGACCTCGGCACCCGGCACGGATCCATCGACGCTGGCGTACCGGGCGACACCGATGGGCACCGACTGCCGCCTGGTCGCGACGAAGGGGACGAGTGGATGCGCGGTGAGGTCGGGCACGGTTGCGGTCGAGGCTAGCACTCGGCGGTCAGCCTCGATCTTCGGAGCAACTCCATCATCACGACAAGCCAGTCCCGCCACGGACGATCGTCGTTCCCATCGCAGATGTGATGCAGTAGAGTCTCCCCGCTGCGCACGCGGGCGGCGGGAGGAACGATGCGCGAGCGGCGGCGCGATGCGCCACCTAGCCTGGAGCCTGAGCCTGACGCCCCGTCGGCCGAGGAGCGCGGCACGCCCAAGAGCAGCGGCGTCTACGCGTCGCCGAAGCTCGATCGGGTGACGGCCGCAACGGCCGCCGGCTCGGACCGACAGACCGGGCATGAGGCCCAGATGACCCGCCGCAAGAGCCCGCGACCCCTCGCTCTTGCCCCACCTGCGATCGTTGTCGTCGATGACGACCTCAAGGTCGCGTCTGCCCTGATGCGCTGGCTCGACCTCTGCGTCCCCGACCACGTGGTGGTGCACGCGAAGAACCTCACCGAGGCCCGCGCTGCGATCTTCGCGCAGCCGACCTACGCGATCTTCCTCGACCTGCACCTGGGCCAGGAGGACGGCCTCGATCTCCTGCGAGAGCTGCGCGACAGCGGCGATGAGACGCCCGTGCTGATCATCACGGGCGACGCAGCGCTGAGCCGTCTCGACGACGCCCTGGAGCTCGGCGCGAGCATCGCGTTCAAGCCGTTCGACACGGGGAAGCTCACGCCCTTCGTCGTCCGCTCCATCGAGCGGCCGCGGAACCAGGATGTCGTCCTGACGGTGCTCGCGACGGAGGCGGGGCTGGCCACCCGAGAGGCCGAGACGCTCTTCCTGATCGCGGAGGACCAGTCGAACGCCGAGATCGCCACGGCGCTCGACATCGCGGAGGGCACCGCGAAGAAGCACGCGCAGGCGGTCTTCGACAAGCTCGGCGTCCACGGCCGGGTCGAGCTGATGTTCATGGTGAACTCGCGTCTCTGCCCGCCGATCCTCAGGGCGACGGCCAAGAGCTGATCAGCCCGTTCGGTCGACCCCAGCTCGTCCTGCAGTCGCCTAGCGGCCTCGCGCGCGCTCGGCGGAACCGTACGTGCTCGCTGTTCGACTACTCCTTGGGGCCCATACCAATGGGATCGCGAGTGGGGCACGGTCCGGGCTGCCCATGGGACAGCTGGCCATCACGGGATCGAAGACCGCGTCCGTTGCGGCGCTCACGCTGACGGCCGGGATGTGGTGGGCTCCGGCGCCTGCGCATGCGTACCGGACGTTCGCCGACGATCCGGGAGTCGGCGTGTCCGCAGCCCAGCAGTCGTCGACGGTGGAATGGGACCTGACTGCCGTGGATCCCGACGACCCAGAGCTCGCTGTCTTCGAAGAGGCGGCCGTCGCCGCATTTGAGACATGGACCTCGGTCTCCTGCGCCTCGGTCCGTGCCTCCTACGCCGGCCGGGCGTCGCAGCCTGGGATACCCGGTGATCACCGGAACACGATCCAACTGGTGCGCAGCGGCTGGCTGGCGCGGGGGCTGCCCGGCGGGCGCGGCGCCAGCACTGACGTCGAGCTTCGCGAACTTGGGGGCCGTGCAGAAATAGTGGAGGCCGACATCTACGTGAACCTCGAGGAATTCCGGTTCGGCACCGAAGCCGATCCCTCGGCACTGGATCCTCAAGGGGTCTTGACCCACGAGATCGGGCATCTCCTTGGCCTGCTCCATCCCTGCGAGGATGACCAACCGCCAGTCCCGCAGTGCGCCTCCGATCCGGCCTTCAGCTCGAGCGCGCTCTTCCCAACTTATTCAGGCCCGCAAGCGCGCCTGCTCGCCCCAGACGACAGGGCTGCGGTCTGCGCGCTCTACCCTGTCGAAGGCTGCCCACTCAGCTGTCCAGTCGCGTATGAATGCGCGGTCGACCGCTGCGTCCCCTGCGCGACTCCGGACTGTGCAGCGCCCACCTGCCCGCCCGATGGATGTCCTCCCGTCCCATGCGAGCCGGACGGCACATGTGTCTCAGGCGAATGCGCCCTCTACGGAGAGCATCTGGACGAGTGCGTGCAGGCGGGGGACCTCGGTACGAGATGCACGACCGGCACCGCATGCACCAGTGGGACATGCCTCGTGCGGAGCGGCACTGGGCACTGCACGGCGCGGTGTCAGTCCGACTCCGAGTGCGCCGGGCTCCAGCGATGTACGCAGGTCGAGGGTATCGAGGTTTGCGCCCCGCTTCCGTCACAGGCTGCCTGCTCCATCGACGCGGGCGCGAGTCACCCCAATTCATACATGGTCTGGCTCGCCGCGGTTGGGCTGTTGCTCGTACGGGTGAGTCGAAGAGCGCGCATGACGCCAAAGGGAAATAGACGATGAGCGGGTACATTCGCCTCCTTGGGAACACCATAGTGCTCGTTTGGGTGCAGTTCCCGATCTGCTCGGGAGAAGCGTAGCGATTTCGATCGGTTACGCGACGTAGGTTGAAGACCGGGGCGTCTTCGCGGCAGATATCCGGTGTCTTAGGCCAACACCCACCGGAAGAGCCCCGATGCCGCCG
>JBBSAT010000068.1:0-28747 GCA_038252025.1 Polyangiales bacterium | reverse complement strand
CGCGTCCACGGTGGCGATGCGCTACCGCTTCGCGAACAGAAGGAAGTTGTTCAGGCCGATCTCTTCGCTGCCTGCAGGCCGGGTCACGACGACCTTGTCGAAGCCCGCCTCCGAGAGCAGCGTGCGCACGCGCGCGAGATTGCCGTTGTCGTCGTGGCCCTCGATGACCACCTGCCGGACGCGAAGCCAGTGCTCCGGCGCGATGCCCGCCAGGACGTCCATCTCGGCGCCTTCGACATCGACCTTGATCGCGTCGATCCGATCGAGCTTCTCGTCGGTGATGACGCGCGAGAGGGTCGTCATGCGACAGCGATGCTTCTCGAGCCCGGTGACCCGGTCCGAGACCCAACGCCCGACCGGGCCCTCCGGCAGACGCGCGAACACGTCTGCGAGCACGTCGGCCACGGCCCCCGGCATCAGCGTCGGCTTCGCGCGCCGCCAGCCGTCCGCCTTGCTCTGAAAGAACTTCTGGAACTCGCGGCGCTTGTCGTCGATGTAGCGCGTGCTGTCGGAGGGGAAGTTGCGGAAGTAGAAGAACTCGGCGTCCCGGTCGCTCTCGTTGCGAGAGACGCCGAGCTGGAAGAGCTTGCTACCCGACCCGTTGAGCAGGTGCGCCTCGTCGAGGTTCTTCTCCAGCGCGCGATACAGAGCCGGGATCGGCTCGAACGCGAAGAAGCGCAGCTTGGGGATGCGCCGAGCAGCGGCGAGCGCGAAGAGACCGATGTTCGCCCCAACGTCGAACACGACGTCGCCGGAGCGGAGCTCGAGACCGAGATCGAAGTACTCCTCGACCTCGACCGCGAGCTTCCGGACATGCCTTGCATTGCCGTCCGGGCTCCAGACCCGCCCGTAGGGGGGAACTTCTGCGCTCGCCAACTGCACGGTGGCCCTCGCCTCAGGCCTTGCCGGCGTGGGCGCGCGCCCAGCTGACCAGCATGCGCTCCTGCTCGAAGACGTCGTGCTGCGGCTGCTCGTTGTCGACCGCGTACGGCGACTTGAAGAAGAGCGAGAGCTGCCGCTGGATGCCCTTCTCGCCCTTCGCCTTGGCGATCTCGATGATGCGCACGAGGTCGATCACGAGCGGCGCCGCGAGGATCGAGTCCTGGCAGAGGAAGTTGATCTTCATCTGCATCGGCACGCCGCAGAAGCCGCCGATGTCGATGTTGTCCCAGGCTTCCTTCGCGTCACCACGGGGCTTGTAGTAGTGGATGTGGACCTGGTGGTTCTCGACGCGGTAGCCGACGATCGAGTCGAGCACGGCCGCCTTCGAGAGCACCTTGGTCTTGTTCGACGCCGGGTTGTCGAGGACGAGGCCGTCGTTGTTCCCGAGGAAGTTGACCGAGTACCAGCCGAGCACCTTCAGGTTCCGCACGCGGAACATCGAGGCGAGCGCCGTCTTGAGGAGCGTCTGGCCCGTCTTGCCGTCCATGCCGGCGTACGAGTTCTTCAGCTCGTTCGCCTGCTCCTGTAGCGCGGGGATGTTCGTGAGGCTCGGCGCGAAGTTCACGTACGGGACGCCGAGCTTGTTCGCGACGTAGAAGTAGCGCATCGCGGGCGAGATCGAGGTCGTGTTCTCGTCGATGCCCTTCTCGAACGCCGCGAGCGACTTGTGGTGCTCGGTGAGCTCCTGGTAGCGCTCGGTCGACGCGAGGTTGACCATCACGATCGTGTCGCAGTCGTTCGCCTTCTTGAAGTCGAGAATGTTCTTCTCGAGCACCGCGAGCTCTTCGCGGTAGTTCTTCACCTTGACGACGTTCTCGCCTTTGATGTTCGCGGCGTACTCGCCCGAGAACACGGCAGGCCAGGGCTTCATCGCGGAGAGCTGCTCCTTCACCTGATCGAGCTCCGCGTCCGGCAGCACCTTGTGGTGCTTCGCCGCCGCGTAGACGTCGGTGAACTGGAGATCCCAACCACCGAAGACGATGTCCTCGAGCGGACGGAACTTCAGGTGAGTCGTGATGAGCTCGCCCGGAGCGGGGTTACCGGCCTCCGTGATCATTCCGACACGCGGAACGATGCCGCGGACCATCAGCTCCACACCCGCGATCACCGTCGAGGAAACGGCGCCGTTGACGCCGACGATCACCACACCCAGCTTCTTGCCCATCTTCTCTTCTCTCTCCCGGCTTCACCCGCGTGGGCGAAGACCACTCTCTCGTCCGCCATCGGACGAATGAACTCTGTTGACCGCCGTGGCGGCTAGCGCGCGTAGGACCGCAGGATCCGCTTTCGCTCGTCGTCCAGGATCCGCGGGAACTTGGACTGCACGCTCGTGTTACCGATCTCCGACATGAAGCGCTTCACGCTTCCGCTCGGAAGCACGTTGATCTCGGGGGCGAAGATCCCCACGTCGTCGCGGCGGTGCTCCCCGTAGACGCGGTTCTCTTTGCACAAGCCTTCGTCGAACGCTCTCCCGAACGCGCCGAGATCGGGCGATTGCCCTTCGAATTCCGCAAAAAGGGCATATCGCGATCGGGACGTCCCGTTCACGCCGACGTCCGCGCCGCAGCCGTAGTCGACCGTCGTCGCTCCGAGCTTGGTGAGGGCGTGCTCCATCGCGCGCTCGATCTCCACGTGCGTGGTGAGCTCCTGCGTGGTCGACAGGCATCCCGTGAGCCGACCGGCGAACTCCATGCGGAGCGGGTCCTTGCTGGTGAAGCGGACGAGATCGCCGAGGCGATAGCTGTAGAGACCCGAGACCGTCGTGCAGTGCAACGCGTAGAGCTTGCCCACCTCGACGCCCCAGAGCGGCACGCGCGTCGGCCACGCGGAGAAGTTCGCGAGGTCCCTCGCCTCCTCGACGGGGACGAACTCGAAGAATACGCCCTGGTCCGGGATCATCAGCATCCCGCGCTCGCCCGAGTGATCGCTGGTCGCGTAGATGCCGCCCTCCGTGGCGTTGTACGTGTCGACCAGGGTCACGTCGTCCCGGCCCATGCGCTCGCGAATGACGGGCAGGTAGGGATCGGCAGAGACGCCGCCACCGATCAGCACGCGGAGGTTCGGCCAGAGATCCGAGACGGTCTTCGCGTCACGGCCCTTCCTGCGCGCAGTCTCGAGGAGCTTGTCGAAGAGGATCGAGAACCAGCACGTGGTCCCTGCGATGGCCCGGATGTCGTGATCGATGTACCGATCGACGATGCGCTCGAGCTTGAGGTCGTAGTCGGCGATCTCGCGGAGGTCTGCTTCCGGCAGCTGCGCGGGCTTCGTGAAGGCCGGCATCCTGATGGACTGCAGCGACGGGTTCGTCGTGATGTAGACGGGCCCCTCTTTGCGCATCGTCGTCGGCGGGAAGAGGCCGAGCGTGTAGCCGCCGGTGAAGTCCATCTCGCCGCGCCAGACGAGGTAGCGAAACACCGCGTCGGCCGCGCTTCCACGCTGGAACGCGATCTGCGACTCGCTGATCGGCAGGAACTTCGGTTTCCCCTTCGTCGAGGACCCCGACGAGTTCCCGAAGTACTTGATCTTCTCGGGGACGAGGATGCCCGTCTCTCCGGTGCGCATCGCCTCGAGCGCCGGCGAGTGCGTGTCGTAGTCACCGCACGGAACCCGCGCGGCGTACTGCTCGTAGCTACGGATGTCCGAGAACCCGTAGCGTCGGCCGAAGGTCGTGGAGCGAGCGTGCTGCGTGATCCGCAAGAGCTGCTTCGTCTGCACCTCTTCGACGTGCCTGAGCGCGCGATCCCACAGCGCAACGCGAACGCGCGCAGCGGCGTAGAGGCTCTGGCCGACGGCCTTCGGATAGACGGTCCGCTTGAGAGCACGTTTGGAGGACGCGCTCGGCCCGGCCTTCTTGGGCTTCGGCTTGTGAGTCGGCACTTCGCTGCGTACATCCATTGCGATCACACTCCGTTGGTCCACTCGAGGCGCTGCCACTCCTTCATCGGAGCGGCGTCGGTCCGGAAACGCGAACCCGTGCGAAAAGCGGCCGACTATCCCACCGCTCGGTGGCTCGGCAAGGGTCGGGGTGAGCGTTCACCCATAGGCGGCAGCGGTAGCGAGCCCCCGATCGCGGCGAGTAGCTCGTCGTGGACGAGCCCGTTGGAGAGCAAGATCCGCCCGCCGTGGATGTCCGCGGTCCGGCCGTCGAGATCGGTCGCGCGGCCGCCCGACTCGGCGACGATCGCGATCGCGGCGGTGACGTCCCACGCCTTCAGCCCGATATCCCAGAACGCGTCGTAGCCGCCGTCGGCCACCAGACACAGCTCCATCGCGGCAGCTCCGCAGCGCCGCACGCCGTGGGACGCAGCGTCGACGGCGAGGAACGCGTCGTAGTTGTTGTCGAGCACGTGCGCCCGCATCGCGGGGAAGCCGGTGCCGAGGAGCGCGTCTTCTAGGCGCGCGGTGCGGCTGACCACACAGCGGTGTCCGTTCCGGTAGGCGCCGAGGCCGCGCCCGCCTCGCCACTCGATGTCCAGCGCGGGCGCGCGAACGACGCCGGCGATGGGGGTCTCGACGCCCATCGCGTCGCGCTCGACGAGCCCCATCGCGACGCAGAAGAACGGGTGTCCGTGGACGAAGTTCGACGTCCCGTCGATCGGATCGACGTACCAGACGAGCGCGCGATCGCTCGCCTGCGCGCCCTGCGCCTCCTCGCCGACGACGCCGTGCGCAGGGAACGCGTGTGCGAGGCGCTCGCGGATCAGCCGTTCCGATCGTTCGTCGTACTCGCTGACCAGGTCGGATCGGTCGGTCTTCGTCCGGATGGCCGCTGCGGAACGCCATCCGTCGAGCACGAGATCGGCGGCCTCTCGCGCGATGGCCGCAGCGCCCTCGACTACGGACGAGAGCTGTTCGTTGCTGAGGGCCACGAACCTACGTCAGCAACGGTCGCGCCAACCACGGTTGAACGCCCGAAAACAGCCAGTTCTACAAATTTCGGCCGAACGGCCGGTCTCCCGCCTCGCCGGTGCAGTGGAGCAAACCCGCCAGGCGTGAAGGAGTTGCGTCGGTCGACCAGTCACAGCGAAGCGCGATGCGCACCGGAGCGTACGATGCTTCGCACTTGGCGGCTTTCAGTCCTGCCGAGATCAGTGCGGTGCTTCGAGCGTGACCGTGGTGTCGCCGCTCAAGGAGCCCGACCCGAGGCGGACCGAGAGGCGCACGCGCTGACCGGGCTGCCGGGTCGAGAGGTACGCGTCGAGCTCAGCCACGCCATGCAGCGCGCGGCCATCGACGGCGGTGATGATGTGGCCGGTCCAGGCGACGCCGAGCCGGGAGATGAGCGCAGGGGGCGGTTCGTCGGCGCCCACGATCCCAGCGCGCTGCGCGGGCGAGCCGCTCACGACGCGCGTCACACGCACGCCCGACACGCCGCCCTGTGTGTAGTCCTCGCCGACGAGGCCCAGAAACACCGGGCTGGTCGGTCGCGGCGGTGTCGCGCTCGTCGTGGTGGTGGTGGTGGTCGTCGTCGTCGTCGCGACGGCTTGTGTGTCGTGGCGTCCCCGGACGCGGTCGCGGACGTCATCGAGGAAGTCGCGGACGTAGTTTGCCGGGACGGCGAACCCGATCCCGAGGCTTCCGGCGCTCGGGCCTGGCGAGAGGATCGCCGTGTTCACACCGATGACTCGTCCGCGACGGTCCACGAGCGGGCCGCCGGAATTCCCGGGATTGATCGGCGCGTCCGTCTGGATGAGGTTGCGAGCCATGCCGCCGCCGACTCCAGGCACGTCGCGCCGCGCGCTCACGATGCCTTCGGTCAGCGTGCCGTCGAGGCCGAACGGGCTCCCGAACGCGAGCACCTGCTGGCCCACTTCGACGTCATCCGAGTCGCCCATCTCGAGAGGCGGCGAAGGCACGTGCCCACCCGCTACTTCGAGGAGCGCGAGATCGTGGCTTTGATCGGTCTCGATGATGCGAGCCGAGAGCGTCGTCCCGCTTCCGAAGCGGACCTGCACGCTGCCGGTGCGTACTACGCCCTCGATCACGTGGTAGTTCGTGATGATCCAGCGCTCCTGGCTCACCACGAACCCCGAGCCAGTCGACGGGCCCGCGAGAATGGAGACGGTACTTCTCGCGAGTCGATGCGCGATCCGGATGCGGCGAGCTTCGGTGAGATCCTGAGCAGCGGCCGTGTGCGGCGCGAGCAGCGGTGACATCGCGCCCGAGAGCAGGACGGCCACCGAGAGCGCCCCTGATGCCATCCATGACCGCCAGATCTTCATTCGATCACGCCTCCCTGTGGAAGACACGGCGGGCCGAGGGATCTTGGCCGTGTCGCTCTCGTTGCTGACAAGCGTACGCGGCTTTCGTTCCTTTTGTACCTCCTCCTTTGGCTACCTCGAAGAGCCGCTTGACCCGCACCCCCAGCATGGAGGCACTCTCACGCGCCGATGGCGGACGATCTCGGGGGACGACTCGCACGGGTCGGACTGGTGACTCGGGACGACCTTTCCGAGGTCGTCGCGACCGCGCCGGCGCATGGGGCTGCGCTCGTCCGCGCTCTGGTACGTCGAGGCATCTCCGAGGACGCGATCGCAGGGTTCTTCCTGTCGGAAGGATTCGGACCGCTCCTCTCGCGAGCCGACCTCGGCAGGGCCGACGGGCTCTGGGCGAGCCGCCTTCCTGCACAGATGGCCCTGGATTTTCTCGCGCTACCGGTGCGCGCCGCGACCGACGGAATCGTCGTCGCGATGGCGGCGCCGTCCGACGATCATCTGGTCCACGAGCTCTCCCGCGTGCTCGGCGTGCGCGCGATCGCCACCGTCGCGCGCGCCAGCGACATCGAAGGCTGCGTCCGCGCCGCACATCCCGACGTGGTGAGCGAGGCGCTACGGAGCCTGGAGGCCGAGCCGCCCGCGCTGGAGCTGACGCGTCGTCGACCGTCGCGGACCTTCGACGGTGGTTTCCGCTCGCGCGACCGCGAGGCGTCGAAGGACGCCAAGCTCGGTCCGCGCCTCGCGATGTCGGACGACGAGCCGGCGATGCCGCTGGTTCGACACAAGCCGCAGCAGACCGGGCCGGCGACGTCGGAGCGTCCCCGCGGCGTCGTGCAGAAGACGTTCGCTCCGCCGGAGCCGCGGCGGGCCGGTTCGCTGCACGACTCACCCGCGCAGACGGCGGAGTATCCGCGGCCCGCGTCCTCGCCAGGCGACGACGCTACGAGCTCCGGTCGTGCGCCGCGCAGGACGGCGCCGATGATGAGAGCCGCGGAGGCGGCGACGGCGCTGGGCACGAGCACACCTTCCAAGACGCCTCCGTCGTCGGCGCCATCCGTTCGCCGTAGCGAGCCTGCGCCAGACGAGACATGGGATCTTCCGAGCGAGCCCGCCTCGAAGGACGCTCGCTCTCGCCAGGCTCCGGGTCGTGCCCGCGACGAAGCGGTCAACAAGCTCGGCCCGCGCGCTGCGGCCGGCCTCCCGACGCTGAAGGGGGCGCCTGGCGAGATCGGGACGGTGCTCGCTGCGATTCGCGCCGCGCCGGACCGCGACCAGGTCGTCACGCTCGCGTGCGACGGAGCGACGAGCGTCGCGCGCACTGCGGTGTTCTTCGCCCTGCGGAAGGGCGTGCTGAAGGGCTGGGACGGGTCGGGGCCCGGCATCCGCCGAGACTCCGTACGCAACCTCTGGATCCCGACCTCGAGCCCTTCGACCTTCAAGAAGGTCCTCGACTCGCGCCATGGGCACGTCGGCCCGTACGGGACGAGCATCGCGGACGGACTCTTTCGCGCCGCCGTCGGATCACGAGGCGGCGACCTGATGATCCAGCCTGTGCTCGTCAACGGGAAGCCCGTCGGGTTTCTCTGTGCAGACGATCTGCGCCCGGGTCCGATCGGCGCGCACCGAATCGAGGTGCTCGCGCAGGCGGTCCAGGATGCCTTCCTGCGCATCATCAGCGCAGGCAAGGGCTGACCCGACGCCTACGTGATGGCGAGCGCGCGCGCGACGGCTGCGTGCAGAGAGATGAGCCCGTTGGCGAGCTCCCGCTCGAGCGCGGACAGCTCGGGTCGACCGCGAAGCCTCTGCGCGAGGGCTCTCTCGACCGCCCGCCGGAACCCGAGCACCGTCTGCTCTCGGCGCCGCGTCAGCAGCTGGCCGCCGCGTTCGAGGTGCGCCCGGTGTGAGCGCACCGCTTCGAGCGCATCGTCGATCCCGGTGCCCTCGAGCGCGCTGATGGTCAGGACGCGCGCCGACCAGCCGGGTGTCGCGGGCGTCACGTAGTGGAGCGCCATCTCGATCTCAGCGCGCGCTCTCGCCGCGGCCGCCACTCGCTCTCCGTCCGACTTGTTGACCAGCACGATGTCGACCGACTCGACGAGGCCGCGCTTGATCGCCTGAAGCTCGTCCCCGGCGTTGGGCCCAGTGATCCAGACGAGCGTGTCCACCAGCGACGCGACCTCGACCTCCGACTGGCCCACGCCGACGGTCTCCACGATGACGACGTCGTACCCCGCCGCCTCGAGCATCCGCACGCCTTCGCGGGTTCCCGGCGCAACACCGCCGAGCTCCCCCGTGCTCGGCGAAGGCCGAATGACCGCAGCGGGCTCGCGCGCGAGCCGGTTCATGCGCGTCTTGTCGCCGAGGATGCTGCCGCCGCTCACGCCGCTCGACGGATCGATCGCGAGGATGCCGACGCGGAGCCCGTCCGCGAGGAGCTGCATGCCGAGCACATCGAGGAGCGTGCTCTTCCCCGCGCCGGGGGCGCCCGTCACGCCGACGCGCAGCGCGCGAGTCCCCTCGGGCGGAAGCGCCGCGAGAAGGCGGTCGGCGGGCTCGAGATCGTCGGGGGCGGTGCTCTCGACGAGAGTGAGCGCCTGACCGAGCGCCGCGCGATCTCCGGCCGCGAGCTTCGCGACGAGCGACTCCGGCGAGAGCTCGCGAGCTCGCCGCACGTCAGCGGCTCTCGGGCGTCTCGAGGAGATCCAAGAGGAGCAGCGCGGCCTCTGGGATGACGGTTCCAGGAACGAAGATCGCTGCCGCGCCTGCCTCGCGGAGCGCGGCGTGATCGCTCTCCGGAATGACGCCGCCGACGGTCACGAGGATGTCGTCGCGACCGAGCTTCGCGAGCGCAGCACGCAGCTCGGGGACGAGCGTGAGGTGGCCTGCCGCGAGCGAGCTCACGCCCACCACGTGAACGTCGTTCTCGACGGCCTGGCGCGCGGTCTCGTCGGGAGTCTGGAAGAGGGGGCCGATGTCCACGTCGAAGCCGAGATCGGCGAAGGCCGTCGCGATCACCTTCTGACCGCGGTCGTGCCCGTCCTGGCCCATCTTCGCGACGAGCAGTCGAGGACGACGACCTTCGCGCGCAGCGAACCCGGCCGTCCGGGCCCTGACGGCGTCGATCGATTCGCGCGCTGCGCCCACGTCCGAAGCGTACACGCCAGTGACCCCGCGGACCTGCGCTTCGTAGCGGCCGAACACGCGCTCGAGGGCGTAGGTCATCTCTCCGACGGTCGCGCTGGCACGAGCGGCTTCGATCGAGAGAGCGAGCAGGTTGCCCTCCCCCGTTTCGGCGCACCGGGTGAGCGCCGAGAGCGCTGCGTCGGTCGTGCCTGCATCACGCTCGCTGCGGAGCTTCGCGAGCCGAGCGATCTGCGCGTCGCGCACTCTCCGGTTGTCGACCTTGAGCACGTCGAGAGGCTCAGCGCTGGCCGAACGGAAGCGGTTCACGCCCACGATCGGCTGCGTCCCAGCGTCGATCCGGGCCTGCGTGCGGGCAGCAGCCTCCTCGATCCGCAGCTTCGGGAGCGCGGCCTCGATCGCCTTCGTCATCCCGCCCATGCGCTCGACCTCGTCGATGTGGTCGCGCGCCCGACGCACGAGCTCCGTCGTCAGCGACTCGACGAGGTGGGATCCGCCCCACGGGTCGATGACGTTCGCGGTGCCGCTCTCGAGCTGGAGGACGAGCTGCGTGTTCCGCGCGACACGCGCGCTCGCCGGCGTCGGAAGCGCGATCGCCTCGTCGAGCGAGTTCGTGTGGAGCGACTGCGTGCCGCCCTCGGTGGCCGCCATCGCTTCGATCGCCGTACGGATCACGTTGTTCCACGGGTCCTGCGCCGCGAGGCTCCAGCCAGAGGTCTGGCAGTGCGTGCGGAGCAGAGACGAACGCGGGTCCTTCGGTGAGAAGCGGCCGACGATCTCGGTCCAGAGCAGTCGTGCTGCGCGGAGCTTCGCGACCTCGACGAAGAAGTCCATCCCGGTCGCGAAGAAGAACGAGAGCCGCGGCGCGAGCGCGTCCACGCCGATCCCGCGCTCGACACCGGTTCGCAGGTACTCGAGCCCGTCGGCGAGCGTGTATGCGAGCTCCAGCTCGGCCGTCGCGCCGGCTTCCTGCATGTGGTAGCCGCTGATCGAGATGCTGTTCCACTTCGGCATCGACGCCGACGTGAACGCGAAGATGTCCGACACGATCCGCATCGAGGGGCCAGGCGGAAAGATGTAGGTGTTCCGCACCATGAACTCTTTGAGGATGTCGTTCTGGATCGTCCCGGCGAGCTTCTCGGGTGGGACGCCCTGCTGCTCGGCGGCGACGATGAAGAGCGCCATGATCGGCAGCACGGCGCCGTTCATCGTCATCGAGACGCTCATGCGATCGAGTGGGATGCCGGAGAAGAGGTCCTGCATGTCGAGGATCGAGTCGATGGCCACGCCGGCCATCCCGACGTCCGACGTCACGCGCGGGTGATCGCTGTCGTAGCCGCGATGCGTCGCGAGATCGAACGCGACCGAGAGCCCCATCTGTCCGGCCTCGAGGTTCTTCCGATAGAACGCGTTGGACTCGTCGGCCGTCGAGAACCCGGCGTACTGGCGGATCGTCCAAGGCCGACGGGTGTACATCGTCGCGTAGGGACCGCGAACGTAGGGCGGTACGCCTGGAACGCCCGGATCATGCGCGCTCGCGTCTCGAGCGTAGCGCCGGCGGATCTCGATTCCCTCCGGCGTCGCGCGAGCCACGGTCGGGTCCCCGGGCAGCGCCGGAGGGCGAACGAGGTCGTCGTACGCGAGGTCGACGAGGTCCCTCACGACGGCCTCGTGGCGCGAGCGCGCATCGCCGACAGCACGTCCACGATGTCTGCCCCGACGAAGACGAATCCTCGGGCGCCCGCGCCGCGCAGTGCGGCTTCGTGGGCCAACGGCCGGCCTGCGATCCACACGTCGACACCCTTTTCGTGCAGCGCGCGCACGTGCGACAGCACCTCCGTCGCGAAGAGCGCGTCGGGCGCGGCGATGAGGGTGACGTGGGCCGAGGATCCATCGTCCGGCGCGATCACGCGCATCCCGCCCGCTTCGATGAGCTCACGCGCGTAGGCGGCACGCGCTTCGACAGCGCTCCGCGCGCCGAGGACGAGGAGCTGGACGGGCGGTGGCTCGCCGACGTGGAGCGCCTCGAACGGAGACGCATCCCGCGCGATGGTGTCCACGCCGCGCACTTCGTCGCCGGCCATCGCGAAACGGCTGACGCCGACCATCGGGATCGCGCGGGTTCTGACGGCAGCGCGCCGCGCGGTCGCTTCGCTCTCGATGCGCTCGCTTGCCCAGGACGCCGCTGCCGCGAGGCCGCCGCGTCGTTCGATCTCGCGGACGACCTCCCAGGCCTCTCTCGCGATCCGATCGGTCAGCGACTCGACGCTGTAGCTGCCGCGCGCCGGGTCGTCCGTCGCCGTCAGCGACGACTCGAGCGACAGGACGAGAGAAGTGTTGCGCGCGAGCCGCAGGCCGAGCGCCGATGGATCATCGCCCACGGCGTCCATCGCGGCGGCACCGACGCAGTCCGCGCCCCCGAGCATGGCCGCTGCGACTCCGAGCGCGCTTCGAACGGCGTTCGTCGCGCGATCGAGCCGTGCCTGCGACCGAGCGTCCGTTCGAACGAAGAGCGGAGCACCGAGCGGCTCGCCGAGCGTCGCGAGCACCCGGTCGCTCAGCCTCCTGGCCGCGCGAAGCTTGCTCAGCTCGACGAAGATCTCCGGCGACACCGCCGCCGCGAAGGCGGGTGGCCTCGCGGATCCGAGCGCACGACGGCGCTCGAGCATCGCGGCGACCATCAGGGCGACCTGCGTCACGGGGCTCGCGCCCAGGTCGTGTAGCGCGGCGCTACTGATGGCGTCGCGCGCATCCCAAGGCCGCGCGCTCCCGCCGCGGACCACCTCGATCGCCGGATCGCTCAGGACCCGCGCGCCGCCGATCGCAGTGCGATCGAAGTCGCGCTCGGAGGGCTCGATCACGACCGTGGGCGCAGGGGCGTCGGGCCCCCGCTGTCCACGGATCCAGAGAACGTCTACCGCTTCGAAGAAAGGGCGCGCGACCTCGACGCTTCGTTCGTCGACGACCAGCGCGATCGAACGCTTCGCGGGTCCGCTCGCGAGGCCTTCCTCACGGAGCGGATTGGCGACCTCGAGAGGCGGAATGACGAGCCCGTCGACGCGTCTGGTCGTCAGGGAGCCTAGCGGCTGCCCGCGCAGCTCGGCTTCGGCCCGTTCTCGCCAAGCGGCGAGCGCGTCCGCTGGGCCCATTGCCGCCTACTCGTCCTCGGATCGCGTCCCGTCGCTGTCCACTTCGACGAGCACGTCGTTCTCGTCGTCGCTCGCGCCGGGCTCGGCGGCGGGCGTCTCGATCGAAGGCTCTGCCTCGGCTGCGCTCGCGACGACTTCGCCAGGCGTCGTGGCGCCTTCTTCGGCCTCTTCGTCGCCTTCTTCATCGCCGATCGCATCGCCTCCGGTCGCTTCGGCGCCCGGACCGGCACCTCGACGACGACGACGGCGACGGCGACGGCGACCGCCCTCGCCCTGCTCCCCGTTCGCCTCGGTCTCAGCGGCGGAGCCCTCGCCGGGCGTGGCGTTCTCGGCGGCCGGTGCAGCTTCACCGACCGACCCGCCGCTCGCTACGGCGCCTGCGTCGTCTTCAGCCGACGACTCCGTCGTGGTGACTTCCGGGCTGGTGCCGTTCTGGCGCGGCTCACGCGCCTCACGACCTTCGCGCGGCTCACGGCCACCGTCTCGGCCCTCGCGCGGCTCACGGCCACCGTCTCGGCCACCGTCTCGGCCCTCGCGCGGCTCACGGCCGCCGTCGCGGCCACCCTCGCGGGCCCAGTCGCGCAGCGGCGGCTCGGTCTGGCCGCGCAGCGCATCGAGGAGATCGAGGTCGATCGAGGTGATCGGAAGCGCCAGCGGAACGAGGCCGACTCGCCGCGCCTCCATGGCCTCGGCAAGCCCGAGCCCGTCCCAGATGGAGACCGGGGTTGCGCCCGGCACCTGAGCTTCCTCACGCGTGGCGCGAGGAACTGGCCCGAGCGAGACGACCCACGTCTCGCTCGCGCTGCCGTAGTGGTGAAGCGATCCGCGCATCTCGATCACGCGCTCTCGCGTCAGCTCACGCGCGTCGCGCACGACGAGGATCGCGAGGCGCGTCTCTTCGTGACCGCGCCGCAAGACGCCCGCGAAGTGCATCTCTTGTGCGGAGGAGGTCGGACGACGCACGCCCCTCAGCGAGCCGACGCCCTCGGTCGAGAGCCACGTGGCGATCAGCTCGGCGAAACCTGCCGGAGGGAGCTCCGCGATCTTCCGGACGAACGCGCGACGCACCTCGTGCCGCTGTCGCTCTGCAGCGCGAACGGCGTCGCGCTCACGGAAGACGGCATCGCGGGGGAGGTACCAGTCCCCCAGTGCCACGCCGCCGGGAACGTGGCGGAAGCGTGCGCGCTCTCCGTCGCGCTTGCGCGAGTCGGCCCGGACGGCTGCTGCCACCGTGGGAGAGAGCGTCGCGGGCTCGCCGGCCAGTCGGCCGCGGCGCACGAGCTCTCCGGCGATGGCGCCGTAGGTCTGCGGGCTCGGATCGCTGCTCGAGAGCACGGCAAACACCGCATCGGACAGCTCGCGCCCGAGGACGTCGCCCTCTTGCGGCTCTCGGGAGAGGTCGACTGCGGGCGCGCGATACGCGTCGCGCCCGCCACGTCCGCCATGCTGCGCGTGCCGGTCACCTCCGCCACGGTCACGGTCTCCGCCACGGTCACGCTCGCCGCCACGGTCACGCTCGCCGCCACGGTCACGGTCTCCGCCACGGTCACGGTCTCCGCCGCGGTCACGCTCTCCGCCGCGGTGTCGGTCGCGATCGCGTCCCCCTCGATCGCGGCCTCCACGCTCGTGCTCGTTGCGCTCGGGGCGTGCATCGCTTCGGGGCTCGGGGCGCTCGCCTTCGGCAGCGGGAGCATCTGCCGCGCGTGGCTCTTCGTTCTCGCCTTCCACGGCACCCTCCTCGCCGGGTCCCTTGCCCCGGCGACGGCGGCGACGGCGTCCGCGACGCGCATCGTCCTGCTTGTCATCATCGGACTCGTCCTCGTCGGATAGGCCGCCGAGGATCGGCTGATCGTCATCGTCTTCGGCGGGGAAGACGTCGGATCCGGGAAGCCGAGGCTTCGGCGCGACCTCGCCTTCCGTCCCCTCCGGAACCTCCGCCACGACGGCGGGCGGACGCGGCGCTTCCGCAGGAAGCTGCGAGACGTCGATGTCGTCGTCCGAATCGGCCAAGGCCAACATCTCCTTCGTGAACTCGCGGAGCGCGAACACGCCCGGCTTCACCTTCACGATCGGCTCGTCACCGCGGTCCTTCTTGACCGCGGTCGCGAGGCGCGAGCTCATGGTGAGCTCGGGCGCCTTCCCGACATGCGAGAGCAGGTGGCGACCGATCGCGAGCTCGGTGATCTTCTTGTAGTGGAGCGGGCGCCCTGCGAGACGCAGGATCTCGACCGCAGCTTCGGTGAACGTCATCTCTATCCGGTGTTTACGTGCGGGAGCGGCGATGCCGCTGTCCCGCTCGGGGGTTCTTGGGGGGGCCTACCCGGGCGTGGCGCGGAAAAAGATCCGCCTGGAAGAGTGGTCGGGCGAGCCGGAATGGGAGCCGGCCACGCTAACATTGCAGGCCGGGCAAGGCAACGACGGTTTCCCGGCAGCGTTGACACGGGCGCCGCACGAGCGTACGCAGGCGCGCCTTGCGTGCTCTCGCCGCATCGCTCGCCACTCTGTGCGCGGGCGTCACCATGGGCTGCTGCGTCAACCCGTTCGTCGGAACGGACACGAACGCGGCCCCGACTGCCCCGGGCGCACCCACGCGCGAGACGGAGGGCAGCCTGGAAGAAGACCAGGCTGCGGTCCAAGCGCATACCTCGGCGGCGGTCGGAGCCGGCTTCGACATGCGTCTCGTCCGCGTGCAGCCCGGCGTCCACATCGGCACGGAGCAGCTGTGTGACGTCGGGGCTGCGCTTCGCCTCGAGGCGATCGAGCCTCCCACCGCCGAGGAAGAAGCCGCCGGCACGACCACGCCGTACGACCTCGCGGCCGTTCAGCGGATGAGCATCAAGTGCGTCTCGCCGACGGGTGAGAGCTGGGCCGATCTGGAGTTCCTGGCGACACGCGCGTCCCACGTCTCCGAGGTCGTCCCGGGGGCGCGGATCCGCGTCAGGATCCGGACGGCCGACGGAGGGTTCTTCGACTACCCCGTCCTCGACTTCGTGGAGACCGTCGGCAGCGCCCCCGACCGCCCGTCGGAGTCCCTTCATCCTGTGACGACCGTCCCGATGGGGTTCGACCTTCGCGCGCTCGCACGGGATCCGTCGATCATCGGTACGACTCAGACCTGCGCCGTGGCGCACGCGAGCGACATCGACGTTCTCGATCCTGCCGATGCGCGGCGACGCTCGTACCCGGCCGGCGTCCAGAATCGAATGACGATTCGCTGTCGGCACGCGAGCGGCGAAGAGTGGGCCGACCTGATCTTCATGCCCGCTCAGGCGCTCTCGGCGCTTCACGTCAGCCGTGGCGACGTGATCTCGGCCGTCGTCGTCTCCAGGTCAGGGGGATTCTTCGACTACCCCGTCCTGCAGTTCGCGGCCGAGTGACGGATCCACCGGCGTGAGCCGGTTGCCCGGTTGGCCGTTGGTCGATCACTCGGCGGGAGCGATCGCCTCTTCGCCGAGCGCGCCCAGGCACCCAGCATCTTCGAAGTGACTGCCGGGAGCGCCCAGCGCGCGGCGCAGCAGGATCGCCTCGCACAGATCCGCGAAGTCGTAGCCCGAGCCGGCCGCGATCTTGGGCAGCAGTGACGTCGGGGTCATGCCGGGGATCGTGTTCACTTCGAGCACGTACTCGTTCTCCCCCTCGGTGACGAGGAGGTCGACGCGCGTCGCGCCGCTGCACCCGAGCGCTCGGTGCGCACGCTCGGCGAGCGTGAGCACGCCCTTGTAGCGAGTCGGCGAGAGCCGCGCGGGGAAGTGATACTCGCTCTGGCCCTGCTGATACTTCGACCTGTAGTCGTAGAACTGACCCTTCGGCACCATCTCGAGCGCTCCAAGCGCGCGGCCGTCGAGCACGGCGACGGTCACTTCCTTCGCCTGGACGAAGCGCTCCACGAGGACGCAGCGGTCGTACTGAGCGGCTTCTTCACAGCGCAGCTTCAGCTCCGCGAGGTCGCTCGCTTTGCCCGCGCCGACGCTCGATCCCGAGCGACGCGGCTTCACGAACACCGGAAAACCGAACGAGCCGTGCAGGTCCTCGATACCGTCGAGATCCTCGGCGTCGACCGCGTAGTACGGAGGGGTCGGGACGTTGTAGAGGCGGAACAGCTCCTTGGCCTTGAGCTTGTCCATCGCGAGCGCGCTCGCGAGCACGTTGGAGCCCGTGTACGGGATGCCCATGATCTCGAGCAGCCCCTGCACACAGCCGTCTTCGCCGTAGGTGCCGTGGAGCGCGATGAAGGCGACGTCGATCGGCGTCTGACGCAGCACGCGATCGATGTCGCGATCCACGTAGACCCGGACGACGTCGTAGCCACGGCTTTCCAGCGCGGTGGCGATCGCCTCTCCAGTCTTGAGCGACACCTCTCGCTCCGGGCCGATGCCTCCGAGGAGCACTCCGACCTTCTTGCCCGCGAGCTCGTCCCGACTGCTGTTCGTCATGATGCGTCTCCAGTTCGAGGCACCGAGGAAGGCGACTCTGCCCAGGTCATCGCGAGGCCCGCGCCAGTGGGCGCCTCTCCATGATTCCAGGCCGATCCAGGCTGTCGGTGCCAGGAGCCGTGTCCGAGTCGACACGGCGTCGAGCACGACCTGACACTCGATTACGCGGCTCGATCGAGTACGTCAAAAAACAAGCGAAGCGCGAAAGGCGGAGCCGTGTAGCCCGGCCCTGCCCGCCTCGCCAGCTCGTTCCGCCGTCAGAACGGCGCGTCGATGAGGTTGAGGTCCAGACCGCCCGGATACATGTAGCTCGTGTACGTTCCGAACCCGTACACGACGATCCCGAACGGCGCGCTCGACGTGATGGTGTGCACGCCACCGGCGATGGACGCGCTGCTGGCGGAGAAGCCCGTCGAGCCCACCGAGGCGAAGCCCGTCACGGCGCTCCCGTCGAGCATCACGGGAACGTCGGTGGGTGCGGTCACCGTCACGAAGCTCGACGCGTAGGAAGTCGGCGCGAGGAACACGTACGACGATCGATATTGCTCGGTCGGGATCGCGAGCGACATGGACGGGTCACCCTGTGCGCCAGCGGGCGACGAGCCGAAGCCCGCGTAGTCCTGACCGACGAGAAACTGTGCGACGAGGAACGCGTCGGAGCCGGTCGCTCGGAAGCTCGCGCTCGCTTCGAACTCGATGAACTCGCCGCGGTTGAGCGTGAGGCCGCCGTGGGTCGCCGGCGGATCGAAGGTGATCGCGTTGCCGTCGTGGCTCGAGAGGATTCGAATCACGTTCGGCTCACCTCGCAGCGGTCGCGTCACTGCGACGATCGCTTCCTGCCCCCACGTCTCGAGCGGGAAGATGCCCTCTTCGAGGTGGTCACACGCCCAGCGGTTCGCCGGAACGAAGTCACAGTTGTGCCCGGAGACGAGCTCGAGGCGACCCGTGCCGCGGATCTCGGTGCCGGTGAGGTCGTAGCTCGCACCGACGTCGCAGTAGTAGATGTCGATGTCGTACGTCGTGTCGCCGAAGATGGGATCCGCCACGACCTGCGTGGTCGAGTCGCTGCCCGGGAGGTGCGTGCAGGTGCTCGGCTGCCCCGTCGCGACCTGGAGCACGTCGCCCTGCGCGAGCGTGAACGTCCCCGTCTCACCACGCCGGAACGCGCGTACGCGGCCGTCGGTCGACGCCACGACGTTGGCCGAGAAGGTGATGTCCACCGTCACGGCGGTCGGGTCCACGCCGACCAGCGTGAAGAACCCGGGGCTCGAGTTCGTGAAGGTCGCCGTGTCGGACGGGTTGTCGCGGTTCGTCGCGGTGCGCTCGATCAGGTGGGTCGGCCGGCTGAGCACCATGTAGTTTCCGGTCATGGCGTGGGCCGGGAGAAGGAGGGACGCGTCGTTCGAGAAGGAGTTCACGGTCCCCGTTCGACCTGACGTCTCGTAGTCGAGGGGATTGAACTGGTAGACGGTCACCGGCAGCGTCGAAGTCACCTGGTAGGCGCCGTTCGCGACGAAGGATGAAGGCGTGATCCCGGTCGTCGCATCGGGCTCGGGCTGAAGGCCGGTCACCCAGTCGAGCTCGATCGTGTCGAGCGCACCGCCGGCGATCGTGCGCATCGCGACGGTGCTCCCGCCGCGGCGCACCGTGACGACCGCAGGCGAGGTCCCGGGGTTCGCGATGGCGATCGCGAAGGTGAAGTCCCAGTACGAGGCGCCGGTCAACGCGTCTTGCTGGACGAGCGCGTTGTTGAGCGTCGGGATGGGCCAGTACTCGCAGCCGATGTAGGAGTTCTGCATCGCCGCCTCTTCGCAAGGGCTCGTGCACGAGGTGGTGAACTCGTTGCAGATCTGCCCGGTCGAGGGGTCGCAGGTCGTGACCGTGTCGTAGCCGCTGCCGTCCGCTCGGCAGCGCTGCACGGTGTTGCCATCGCAGCCGCCGTGGTTGGGAACGCACGCCCGACAGCCCAGGTGCTCCACGCAGACGCCGCCGCCGAGGGCGCAGTCGGTGCGGGCTCCTTCGCTTCCGTCCGCGTTGCACGCGACGGTCTGCGTTCCGTAGCAGTACGACGTCACGCCAGGGGCGCACGTGCCGCCGGACGCGCCGTCGGAGCGACCCGCATCGCGGCCCGGCACGCGTCCGCTCGTGCATGCGGAGACGGAGAGGAGCGCGACGAGCGACGCCACGGCCAACGCGAGCTTCGACGCGTCACGACAAGCAAGATCAAACATGAGGATCCCTTTCGAGAGAGCGTCGCCTCCGCGCGCTTCAGATCGCGGAGAGGCGTTCGAAGCCGAAGAGGATGACATCAGCGCCGGGCTCGCGCACCACCGCGCCAGGCCAGACGACCGCACGCTCGAGCCGGACTCCGGGGGCGACGCGCGCGCCTGCTCCCACGACGCACTCGCTGAGCTCTGCGCCGCCGACGCTCGCCGCCGGGTCGACGAGCACGTTTGCCGCATCGATCCCCGGCCACGGAACGGTCCCGCGGAGTAGATCGAGGTGCGCCGCGAGGTACTCTCGCGGCGTGCCGAGGTCGCGAAACGGGGCGCGCTCGACCAGCCCCATGACGATCTCCCCGCGGTCGATCCAGCGCCGATAGCCCTGGCGGATGACACAGCCGCGGGCCGGGAGGTCGCGTACGGCGCGGGCGGACAGGACGTGGACGCCGGTGAACATCATCCTCTCGAGCGTCCCGTCATCGAGCACGGGCGCGCCGAGCAGTCGGCGTACGCGTGAGCTCCCGTCGATGTCCACCGGGCCGAGCGTCGCGGCTCTCGGATCGCTGCGCAGCACCATGGTGGCGTACGCGCCGTTCGACCGATGGAGCGCGAGCGCAGCTTCGAGATTCGGCGCGAAGAGGACGTCGGCGTTCATGACGAACAAGGGCTCGTCGTCGTCCATCCGCGTGCTGACGGCTTCGAGCCCAGCGAGCGCCGACGCGATCCCACCCGCCGTCCCGAGCAGCTCTCGCTCGACCGACACGACGCGACGAACCGACGGTGGCACGAAGCGCTCGACCAGCTTCTCGACCTCCTGCGGGAGATGGTGAGCGTTCACGCCGAGCTGATCGACGCCGGCGCGCAGAAGGTGCTCGATCGCGAAGCTCGCCAGCGGGCGGTTCATGAGCGGCACGGCCGGCTTCGGCAGCCGATCGGTCAGCGGCCGAAGACGGTTGCCGAGCCCGGCCGCCAGGAGGATCGCGCGCATCGTGCGTCGTTTCGTAGCAGGCAGCAGGCAAGAACCACAAAGCCCTTTGCCCGAGGCGCCCGTGGCGCGTATTCCTCCGCCCGCATGGGAGCCCTCCGTATCCTCGTCACTGGTGGCGCCGGCTTCGTCGGCTCGCACCTCTGTGATCGCCTCCTCGCGGAGGGGAACGAGGTGGTCGCGGTCGACAACTTCTTCACCGGCTCGCCGAACAACGTCGCGCACCTCGCGGGCCACGCGCGCTTCTCGCTCTTCGAGCACGACGTCACGACCCCGTTGCCGTCGGTCGGTCCGCTCGAGACGCGCTTCGATCGAATCTACTTGCTGGCCTGTCCCGCGAGCCCTCCGCATTACCAGCGCGACCCGATCTACACGACGCGCACGAGCTTCCTCGGCACCCTCTACGGTCTCGAGCGCGCGCACCGCGACCACGCGCGCCTGCTGCTCGCGAGCACGAGCGAGGTCTACGGCGAGTTCGAGGTTCATCCTCAGCCCGAGGAGTATCGAGGCTCGGTGAGCACCACGGGCCCGCGCGCTTGTTACGACGAGGGCAAGCGCGTCGCCGAGAGTCTGGTGAGCGACTACCGCCGGACGCGGAGCCTCGATGCGCGCATCGTGCGCATCTTCAACACGTACGGCCCGCGTATGGACCCCGACGACGGGCGCGTCGTGTCGAACTTCGTGGTGCAGGCGCTGCGCGGTCAGCCCCTCACCATCTACGGTGACGGGACGCAGTCGCGGAGCTTCTGCTACGTCGACGACCTCGTGGACGGGCTCGTTCGCCTGATGGAGCACCCGGACGAGCAAGGCCCCGTCAACATCGGGAACGACACGGAGTTCACCATGCGCGAGCTGGCCGAGCTCGCCATCGAGATCACCGGCGCGAAGGTCACGCTGACGTTCCATCCGCGGCCCGAGGACGACCCGACGCAGCGACGGCCGAACCTCACGCTGGCGCGGTCCCGCCTGGGCTTCGAGCCTCGGGTCCCCTTGCGCGATGGGCTCGCGCGAACGGTCGCGTACTTCTCGGCAACGGTGTCTCGGGCGAGCTCAGGGAGAACGGCGAAGCGATGAAGGTCTGCATGGTGGGAACGGGCTACGTCGGTCTCGTGAGCGGGGCCGGCTTCGCGGAGACGGGGACCGACGTCCTCTGCGCGGATCTCGACGAGGGCAAGATCGCGCGGCTGAGAAACGGCGAGATCCCGATCTTCGAGCCAGGCCTCGACTCGCTCGTCGCGAGAAACGCTGCGACCGGGCGGCTCGCGTTCTCGACCGACGTTCCAGCCTCCATCGCGAGCGCGGACCTCATCTTCATCGCCGTCGGAACGCCCATGGCGGCTGACGGAGCCGCGGACCTGAGCGCCGTGGATCGGGTCGCCGAGACCGTTCGCGAGCACGCCTCTCGAGAGTGCGTGCTCGTCCTGAAGAGCACCGTGCCGGTCGGGACCAACGCGCGGGTGACGAAGATCGTCGCCGGGAGCAAGGTGCCGATCCACGTCGTCTCGAACCCCGAGTTCTTGAAAGAGGGCGACGCCGTCGGCGACTTCCTGAGGCCTGACCGCATCGTCATCGGCGTCCCTGCCGGAGACGACTTCGCGCGCGATCGGATGGAGCGCCTCTACCATCCGCTTTGTCTCGACATGGATCGGATCGTCTGGATGGATCCGCCGAGCGCCGAGCTCACGAAGTACGTCGCGAACACCATGCTCGCGATGCGCATCTCGTTCATGAACGAGATCTCGCGGCTCTGTGACGTCGTCGGTGCCGACGTTCATCACGTGCGACACGGAGTCGGAAGCGACGTCCGGATCGGCTCGAAGTTCCTGTACGCGGGCCCCGGCTACGGCGGCTCCTGCTTCCCGAAGGACGTCTCCGCGCTCGTTCACACGGCCAAGACGCACGGCATCGACCTACAGCTCGCGACGGCGACCGACGAGGTCAACAAGCTGCAGAAGGGAGTTCTCTTCGAGAAGCTCTCTCGTCAGTTCGACGGCGTTCTCACGGGTCGGCGAGTGGGCGTCTGGGGCATCGCTTTCAAGCCGCGCACGGACGACCTGCGCGAGTCGCCCGCGCTCTCGCTGATCGACGCGCTCCTCGCGGCGGGTGCAACGGTCATGGCCCACGACCCGGAGGCCGCGGCCAATGCGCGCGCCATCTACGGCGACAAGATCACGCTCGTGGACGATCCGTACGAGGCCGCGAACGGCGCAGACGCGCTCGTGCTCGTGACGGAGTGGCGCCCCTACCAGAACCCGGACTTCGAGCGCCTGAAGCGAACGATGTCGCGACCGCTGCTCGTGGACGGCCGAAACATCTGGTCGGGCTACGGCCTCCGGAAGCAGGGCTTCACGTACGAAGGGATCGGCGTTCACGGGAGCTGATGAGGGCGCGGTCCAGGCTGCCGTCCATCGCACGTCAGCGGCGCGGCCGCCCGATCGCACGGATCACGAAGCCGGCGCTCCGCGCTGCGATCGGCTCCACGACGTGTCGCGCATCGACGAGCACGCGCCGTCTCATGGCTGCGCCGAGGCTCTCGAGATCCAGGGCTCGATACGGAGCGTGCGCGACCATCACCACGAGCGCGTCGGCATCCGACGTGACCGCGGCGAGATCACGCTCGCGGCCGGCGACGAACGGATCGTGGACGCGCGCAGAAGCGCCGCGCGCATCGAGCCAGGCCAACAGCGCCTCCGTCGGACTGTTGCGGTCGTCGTCGGACCCCTCGAGATACGCGTAGCCGAGCACGGCGATCCGGCTACCGGCAAGAGCTCCGCCTGCCGCCGCGAGCGCTTCCTCCAGCAGCTCGCCGACGTGCGCTGGCATCGACTCGTTGACCGCTCGCGCCGCCTCGACGAGCGGCAGGCTCGTCCTCGCGCCGTGACGAAGCAGCCACGGATCCTTGGGGATGCAGTGCCCCCCGACGCCGCCGCCCGCGAGCAGCACGTTTCTGCCGGGCGACTTGTTGACGAGGGCGCGCACCTCGAGGAACTCCGCGCCGGCTTCCTCGCAGACTCGCGCGAGCTCGTTCGCGAACGCGATCTGAACGTCGCGGTATGCGTTCTCCGAGGTCTTCACGATCTCGGCGGTCGTCAGGTCTGCGCAGTCGAGGTCGGCGGCGACGACGTGACGATAGAGCGCGCGCATCGCCTCGCTGACCGGCGGTGATGAGCCGCCGCACACGCGGGCCATCTCGCGCATGTTCGCGAGCAGACGACCCGGCATCACGCGCTCCGGGCAGTGTCCCAGGTGAAAGCGCTCGCCGAGCGCGCCGCCCGACGACTCGGTGAGCCAGCGCGCCACGTGATCGCGACACGTCCCTGGCGAGACCGTGCTCTCGACGATGACGAGCGCACCGACCGCGAGGTGGGCACCGATCCCGCGGATGGCCGCTTCGAGCGCGGAGTAGCGCGGCGAATGGTCCGCCTCGACCGGCGTGTCGACCGCGACGATCACCACGTCCACGCGCGAAACAGCCGAGAGGTCCGTGGTGACGGCGAGCGCGCCGGCGCCCACCACCTGCGCGAGGAGTGCCGGGAGCTCCGGCTCGTCGCCTTCGATCGGGCACTCGCCGCGAGCGATCGATCGGACGCGGTCCTCCTTGCGATCGATGCCGACGACCTCGATCCCGCTGGCGGCGAACAGACATGCCGCAGGCAGCCCGACGTAGCCGAGCCCGACGACGGCGAGCTTGGCGGTCTTGTCCTCGAGCCGAGCTCGAAGTGTCTCGAGGCTCAAAGCTCGACCACGCGTCGCTCTGCGCCCGACGTGGTCAGCGCCGCTGCGATCGAGAGGGCGCGGACACCGTCGTCCCCGCGCACGATGCCGCTCCGATCTCCCTGGACGGCGGCCACGAACGCGTCGAGCTCGGCGCGAAGGGGCTCGCGCCGCGGCACGTGGAACCGAGTCATCGCGCCCTCGCTCACGCCTCGGAGCACGCTGATGGCCGGCCAGGCGACGGCCGACGCTTCGGCGTTCTCGAAGAAGTAGAGATCCTGCGTCAGGTAGTCGACGCGGAACATCCCGCGCTCGCCGGTGACGGTGAGCTCGCGGCTCTTGGTGGGCGTCAGCCAGTTCACCTCGAGCGCGCCCACTGTGTCGTCCGCGAAGCGAAGCAGCGCCGAGACGAGGTCGTCACGCGACGTGTGCACTTCGCGCTTCGCTTCGGCGTACACGCGAACGACCTCGGACGAGAGCAGATAGCGCATCACGTCGATGTCGTGCGTCGCGAGGTCGAGCGCGACGCCCACGTCTCGAATGCGCGCCGGGAACGGTCCGATGCGCTGCGCTCGCACCTGGAAGACCTTGCCGAGCGCGCCGCGCGCGAGGTGCCCCTTGAGCGCGACGACCGCGGGGTTGAATCGCTCGACGTGCCCGACCGCGAGGACGAGGTCCTTTCGTTCGGCGAGGCTCGCCAGCTCGTTGCCTTCGGCTGCGGTGGCGGCGATCGGCTTTTCGACGAGGACGTGCACTCCGTTCTCGAGCAGCACGCGCGCGGCCTCGAAGTGCGCGGAAGTGGGGACGGCGACGATCGCCGCGTCCGGCACGCCCGACGCGAGCATGGCCTCGAGGCTCGCATGGACCCGCCCGCCGTGGAGCCGCGCGACGTCGCTTCCCGTGCTCAGGCTGGGCTCGACGAGCGCCGTGAGCTGCACGCCGGGCATCGACTGGAGGACCCGCGCGTGGTTTCGGCCCATCGCCCCGGCGCCGATCACGGCAAAGCTGATCACGACACGACTCCCGTTCCGGCCGCGTCCAGCGCAGCGCCGCAGATCGGGCAGCGCGCTCGTGCGCTGTCCAGGCGATCTCCACAGGCGCACACCCAGCCGAGGGACCGCGCCGGGTTCCCGGCGACGAGCGCGTGGGGTGGAACGTCTCGCGTGACCACGGCGCCGGCGCCGATCATCGCCCAGCGTCCGACCCTCACTCCCGCCACCAGGACCGCGCCCGCGCCGATCGCGGCTCCGCGCTCCACGTGCGTCCGAGCGACTGCCCAGTCTTCGGCTCCCTTGAGCGTGCCGTCGACGTTGATCGCGCGTGGCCTTCTGTCGTTGGTGAAGATCGCGCCAGGCCCCACGAACACGCCGTCCTCGAGCGTGACCCCGTGATACAGCATCGCGCCGTTCTGGATCTTGCAGAGGTCTCCGACGATGACGTCGAAGTCGACGTAGGCGTCCTTCCCGACGATGCAGCCGCTCCCGAGCCGGCTTCCTTCACGGATCTGAGCCTGGTTCCAGACGCTGCTCCCTTCGCCCAGGGCTGCTCGGTCCGACACATCGGCCGTCGGGTGGATCCGCACGTTCTTTCGCTCGCTCATATGCCCTGTCGTTGAACGCCCAGCGGAGCGGGTGCAACGGACCTGGCGTTGACTACCCCTCGAACCGACTGGTAGCTTCGGGGCGTCCAAAGTGACACGGTGCGGCGGGCGCGGGTAGACCTGCGCATCGTTGCGGAGGTTCCGAATGCGGGTTTCCACCAAGAAGTGGGTCTGGTTGACCGTCGTGGTCCTCCTCGTCGGGGGCAGCTTCGCTCTCGCGCAGGACGGCGAAGGCGACCAGGGTGAAGATGCTTCGACCGGCGTTCGTCGCCGCGCCGACCTGACGCCCGAGGATCAGCTCGCCGAAGCGGACCGCATTCAGCACTCTGCCGAGTCGCTCAGCCAGCACGTCATGAGCATGCTCGACGAGGCGCGCCGCGAGGGCGACATCGTCCGCGTCACCTGCCTCGACGACAAGCTCACCCAGATCAACGCGCACGTCCGGACGATGAGCGACCGCGTCGAGTCGCTCCAGGAAGCGACGACGACTGCGGATCCCGATCGGCGCAACCACGAGTTCACCGTCATCACCGTGCTCGGTCAGAACTTCACGCAGCTCGAGCGCGACGCGAACGAGTGCATCGGCCAGTCGCTCTTCGAGACGGGAACGACGCGGGTCGTGACGGAGATCGATCCGAACACGCCGGACGAGGACCCGAGCGCCGTGCCGATCATCCCGGTCTACACGACTCCCTACCTTCCTACGCCGGCGTCGACGCCCTGAGCGAGATGGAGAGCTAGACGAAAAGGGGCGACTCCGAGAGGAGCGCCCCTTCTTCGTTTCTGGCAGTTTCGCTTCTGGTGGCTGCCGTTCCGACCGGGTAGCTGCCGTCCCAACCGAGTCGAGTCGCTGCCGTCCCAACCGAGTCGCTGCCTTCCGGACCGGTAGACCGAGCGTCTCGGAACCGGCGCCCTACTCCGCTGCGTCGGCTTGCGGGCGGGGCGGCGAAGCGCTGGGCGGCTGGGCCGGAGGATCGCCGCTGCCGTCGTCCTCGGCGCTCGAGTAGTAGCCGTCGCGTCCGTAGTAGTAGTAGCCGCCTTCGGACTTCGCGCGCGGGTCGAGGCCGTTCAGGACGCTTCCGACGACGTGAGCGTTCACGTCTCGTAGCTGCCTCAGGACACTCCGGATGGCGTCACGGCTCGTCCGGTTCGCGCGCACGACGAGCAACACGCCGTCCAGCTGCGGTGCGAGAACGGCGGCGTCAGCCACGGCGCTGAGCGGCGGGCTGTCGAAGATCACGAGATCGTAGCGGTCCCGCGCCTCCGCGATGAGAGCCCGGAAGCTCTCGCGGTGGAGCAGCTCGGCGGGGTTCGGGGGGATCGGTCCGCACGCGACGACCCACAGGTTCGTGACGACCGTCTCCTGGACCACGTCGTCGAGCTTGGCCTCGCCGACGATCATCGACGTGAGGCCGCGCTTTCCCGGGAGGCCGAACGCGTGATGGACCCGCGGGCGTCGCATGTCCGTGTCGACCACGAGGACGCGCTTGCCGCTCTGCGCGAGCGAGATGGCGATGTTGCACGTGACCGTGGTCTTGCCCTCCTGAGGGTTCGCGCTGCTGATCGCGAGAGTGCGGAGGGGCTCCTCCCCGGCGAACATCAGGTTCGTGCGGATCGTCCGGCAGTTCTCTGCGATCGAAGACATCGGGTGTGTGTGCGCGACGAGATCACGTCGGACGTCACCGGTCGGTCCACGACGCTTCCGCGCGCGGGCGCCGGGCTCGTCGACGGTGGAGATCGCCGGGAGAACGCCGAGGACGGTGAGGCCCTGATCCTCCACGTCGCGCGCGCTCTTGATGCGTCGATCGAGACGGCCGAGGAGCAGCGCGACCAGAAGGCCCGCGAGAAGCCCGAGGCCAGTTCCCGCCGCGACGTTGGTCGTCACCCGCGGGCTCACCGGAGCCGTCGGGTCCAGCGCCCGATCGACCATGTGGACGTGGGTGGTCCGCAGCATGCGCGTGAGATCGGTCTCCGTGGTGCGCTCGAGCACGACGCCGTAGAGCTTCTCGTTGTTCTCCCGCGTGCGGTTCAGCTTGCCGTACTCGATCTCGAGCAGGTTGAGCTCGAGCCCGGCGGCGTTCGCCATGTCGATCTCGTGCTGGATTCCCCCCTCGACCTCGCTCGCCTCGCGCAGGTCGGCCTCCGCGGCCCGCAGGATCCCGTCGACCTCGTGCGAGAGCTGCTCGCGAAGCGTCGTGATGCGCTCGTCGACCTCCTGCATGCGCGGGTGCTCGACGCCGTATCGCGACGCCAGGGCCTCACGCTCGGCGACCTGCGTGCGGAGCAGCGTCTGAAGCGCCTGGACCGTCTCGAACTCCTCGAAGCCGACGCCGCTGTGGTCGGTGTCCGAGTCGCGGAGCACGCGAAGCCGGGTCAGGCGTGCGCGGAGCTGGATGCGCTCGCTGCGCGCGGTGTTCAGCGCCGCGTTGAAGTGCTCGACCTGCGCCGACACGAGGTTCTGCCGGTCCTCCATCGAGACCGAGAGGATGTTGTGCTCCTGCTTGAACGCATGCAGAGCGAGCTCGGAGCCGTCGAGCTCCTGCCGCAGCGAGTCGAGCTGCTGACCGAGCCACTCGAGGGAAGTCACCGTCGAGCCGAGTCGGTCCTCGATGGTCTTCTCGATGAAGGTGTCCGCGATCGTGTTGGCGATGAGCGCCGCGCGCTCTGGACTACGATCCTGTACTCGGATCTGGACCAGACGAGTGCCGTCGACTCCTTCGACCGTGAGCCGCGACTGGAGGACCAGCGCCGCTTCGGAGACCTCGACCCCAGCCCAGTCGGCCGGGCCATCGCTCGTTCCGGTGAGGAAGCTGCGGTCGTGCTGCAGCCCGAGACGCTCGACGACGCGCTCGGCGATCAGCCGACTCGCGATGATGTGGTTCTGGGTCTCGAAGAACTCGTGGCTGCTCCAGAAGTCCGACACCGGCTCGGCGACGTCCTCGACTCCCTCGCCGAGCGGCCGAGGTGGGTTCGGGTCGTACTCGATGACGCAGCTCGCCTGGTAGATGCGAGGCTGCCGCACCGTGACTGCGACGGCGACCGCGCTCGCCCCGATGGTGAACAGCACGACCAGCCACGCGTACATCCGCAGCGCGCGGAGGTACTCCGCGAGGTCGGTACCGCCATCGACCGCCGCTGTAGGCGGCGTCTGGTTGGGGGCGTTCATGGAGGTCGGTGAGGGTTCAACGCGGGGATTGGCCAGTCAAGCGCCGCCCGCGAGGGCCGCACTGCAGCTTGGTTGCTCGAACCGGCCCGGCGTTCAGCAGCCGGGGGTGGCCGGCGACCGCGCGCACTGCCGAGCACGGAGATCGCTCGCATGCCGAGTGTCCCCGGCCGCGCTCGCGG
>JBBSAT010000067.1:0-28822 GCA_038252025.1 Polyangiales bacterium | reverse complement strand
GACGTCCTCGACCCGGCGCTCCTCCGGCCGGGTCGCTTCGACATCACGCTCCGCGTGGGCGACTTCACCGAGGAAGACCGCATCGCGGTCCTGAAGGTCCACTCGCGCAACAAGCCCCTCGCGAGCGACGTCGATCTCGCGGCGATCGCGGCGCTCGCCCACGACGCGAGCGGCGCCGATCTCGAGCAGATCTGCAACGCCGCAGCGATGGCGGCGGTGCGCCGCGGTAGTGAGCCTCTGCGCGTCCTGCACGTAGACTTCGAGTGCGCGGTGGCCAGCCAGGCGCCGAAGTCGACGCAGCTCGACAAGCTCGACACCTTCCTCGCTGCGGCGAGCTCGGGCGTCGCCCAGCCCGGCACCAACTTGCGGGTCACGGTGCGTCTCCGCGCGGGACAGCCGCACGACGGCGTCGTCGTCTGGGCGGACCCGCTCTCGCTCAAGCTGAAGACGGCGGACGGCACGACGGTGCTCAGTCGACGGGACATCGTCTCGATCACCGCGCACGCCGCGACGGAGCCGGTGGGCGCCCAGGATCTGCTGCGCTTGCCGGCCGATCAGCAGCCCGACGCGGGCTGAAGCGCGCGTGGATCTCCTTCACACGCTCCTCGAGCACGTGCTCTTCGTGATCCCGCTCTGGATCTCGCTCGGCGTTCACGAGTGGGCGCACGCTCGCGCCGCGTACGCGCTCGGCGACGACACGGCCGAGAAGCTCGGGCGGATGACGCTCGATCCGCTCGCGCACCTCGACCCGATCGGGACCGTGCTGCTCCCGCTCCTCGGGATCCCGTTCGGGTGGGCGAAGCCGGTGCCGGTCGAGCCGGTGCGGTTTCGATCCTCGATGTCGATGAGCCAGGGCCTCCTGCTCGTGGCCGCAGCAGGACCCCTCGCGAACGCCGCCATCGCCGTGTCGTTGCTCGCGCTGGACGTCGTCCTCGCGTGGCTCGCGCCCGGGCTGGAGACGCGCCAGCCGCTGCTCGCGCACGTGCTCGACTTCGGGATCACGGCGAACGTCGCGATGGCGGTGTTCAACCTGCTGCCGTTCCCGCCGCTCGACGGCAGCCGGATCGTCGAAGGCCTCGTCCCCTTCGAGCGACGCGCGCTCTGGGATCGCCTGGGCAAGCCGATCGGCGTCGTGTTCCTCGTCGTCTTCTTCCTGCTGGGCGCACCGCTGCTCGTGCAGGTCGTCGCGTCCGGGCGAGCCCAGCTGCGCGCCCTCGCAGGGCCGTGATGGAGAGCTCGCGAAGGGCGATCAGCGCGCGCGCATGCGGTTGTTCTTCGCGTTGTGCTCGACCTCGGCGAGGCCGAGCACCTCGAGCACCGGCGGCACGTACATCCCGAAGCGGCCGCGCAGCCCCTTCTTGATCCCGTACCAGCCCTTCACGGGGTTCGTGCTCGCGCGGCCCCAGGCCTCCACGGTTCCGTCCGCCGCGGGCTTCTGCTCGTCGGCGCTCCCGAGGAGCATCCAGTCGCCGTGCTTCTTCAGCATCGCGGCGAGGTCCTCGAGGCAGCGGAGCTGGTAGCGCAGCTCCGTCTTGCCGACCTGCACCACGAGGGCCGGCGGATCGAGCGCCTCATCGCGAAACGCGATGAACTCGGAGGTGCCCGGCGGGGTCTTCAGTGTCCACGGGCTCTCACGCGTGCCCGCGCTCGTCTTCGTCTTTGCCATCGTCTCTGCTCCTTCGCGCTCGCTCGATTTGCGTGGTCAGGCCCGCTCGGCGGCCGCCTTCAGATCCTTCGCGTACTGCTCGAATGGCGGCCCGAAGTCGGGGAGCGAGCCCGCGATCATCGGGAGCATCACGCCGGCGAAGACCTCGACCATCGAGAACTCGGTCGTCCCGTCGCCCTTCGCGATCAGCGTGAACGTGCGGACGCCCTTGAACATCGGGGCCATGCCGTCTTGCCAGACCATCCTCGTGCTCGGCTCGAACGCGCTCACGGTCAGCTTGAAGACGCGATCGACGTTCGGCACGCGCAGCGCGATCCGCTCGCCCGGCGCGATCTTGCCGTCGATGCTCGTGACCGTGGAGTTCCAGCTCGGAAACTCCTCGGCGCGGGTGAGGAGAGCCCAGATCTTCTCGGGCGTCGCGCGGATCGCGATCGCGACCCCGCACTCCATGCGGAACGTCGTGCGGGTCTTGTGCGCCTTGCCATCCATCTGCGTCATCGGATCCTCGTGTTTCCCATAAGACGGGCTCGGCGCTCGAAACTAGACGGCCGGTCTTCGAATCGGGAGACCGAAGAGCCGAAACGCCCGATCGTCCTTCGTGGCGAGGAAGGTATGGATGGCGTCGATCGCTCCGTTCCGAGCCTCGAGGACCTGGATCCCGTGCGCGACGTGGCCCCCCTCGGGGTGCGCGCGATAGAGGGCGAACGCGGGCAGGCCGTTCGCGCGCGTCGGGACGAGGAGGAACGCGTTCTCGGCGAGCCGAGCACGGACGAAGGCGACGACCGCGTCGCGGCCCTGGAACCAGATCGGCGTCGGCGGCATGACGAAGGACGCGTCGGTGGAGAGCAGCGAGACGAGTGCGCTCGCATCGCGGGCGTGCCATGCGGCGACGTAGCGATCGAGGAGATCCGGATCGACCGTCGAGGCTGCGCTCGCCTCGGCGTCATCCGCGCGCTTCGACATCGTGATGCGCGCGCGCTGGAGCGCGGCTTCCACCGCGGCCGCGTTGCTGTCGAGCGCATCGGCCGTCTCACGCGCGCTCAGCTCGACGACGTCTCGAAGCAAGAGCGCGGCGCGTTGACGGGCTGGGAGGTGCTGGAGCGCCGCGACGAGCGCGAGCGTGACGCGCTCGGCGCCTTCGAAGGCTTCGTCGGGCGCCGGTCCGACCCAGATGGCCTCCTCGAGGAAGGGCCGCGGCGGCGTGCCGCTGTCCGCTGGAGGGAACGCCTGGTGCGCGAGCACGCGCGGGCCGCGCTTGGCCAGCAGATCGAGGCAGACGTTGGTCGCGATGCGATAGAGCCATGGCCGGAGCGACGTCTCGCTCGCCAGGCTGCCGCGCGCCTCCCATGCCTTGAGCATCGCGTCCTGCGTCGCGTCTTCGGCGTCAGGCGCGGCGCCGAGCATGCGGTAGCAGTGCGCGAAGAGCGCTCGGCGATGCGCTTCGGTGGCGCGGGTGAACGCAGCTTCGTCCATCGAGGTCAGGCTCCCTACCAGGCTCGTGGCCCGCGCCGCAACGGGCCGGCGCGACATTGACGCGGTGCGGCAAGAGCAAAATCTCGATCTGGGGACGGCCTCCCCGGACTATCCTCGCGCCGTTTCGGACCGATTGGAGGAAGCGTGAGGATTCGAACGACCGTCTCGGGGCTCTGCGTCACGGCGTGCTTGCTCGCGCTCTCGTCGGTGGCGCCGAGCGCGGCATTGGCCGGTGGCTTCGAGCTCAGCGGTGCAGGCACTCGACCGCTCGGTCGCGGTGGCGCCTTTGCGGCGCGCGCGGACGACGGTCTCGCGCTCCTCTACAACCCGGCGATGCTCGCCGATCTGACGGAGAGTCAGATCACGCTGAACGCGGGGCTCTCGATCTGGGACGCGTGCGTCGCCCGCAACGGGACGTACCAGGACGCTCTCGGAGGCGCCGGCGCCGCGCCCATCGGCGACACGATCTTCAGTCGTCCGGGCGCCAACCCCGACTCGTGGCTCGCGAACAGCTTTCCGACCGTCTGCAACAGCGGCGCGCCTCAGATCCTCCCGCAGATCGTCGGCTCGGTCCGCATCTCGGACGAGTTCACGCTCGGCTTCGGCATCCTCGCGCCCAACGGCGTGGGCTCGTCGCAGTGGGGCGGTGCCGACGGCACCGTCGCCGCTCCGGACGGCGGGCGGCTTCCCACGCCGACGCGATACGCGCTCACCGACGCGAGCCTCCTGCTCTTCCACCCGAGCATCGGCTTCGGCTGGCGCCCCGTTCCCTGGCTGCGCATCGGCGCGACCTTCCAGTGGGGCATCGGCATCGTCGGCTTCACGAACTACACGAACACCGGCTCGCAGTTCGAGGACGCGCACGACGACGTTCGGACGCACCTCTCCGTGGTCGATCCGTTCGTTCCGGCGGGCATCTTCTCCGTGCACATCGTTCCGCACGAGAGCCTCGACATCATGGTCGGCGCACGGATCTCGGACTCGGTCGGCGGCGCCGTCGATGCGTCGGGCAACCTCGGGCTCACCTCGGGCCCCTACGGCAGTGCGACGGGCACGCTGCCGCTGACGCCGACCAGCTCGACGGTCGGCGCGAACCTCCAGGCTGGCCAGCCCTGGAGCTTCACCGCGGGCTTCCGGTACGGCCACCGCCTCCGCTCGCGCGCCTACACGCGTCCGGGCGACGCGCGCCTCAGGCCGGGGCCCGACGATCCGATGGCCGACGAGCTCTTCGACATCGAGCTCGACGTCGTCTACGAGCTCAACAACCTCGTCGGCGACTTCGTGGTCTCCACGCCGCCCGGCTCTCAGATCACGATCCAGTCACCAGGGAGCCCGCCGACGCAGATCGGTGTTCCTTCGCCGCTGCCGATCCCGCACGGCTGGCGCGACAACGTGGTGCTGCGTCTCGGCGGCGACGTGAACGTCATCCCGGGCGTGCTCGCGCTGCGCGCGGGCCTCTCGTACGACCAGCCGATCGATCAGACGTTCGTCCGCTACGTCACGAACGACTTCATCCAGGGCTGGCGCGTCGGTCTCCACATCGGTGGCACCGTGCGGATCGACAACCACCTCGATATCTCCGTGGCCTACGCCCACTACTTCGCCGAGACGATCGACAACCGTGACGATCCGAGCTTCCGGCTGATCGCGGCGACGGGCGCGCAGGGCGTCTGCGGGGGGACGTCGGGCGCGTACGACCACTCGGTCGTCTCGACCGGCTGCTACCCGATGGGCTTCGGCAACGCGGTGAACGGCGCGGTCTACACGCAGCAGTTCAACATCGTGTCCCTCTCTGGCACCTACCACTTCGACTGAGGAGCGCGATCCGCCGATCCGCCGAGCGTGAGGGTTCTCCCCGCGCGGGGTGCGCATCCGCGGGAGAGTGGCGGCCATGCGCGTTCATGTTCTCGGTGGCGGGCCGGCCGGGCTCTATCTCGCGATCCTCCTGAAGAAGCGCGACCCGTCGCGCGACGTCGTGGTCACCGAGCGGAACGCCGCGGGCGACACCTTCGGCTGGGGCGTCGTCTTCTCCGACGAGACGCTCGGGAACCTCGAGGAGGCCGACGCCGAGACGTACGCGCTGATCACGGAGCAGTTCGTCCGCTGGACCAACATCGACGTCCACGTGAAGGGAGAGGTGCTTCGCTCCGGCGGGCACGGGTTCTGCGGCATCTCGCGCAAGCAGCTCCTCATCGTTCTCCAGGAGCGCGCGCGGGCGCTCGGCGTGACGCTCGTGTTCCAGACGGAGCGAACCGACGTCGAGGCGCTCCGCAAGGACTGTGACCTCCTCGTGGCGGCGGACGGTCTACGCAGCGTGGTTCGCGCGCAGTACGAGGACGTGTTCCGGCCCTCGCTGGACGTGCGCAAGTGCCGGTACGTCTGGCTCGGCACGCGTCAGAAGTTCGAGGCGTTCACCTTCAGCTTCCGCGAGAACGAGCACGGGCTCTTCCAGATCCACAGCTATCCGTTCGACCCGACGACCGGGACGATGATCGTGGAGTGCGACGAGGAGACCTGGAAGCGTTCTGGGCTCGATACGGCGACCGAGGCAGAGACGATCCGATACTGCGAGACGCTCTTCGCGCCCGATCTCGGCGGCCATCCGCTCCTGAGCAATCGCTCGCTCTGGACCCAGTTCACCACCGTGAAGAACGAGCGCTGGGTGCACGAGAACGTGGTGCTGCTCGGCGACGCAGCGCACACGGCGCACTTCTCGATCGGCTCGGGGACCAAGCTCGCGATGGAGGACTCGATCGCGCTCGAAGAGGCGCTGTCCGTGCCCGGGCGCTCGCTGACGCAGTCGCTCCAGGCCTACGAGGACGACCGAAAGCCGATGGTGGGCCGCATCCAGACGGCGGCGCAGCAGAGCCTCGAGTGGTTCGAGAACAGCAAGAGGCCCTACCACACGCTCCCCGTGCCGCAGTTCGTCTTCAGCCTGATGACGCGCAGCCGTCGCATCACCCACGAGAACCTGCGCCTTCGAGATCCTGCGTTCGTCGCAGGGCTCGATCGCTTCTTCGAGAAGCGCTCGGGGAGCAGCGCCGGTCCCGAGCCTCGTCCGCCGATGTTCAACCCGTTCCGGCTGCGCGAGCTCGAGCTCGTGAACCGCGTGGTCGTCTCGCCGATGTGCCAGTACTCGTCGGACGACGGCCTGCCGGACGACTGGCACATGGTCCACCTCGGCAGCCGCGCGATCGGTGGCGCGGGCCTCGTGATGAGCGAGATGACGAACGTCTCGCCAGACGCGCGCATCACGCCCGGGTGCACGGGGATCTGGAGCGAGGCGCACGCGCTCGCGTGGAAGCGCATCGTCGACTTCGTGCACCGGGAGAGCGACGCGAAGATCGGCGTGCAGCTCGGGCACGCAGGGCGCAAGGGCGCGACGAAGCTCCTCTGGGAGGGCTACGACGAGCCGCTCGACGACCCGGAGAGCTGGGAGATCGTGGCGCCGTCGCCGCTCGCCTACAGCGACGCCAAGAAGAACAAGATCCCGCGCGAGATGACTCGCGCCGACATGGTGGCGCTCATCGATCGCTTCGTGGCGGCGACCAAGCACGCCATCACCGCGGGCTTCGACCTCATCGAAGTGCACATGGCGCACGGGTATCTGCTCGCGAGCTTCCTGACGCCGATCGTGAACGTGCGGACCGACGCCTACGGCGGCTCGCTCGAGAACCGGATGCGCTTCCCGCTCGAGGTCTTCGACGCGGTCCGCGCGACCTGGCCGAAAGAGCGGCCGCTCAGCGTGAGGCTCTCGGCGACCGACTGGGTGGCGGGCGGCATCGAGGCCGCGGACTCCGTGGAGATCGCGCGGGCGCTGAAGGAGCGCGGCTGCGACGTGATCGACGTGTCCACCGGGCAGACCTCGCCGCTCGAGAAGCCCGTGTACGGGCGCGCCTTCCAGACGCCGTTCTCGGAGCGCATCCGGAACGAGGTCGGCATTCCGACCATCGCCGTCGGCAACATCCCCGACTTCGATCAGGTCAACTCGATCGTGCTCGCGGGCCGCGCGGATCTCGTCGCGCTCGCGCGGCCACACCTCTTCGATCCGTACTTCACGCTCCACGCCGCCGCGACCCAGGGCTACGAGGGCGTTCGCTGGCCCAACCAGTACCTCGCGGCGCGGCCGAAGCCCCGCGTCTAGAGCCTCGCCTGGGACCGACGTTTCTCGGTCACGCGCGTGCGCCCCGCGCGTTGTCCCTCCGAAGCGCGCATCGCGCAGAAGGAGGAAGCCATGCAGAAGGCGATCGCGATCCTGGTGCTCGGTCTCGCCCTGGGCGGTTGCGCTGCGGACGCCGATCCGATGACGGCCGACGTGCACGTCGTCTCCGCTGACCCGGGCGCGCCCGTGGACGTCGGCGCGACCTGCGAGCTCTCGGTCGTGCCGGACTTCCGGTCGGGGGTGAACTGCCGGGTCTCTCTCGTCTGCGGCGAGACGTCGCTCTTCGGCGGACGGCGCGTGGGCGGGTACGCGGTGTGCACCACCGCCGATCGCCGCTTCACCACCGCGCTCGACACCGAGACGACGGTGCGCGACGGCGACCCGGCCTTCGCGCTCGACGTCCCGGCGGGCACGATCCGGTGGCGGGATGGACGGCCCGAAACGACGGTCGTCCTGGCCATCGACGGCCCGGTCCGCGTGGCCGCGCGGGAGTGAGCCCGACGCCTCGATGCGCAGCGCTTGACAGGTATGGGCCGAAACGCGTTCGATGCCGGTCCAATGGCTGAGCAAGCGTCCCAGCACGAGCGTCTTTCCACGGCGCTCGCTGCGATCCGAAACCGAACGTCGCTGACGCCGAAGGTCGCACTCGTCCTCGGGTCCGGTCTCGGCAGCTTCGCCGATACGCTCGACGACGGGACGAAGATCCCCTTCGCCGAGATCCCGACGATGCCCGTCAGCCGCGTGGTCGGACACGCAGGGCAGCTGGTCGTCGGCAAGAGCGAGGGGCTCGACGTCGTCGCGATGCAGGGGAGGGTGCACCTCTACGAGGGGCACTCTCCGAGCGACGTCGTCTTCGGGCTGCGCCTGATGCTGCGGATGGGAGCGGGGATCGTCGTCATCACGAACGCTGCTGGCGGCGCGAACCCGTCGTTCAGCCCTGGCGACCTCATGCTCATCGAGGACCACCTGAACCTCACGGGACAGAGCCCGCTCACCGGCTCGAACGAGAAGCAGCTGGGCGCGCGCTTCCCGGACATGAGCGTCGCGTACGACGCGGGCCTCCGGGCGATCGCGCTCGAGGCCGCTTCGAAGGGCGGCTTCCAGCTCGTGCGCGGCGTCTACGCCGGCAACCTCGGCCCCGCGTACGAGACCCCCGCCGAGGTCCGCATGGCGCAGCGGCTCGGCGCGGACGCCGTCGGCATGAGCACCGTGCTGGAGACGGTCGCCGCGCGTCACATGGGCGCGCGCGTGCTCGGCATCTCCTGCATCACGAACAAGGCGGCCGGCCTCTCGCCCGTGCCGCTCGATCACGCGGAGGTCGAAGAGACCGCCCGCGCTTCCAGGTCGCGCTTCGTCGCGCTGCTGCGAGGCGTGCTCGCTGGGATCGCTGCCGGCGAGGCTTCGTGAACAGATCGGGCGACGCGATCCCGTGGGACGACCTCGTCGCGGCCGCGTTTCGGGCCCAGGCGGCGTCCTACTCGCCGTACTCGGGGTACCGCGTGGGCGCAGCGCTCCTCGCCGAAGATGGGCGTGTGTTCGTGGGGACGAACGTCGAGAACGCGAGCTACGGGCTCTGCCTGTGCGCCGAGCGCTCGGCCATCGCGGCGGCGGTCGTGAGCGGCGCACAGCGCTTCGCGGCGATCGCGATCGTGTCACCGGGCGATGCGCCCGCGTCCCCGTGCGGGATGTGCCGACAGGTGCTCGCGGAGCTCGGGCCACCGTTCGCCGTCCGATGCGTCGCCGAGGGCGGCGGCAGCCTCGACACGAGCACCGACGCGCTGCTTCCGTTCGCGTTCACGCCCGCCGTGCTGGAGGCGGGGCGGGACCCCATGCGCGAAGTGGGGCAGCGCTCGACCTTGCTGAGCGGCACCGACTCGGGCGCCGTGACGATCGAGGGCACGCCGCGGCGGAGCACACGCCCGCCTCACGCGCTGGATGGGACGCGGCCGGATCGTGAGGCGTTCGTCGTCGGCGTCGCGCTCAAGGTGGCGGCCGGGACGGGGACGGACCTGGCGAAGCAGCAGCAGGCAGGCGAGGCCATCGACCCGACGGTCGACGAGGCCCGCAAGAAGTCAGAGGGCGAGTGAGCGAAGGGCTGACGCTGGTCGTCTCGGGCGGCACGATCGTGACGATGGACGGCGCGCGCCGCGTGATCGACGGCGACGTGCTCGTCGTCGACGGCCGCATCGCCCACGTGGGCAAGCTGCCGAAGGGGACCACCGCGCGGGTGCTCGACGCGCGCGGATGCGCCGTCGTGCCTGGCTTCGTCCAGGCGCACGTTCACCTGTGCCAGGCGCTCTTTCGCGGCATGGCAGACGACCTTCCGCTCATGGACTGGCTGCGGAAGCGGATCTGGCCGCTCGAGGCTGCGCACGACGACGCGTCGCTCGGCGCCAGCGCGCGCCTCGGCCTGGCCGAGATGATGTGCGCCGGCACCACGACCATCCTCGACATGGGCACGGTCCGCGGCCAGGACGCCGTGTTCGAGGCGATGCGCGACAGCGGCATCCGCGGGCTCTCGGGCAAGGCGATGATGGACGCGGGCCGCGGCTTGCCGAAGGGCTTGCGCGAGAGCCGCGAGGACAGCCTGAACGAGAGCGCGGCGCTCCTGGCGCGCTGGGACGGAGCCGCGGGTCGGCTCGGGTACGCCTTCGCTCCGCGCTTCATCCTGAGCTGCACCGAGAAGCTCCTGCGCGCGACGGCGGAGCTCGCGGCGGACGCCGAGGTGATCGTGCACTCGCACGCGGCCGAGCACGCGGGCGAGCGGGACGAGGTACGTAAGATCTTCGGTAAGGACGACGTCGACGTCCTGGCCTCCTTCGGCATCTCGGGGCCGCGCGCGGTGCTCGCGCACGGCGTCCAGCTGACCGCGGCGCAGATGAAGGCCGCCGGCAAGCGCGGCACGCGCTTCGTCCACTGCCCGAGCGCGAACCTGAAGCTCGCCAGCGGGATCGCGAACGTCGTGGCGATGCGCGCCGCCGGGATGGTCGTCGGGCTCGGTGCAGACGGCGCTCCCTGCAACAACCGGATGGACCCGTTCACCGAGCTTCGCCAGGCCGCGCTCCTGGCGAAGGTCGTGCAGAAGAACGCCTCGGCGCTCGCCGCCGTGGACGCGCTCGCGATGCTGACGATCGACGGTGCGCGCGTGCTCGGCCTGGACGATCGCATCGGCTCGATCGAGGTTGGCAAGTGCGCCGACCTCGCGGTCGTCCGGCTCGACGGCCTTCACGCCGAGCCGGCCGGCGATCCGATCGCGCGGCTGGTCTACTCGTGCACCGCCGCCGACGTGGAGCACGTGCTGGTCGACGGCGACGTCGTCGTGCACGCGGGCGAGCATCGGAAGCTGGACCGCGATCGCGTCCTCGTGGACGCGTGCGCGCAGGCGAAGAAGGTGCGCGCGCGGGCGGAAGTCAAGCGCCCGGGCCCATACGTGCACCGGCCGCCGGGCCGCGAGCGACCGAGTGTCACGCCTGGACGGCTCGCCGAGCGCGGTCGGCGTAGGTGCCGCTGGGCGCAACCTCGAGGTAGTGCTCGTAGGCAGCGCGTGCCTCCGGGGCTCGCGCGCCGCTCAACACCTCTCCGAGGAAGAACCAGGTCTCCGAGGGCGCCCCCGCCATCGTGGAGGCTTCGGTCAGCGCGTCCCTCGCCCCGCTCGTGTCGTGCGCAGCGAGGAGGACTCGCCCACGGAGCATCCCGAGGCGCGCGTGGAGCGACGGGGGACGGATCCGGCTCGTGAGCGAGGCAGTCGCGCGCTCGAGGAGCGGAGCCGCGTCGCGCTCGGACTCGCCGCGGACGTAGAGCTCGGCGCGTCCGAGGAGCGCCTCCGGAAGGTTCGCGTCGATGGTGAGCGCCCGGTCGAACGCCGCCGCCGAGGCGTCGACCTCGCCGGCGCCGAGGAGTGCATCTCCGTAGGCCGCCACCACGCTGGCCGCGGGCGTCTCGACCTCGGAGAGCGGGCGCAGCGCCCGGACGGCGTCGCCGAAGTGCCCTTGCGCCATCGCCAGGTGGGCCCCGGTGAGGTTGCCGGCGCTGCTCGTGCGATCGGTCCCGCGGACGGACTCCAGCTGGACCTGCGCGTCGTCGAGGCGCCCGAGCGCGATGAGCGCTTCGACGCGACCGAGACGACCCGTCAGGCCGAGCGACATGCCCATCGCGTAGCCGGCCGTGCGCGCGAGCTCGACGTAGATCACGTCTGCGGCCGCGAAGTCTCCGGTGTCCATCAGGACGCCGGCGAGCGTGACCTTCGCGTCCATCAGCTCGGCCGAGAGCTCGATCGCGTGCCGGAACGCGACGATGGCCTCGGCGCCGTCCCCCTGCATGCGGTGCGCGCGGCCGAGCAGATAGTAGCCCTCCGCGCTGTCCGGCGAGGTGCGAACGACGATCTGAAGCGCGCGCAGCGCTTCTTCCGAGTCGTGGGCGCGAAGCGCTGCCTCGCCGAGCGCGAGCGCAGGCACCGAGTCGCCCGGGTTGTCGCGCGCGAGCTGACGCGCAGCCGCGAGCGTGGGCGCCGGATCTCCACCGCCCGCCACCGCGAGCCGGATGCGCAACGCCTGCAGGTCGACGTTCACGTCGTCGGGGTGTCCTTCGACGAACTCGTCGATCGCCCCCGCGGACATCGCGAGCGCCTCGTCGCTTCCGACCAGCAGCGCCGCTCGCGCGGACATCGAGAGCACGTCGGGATCGTCCGGCGGCAGCTGCGTCAGCACCGAGAGCGCGCGCGGGCCGTTGCGACGGTCGAGGTAGATGTTCGCGAGGAGCTTCCGGAATTCGGGGTTCGTCGGGCTCCCTCGGACGGCCTCCGTGGCTGCGTACTCGGCCTGGAGGTATCGGTTCGCGGCGCGCGCTGCCTGCGCGACGAGCCCGAGGAGCCGGGGCTCTTGCGCGCCTGCGTTGAGCGCGAGCTCGACGGCCTCGCCGGCTTCGTCGTGATGACCCTGCCGCCTGAGCAGGCGTGAGCGCGTGAGCTGGTAGAGGACGTGGTCGGTCGGAGCGCCGTGGACGAGCCGCGGCTCGATCTCGGTGAGCGTGGCGAACGCGCTGTCGATGTCGTCGTCGTCCGACGTGAGGAAGCCGCGCCAGAGCTTGGCGCGCAGGTTCTCGCCGTCGTGCGACAGCACCGCGTCGAGCAGCGTGAGCGCGTCCTCGTGCCGGCCCTCGTCGTGTCGCGCTTCGGCCAGCGCGATCGCTGCCGAGCCGAGCTCGGGGTCGTGCTGCGTGGCGGCCTCGAGGTGCGTGAGGGCTTCGTCCTCGCCGAGGCGCTGCTCGAGGCGGCCGACGACGTACAGGATCGACGCGTCCTCGGGCGCTGCCGCGAGCATCGCGGCGATCTCTTCGCGCGTCTGAGGGACGTTGCCGCCTCCCATCGCGATGACGCCGCGCGCCGCGTGAAGGAAGGGGTCGTCTGCGTCGCCGCGCTCGGCGCGGGCGAGGGTCGGCGCGAGGAACCCGATCTCGAAGGCGCCGTCCTCCAGCGCACGCTGTGTGTGCACGAAGAGCAGGACGCTCGAGTTGGCCGGAGCGTGCGGGTCGAGATCGCGCGCCTCGCGGAGGTGGCGCTCGGCGTCGACGAGCGATTCGTGATCGCCCGACCTGGCCTCCGCACGCGCGACGTCGACGAGACGCGCCGCTTCCACGTGGTTCTGGCGGACGTACTCCTGCCAGCCGAACCAGCTGCCCGCCGCCGCGCCGAGCGCGAGGACCCAGGCGACGCCGAGGTAAGCGCCGATCCGCGTCTTCTCGATCTTGAATTCCTTGCGCTTGGACCAGACGCCCGCGTCGCCGGTCGGCGGCTCGAACAGGCCCTCGCGCTGGAGCATCGCGAGCACGGCGTCGACGTCCTCGGCCACCCCGGCGAGCTCGCCCACCGGCTCGTCCGGCGCAGTCTCCGGCGCGAGGTCGTCCGCGCCTCCGAAGCCGCCCGCCGCGTAGTCGCCACCAGGGCCGAGGTCGCGGCCGAAGTCGCCAGCCCGCTCCTCAGGGTCTCCCGGATCCTGATCGAGGGCGCGCTCCTCGGTGGCTGGCTCCTCGAAGTCGCCCGCGGGCGCGAACGCCGCGTCGGCAGGAGGCGCGAACGGATCGGAGAGCTGGGGCGCGCTCCCGAAGATCGGTGCGTCGAGGGAGTCGGCGCGGTCGGGCGCCGAGTCGCGATGTCCCGCCTGTCGCGGTCCTTCGCCTGGACGAACGGGCGCGATGAACCCGCCGGGGCTGGTCGGCGCGCGCGCAGCCTTGGGCGGAAACGGCGAGAGAGCGCCAGGCGGGGGGGCGACCGGTAGCGGGCGCGCCGACATCGGCGGAGCCGCCGGCAGCGGGCGTGCCGACATCGGAGCGGCGGACATCGGCGGGGCGGACATCGGCGGGGCGGACATCGGCGGAGCGGCCGGTAGCGGGCGTGCCGACATCGGCGGAGGGGCCTTCGGTGGCGGCAGCGGGCGCGCCGGGATCTGCGGCAGCGCTCCGACGATCTGGGTGACCTCGTCCTCGTCCTCTTCGAAGGCCGGGCCGTGCTCGTCGGCCTCTGCTGCGGGCGGGCCCAGGAGCGCTTCCGCGCGATCGCGCGTCACCGACGCGAGCCGCTCGGTCAGACCGCTCCGGAGGACCGTTCGCTCCTCGCGCGGCTCTTCTTTCGCCGGCACGAACGACGCACGGCTCTCCTCCGCTGCACGGTCTCCGTCGGTCTCGGCGATCCGGGCGAGGCGCAGGGCGCGCTCGTGCAGCGCGGTGATCGCGCGGTCGGTCCCGTCGATGCCCTTCGCCCGCTCGAGCACCTTGGCCGCGCGCGCCGGATCGCCTCGCTTGAGGAGAACCTCTCCGAGGTAGCGGAACGGCTCCTTCCGCGTCGTTCCGACCCGGGCCGCCTTGAGGAGCGCAGCCTGAGCCTTCAGCAGGTCGCCCCCGATCATCTCCGCGCGACTGTCCACGAGGAGCAGCTCGAGGTCGTCCGGGGTCGCGCGCAGTCCGACGGAAGTCACCTCGAGCGCATCGGTCGTCCGATTCGCGATGAGGAGATCCCCCGCTAGCTTGGTCGCGTCTTCGCTGCCCGGCCGACTTCGGAAGCGGAGGAGCCGCGTATCGAGCTCATGGCCGTTCGACACGCGGGCATCCTACTTCAGCGCCTCGGCGCGCTGGACAGAAAAAGCGCGCTTCCGATCTGGGACGCGGCTGGACGGCCGCCGGACGTCGCCAGTTGGCAACAGCCCACGATTTTCCTCTCCCTCGTGACGAATGGGGCAGTATCCGGGCCATGTCGCAGCCGCTCTCCACAGGCTCGCGCATCGCGGTCGTCGCCGTGGTGCTGCTGGCGAGCGCAGGGGTCGCGCGCCTCTTTCTCACGCCCGCGCCGACCTCGGAATCGCCGCGGGGCGATCCGACGTCGGCCGTCCAGACCGCCGTCCACGAGCGAGCCTGCGACGCCGACTCTCTCTCGCGCGTTCGGGGGATCGAGGTCGGGACGATGATCACGCCCGAGTGGGGAGTGGACGCGATCCGATGCGTCACCGACGATCCCTGTATCTTGGTCGATCTGACGCACCCCCCCGAGCTCCTGACCATCCGCTTCTGCCCGCACCGTGAGGGCGCACCGCTCCCTCCCGCGTCCCGCGGGGGCAGCGACATCTTCTGGGACACGCCGCACGAGCCTGCGCCCGTGGTCGCTGACGCGACCATCCACGCCGTCCTCGACGCGGTCGTCGCGCGCTCGAGCGCGCTCGACAGCGAGTGAGCGACCAAGCCCGTTCGGCGGCGGGCGTTCGAGAGGAGCTGCCGGTCCTCCTCGGCCTCGCCTTCCCGCTGATCCTCACGAACGCGGGCAACATGCTGCTCGGTCTGGTGGACGTCGCCGTCTGCGGGCGGATCGGTGACACGGCGATCGCGGGCGCGGGCCTCGGCAACGCGATCTTCTTCACGCTGAGCCTCTTCGGCCTGGGAACGCTCTTCGGTCTCGACCCGCTGCTCTCTCAGGCCGTCGGCGCCGGCGAGCACAAGAACGCTCGCTCGATCTTCACCCAGGGCCTCTGGCTCGCGCTGCTCATCGGCATCCCCATCGTCCTGGTCTGCCTGGCCGTCGCGCTCGCGCTTCCGTGGCTCGGGCAAGATCCGGAGGTCGTCGTCACCGCGCGCGCGTATCTCCATGCGCGCCTGCCGAGCTTGTTTCCGTTCCTCGCGCTCACTGCCTCGCGCAGCTACCTGCAGGCCGTCGGCCGCGCGCGCTCGCTCGTGATGGGCGTGGTCGCCGCGAACGTCGTGAACCTGCCCGTGGCGATCGCGCTCTCGTTCGGCGTCCCGGCGATAGGTCTTCCCGCCCTCGGCGTGACCGGCGCGGGGCTCGCCGCCGGTATCGCGACCCTCGTCCAGCTCGGCGTCTCGGTCGCGCCGCTCGGCATGATCGAGCGCGAGCTCGGCGTGAGGGGCGCGGGCCGCCGCCCGGACGCTGCGCTGCTTCGGCGCGCCTTCGTGCTCGGCGGGCCCATCGGCGCGCAGATCGCGCTCGAGGCGAGCAGCTTCGCGATCGTCGCGTTCTTGATCGGCGGGTTCGGCGCGCTGCCGCTCGGTGCGCACCAGGTCGCGCTCGCGGCCGTCAGCTGCACGTTCCAGATCGCGCTCGGGATCGGCGCTGCGACGAGCGTGCGGGTCGGGCGGGCGATAGGTCAGGGGAACGCGAGGGCAACGCGCGTGGCCGGGCTCTCGGGCATCGCGGCCGGGGGCGGCGTGATGGCGTTCGGCGCGCTCCTCTTCTCTCTCGCTCCTCGGCTGGTCGCGCGCGCGATGACGGACCGAGAGGATCTGATCTCGACGGCCATCCCGTTCCTGCTCGTCGCGGCGTGCTTTCAGCTCTCGGACGGCGTCCAGACGGTCGCGCAAGGCGCGCTGCGCGGCGCGGGCGACACGCGGGTGCCTTTCTTCCTGAACCTCATCGCCCACTTCGTGATCGGGCTTCCGTTCGGCGCCTTCCTCGCGTACGGCGTCGGCATCGGCCCGGTCGGGCTGTGGTGGGGCCTGTCGGCGGGGCTCACCGCGATCGCCGTGCTGACGACCTGGAGGTTCGTGCGGATCTCACGCAGGGGGATTGCGCGCGCGTGAGCGAGATCCGATTCTCCCGCGCCCATGCGCCCCTTTGCACTCCTCATCGCCTTCGCGCTCCTCTCGCTTCCGCTGACCGCCTGCGAAGGAGAGAGCGAGGAGGCGCCCGAAACGGAAGAGGCCCCCGTGACCCCCGCCGCACCGACTCCCCCCGAGGACGAGAGTGACCCCGACTTCCTGGAGCAGTTCACCGTGACCTACCGATTCGGACACGGAGCCCCGGGCGGGTTCCGCATCACGCCCGACGAGTCGGCCGTGCTGTTCATGCGCTCGGGGCCACGCACGTTCGTGAACGACCTCTACGTGCTCGACGTCGCCACTGGCACCGAGCGTGTGCTGCTGACCGCTGCGCAGATCCTCGACGGTGGCGAGGAAGAGCTCAGCCCCGAAGAGCGCGCCCGCCGTGAGCGAATGCGGATGGCGGCGCGCGGGATCACCTCGTTCGATCTCTCGCCGGACGGAGCCACGATCCTCGTTCCGCTCTCCGGCCGGCTCTTCGTCGTCGAGCGCGCCCGTGCGGGGCAGGAGGGGTCGGTGCGTGAGCTCGTCTCGACGGCTGGCTCGCCGACGGACCCGCGCTTCTCGCCGGATGGTCGATCCATCGCCATGGTGCGCGAGGGTGATCTCTACGTGATGGACGTGGCCTCCGGCGCCGAGCGGCGCCTCACCCGACGCGCGGGCGATCACATCGAGTACGGCACCGCGGAGTTCGTCGCGCAGGAGGAGATGAGCCGCTTCGAGGGCTACTGGTGGTCGCCCGACTCGGCGACGCTCCTCGTCGAGGAGTCGGACACGAGCGGCGTCGAGACGATGCACATCCTCGATCCGATGCACCCCGAGTCCGAGCCCGAGGCATCGCCGTACCCGCGGCCTGGCCATGCGAACGCGGTCGTGCGGCTCGGCTTCGTCAGCGCCTCCGCGCGCGCCCCGGCGCCGCTTCGCTACGTGCAGTGGGACGCGCAGGCGTTCCCGTACCTCGCGACCGTTCGCTGGCCGTCGGGCGGCGTTCCCGTGATCCTCGTGCAGAACCGTTCGCAGCAGGAGGAGATCCTCTTCGCCGTGGACGCCGGGACCGGAGGCGTCCGGGAGATCTTCCGCGAGCACGACGACGCGTGGCTCAACCTCGATCAGGAGATGCCGCGCTTCCTCGAGGACGGTCAGCGCTTCCTCTGGACGAGCGAGCGCGAGGGCGAGTGGCGGCTCGAGCTGCGCAACGTCGATGGCAGCGCGCCTCAGCCGCTGACCCCGCTGAGCTTCGGCTACGGCTCGTTCCTCGGCCTCGAGGAGGGCGGCAAGAACATCTACGTCACGGCGAGCGCCGAGCCCACCGAGATGCACGTGTTCTCGATCTCGCTCGACTCGGGCATCCCCTCGCCGCCCCACCAGATGACCGAGGGGCACACGTCTCACGACGCCGTGTTCTCCCGTCGCTGCGGCCTCTGGGTCGACGTGACGCGGTCGCTCACCGAGGCGCGAACGGCGATCTTGCGACGCCCCGACGGGACGAACGTGGCGACGTTCACGAGCACGGCCGAGTCTCCTTCGTTCGCCCCGAACGCGACGATCGAGACGGTCGGCGAGCGCGACTACCGCGCGATGGTGGTGCGCCCGCGCAGCTTCGACGCCGCGCGCCGGTACGCCGTGCTCGTCAGCGTCTACGGCGGCCCCGGCGTGCGTCAGGTCGGAACCGATCGCGATCGGTGGCTGCTCCCGCAGTGGTTCGCCGACCACGGCTTCATCGTCGTGAGCTTCGACGGTCGCGGGACACCCGGGCGAGGGCGGGAGTGGGAGCGCGCGATCCGCGGCGACTTCGGGACGATCCCCCTCGACGATCAGGTCTCCGCGCTCACGGCCCTCGGCGCGCTTCATCCCGAGATGGACATGCAGCGCGTCGGGATCTTCGGCTGGTCGTTCGGCGGCTACTTCTCGGCGATGGCCGCACTGCGCCGCCCGGAGGTGTTCCGAGCGGGTGTGGCCGGCGCGCCGGTGAGCGAGTGGCGCGACTACGACACGCACTACACGGAGCGATATCTCGGGCTGCCCGAGGCCGAGGGCAGCGAGGGCCCCTATGCGCGCAGCTCGGTCCTGACCTACGCGGCCCGCGACGAGGGCGACCACAGGCCGCTGCTCATCGTGCACGGGACGGCCGACGACAACGTGTACTTCAGCCACTCGATCAAGCTGTGTGACGCGCTCTTCCGCGCGGGCCGGCCGTTCGAGCTTCTGCCGCTCGCGGGCCTCACGCACATGGTGCCCGAGCCGCTCGTCGCTCGAAGGCTGCAGGGAAGGATCGCCGAGTTCTTCTTGCGCGAGCTCTATCGCTGAACCGAAAAGAAAGAGCCCCGGCCGAAGTCGGGGCTGTCTCGGGGCTGTCGGGCCTTCAGGCTCGCGTCACATGATCGTGATCGCGCCGCCGAAGAGGTGAATGGTGCAGACGTACGCGTCGGGCTGCTCGGCTGCGGCAGCCGGAACCGTGTAGCTCGTCGTGATGCCCGGCGCGAAGGTGGCGACCGTCGCAGCGCCGACGCGGAACTCCATCGGGTGCACGGTCGGCACCACGGACATGTCGAACATGTAGGTCACGCCGGCGCAGAGCGTCAGCGTCGCGTTGTTCGGGCCGCCGTCGAACGAGTAGGCCGAGCCGGGCGTCGTGACGACGAACGTGTGCGGGGCGCACGGGTCGACGGCTGCGTCGACGTCGGTCGCCGCGTCCACGAGCGTGCCTGCGTCCACGTCGGGCGTACCGGTGTCGACGTCGGGCGTGCCCGTGTCGACGTCGTTCGCCGCGTCGACGTTGCCGCCGCCGTCATCCGGTGTGGAGCCCGCGTCGGTGGCTGCCGGGCTGCCGCCGCAGGCGGCGAGAAGAACGACCAAGAACAAAGAGTAACGATTGGATGTCATGGGCCGCACTCTAGCCGGGTCGGCGCGGCGCGTACTTTTTCCGCGACAGGAGAGGGCCGTTCTTTCGCGGTCCTTCCCGCGATACCGTCCGCGCCATGCGACACGCGCCCTCCGCGATCCTCCTCTTCGCTCTGATCCTCTCGGCCTGCGGTTCCGCCGGGCCCTCGTCGCGGCTCGGGCTGCGTCGCGTCGTCCTCTATCAGAACGGGGTGGGGTACTTCGAGCGACGCGGGATCGTGGAGGACGACACGCTGGCGCTCCGGTTCTCCTCGCGCGAGGTCGACGACGTCCTCGGCACGCTGACCGTGCTCGACACGTCGGGCCGGGAGACGGTGGTCTCGGCGTCGGTGCCTGAGCGACTCCCCGGCGAAGGCGACATCGTCACGCTCGACCTTCGGCTCCCCGACCGGCGCACGCGCGATCTGGTGCTCACGTACGCCGTGCCCACGCCCGCCTGGCGCGCCGCATACCGCATCGTCCTCCCGGAGGAGGGCCGGAGCGGGGACGCGGTCTTCCAGATCTGGGCTCTCATCCACAACGCGTCGCCCGAGGACTGGGATCGGGTCGACATCTCGCTGGCCACGAGCGCGCCGTTCTCGTTCGCCGTGGACCTCCGCACGCCCGAGTTCGTCGCGCGGCCCGACGTGACGGGTCGCCTCATCGCGCCCGCGCTCTCCGGCGCGGTGATGTCGGAGCGAGGTCGCGGGGGAGAGGACTACGACGGCTTCGAGGACGAGGATGGCATCCCCGATCTCGACAACGACCACGACCGCATCCCGGACGTCGACGACGCGTGCCCGAACGATCCCGAGACGTACAACGGGACGGACGACGAGGACGGCTGCCCCGATCGCGGGCGAGTCGTCGTCTCGGAGACGAGCATCACGATCCTCGATCACATCTACTTCGCGGCGCGCTCCTCCGAGATTCGCGAGGAGAGCCTGCCGATCGTCGACGCCATCGCCCAGACCCTGATCGGCAACCCGAACCTCACGTCCGTGCGCGTCTCTGGCCATGCGTCGAGCGACGAGCCCGACACGTGGGGCCTGTCGGCGGAACGCGCCGGGGCCGTCCGGGCGGCGCTGATCGCGCGCGGCGTCCAGCCTGGCAGGTTGCTCGCGGTGCCCTTCGCAGACACGCAGCCCGTCGATCCTCGCCCGACGGCCGAGGGCCGAGAGCGGAATCGGCGCGTCGACATGTTCATCCTCGAGACGAGCGAGGGGGCGACGGCTTCCGTCGAGAGTCGACACGCCTTCGTGACGCCCGAGGCCGTGCATGCCTCGAGCGCCGCGCTCGCGGACGTGGCGCAGGCGGAGGGCACGACGCGCTACGACGTCTCGGCTCCCGTCTCGATCCCCGCGCGATCGAGCTCGCTCGTGACGATCCTCTCCGCGCACGTCGCGGGGGGCGAGGTGCTGCTCTATCGACCGGAGGCGGGCGCGCGCGGCAGCGACTCTCACCCGTTCCGCGCTGCGCGGGTTCACTGTCCCGATAGCGCCACCCTCATCCCGGGCCCTGTCGCCGTCTACGCCGGCGGCACGTTCGTCGGTGAGGGCCTCATCGAGCACGTGCACGAGGGCGACATCGCCACGATCCCGTACGCGATGGACGCGACGAGCGTCGTCGCGCGCGACACCGGCAGCGGGAGCGAGCCCGTCCGGCTGGTCGCTGCGGCGCGGGGCGTGTTGCGCGTCGAGGATCGGCTCGTCCGCCGGACCACGTACACGATCGATCCCGGCCCGCACACGCCGCCCACGTTGGTGCTCCACCACCCGCGTCAGCCCGGGACCGCCCCGCGCGGCTTGCCGCCGGACACCGAGACGCTGCCCGGCGAGCTCGTGCTGCAGATCCCGATCACGAGCGCGACACGGAGCGTCGTCACCGTCGAGGAGACCTCGAGCACCACGCGCTCGATCACCTTGCTCTCGGATCTCCGAACGCCGCTCACTCCGTACCTCGATGCCAGCGGGCTCGATGCGCCGATGCGGGCGCGCGTCGAGGCGATCCTCACGCAGAGGGCCGAGCTCGGCCGTGTCGAGCAGGAGATCGCGGGCTTCCGGGAACAGTTCTCCGACGCCGCCACGCGGGCCGCCGAGCTCCGCGCGAACCTGCGCGCGGCCACGGGCGCCGAGCTGAGGCGAACGCTGGAGGCCCGGCTGCGCGACGCGGCGGCCGCGACCGATCACCTCTCGGACGAGATCGCGCGAAGGAGCGCGCACGTGACCGAGCTGCGCGCTTCGCTGAGCGAGGCGATCGGGGCGCTCACCATCGAGCCGTCCGCGCCAGCGTCCGAATGACACGGAGGTGCCTCTGGATCTCTCGCCCCGAGCGAGCGACGCTGTTCGTGTGACCGAAGCGCGGTTTCCCGATGGCTTCCTCTGGGGCGCCGCCACCTCCCACCACCAGGTGGAAGGGGGCGCGCCCGATGCCATCGAGCCGAGCGACTGGAGCGACTGGACCCGCGATCGAACGCGTACGGTCGACGGATCCAACGCCGACTTCGCGTGCGAGTGGTGGGGCGGCCGCGCAGAAGAGGATCTCGCGCTCGCGCGTGGGCTCGGCCACACGGCACATCGGATGGGGATCTCCTGGGCGCGCATCGAGCCGAGGGAAGGGCAGTTCGACGAGCGAGCGCTCGATCGCTACGAGGCGATCCTCGGCGCCGCGCGCGACCTGGGGCTGGACACCATGGTCACGCTCCACCACTTCACGCTTCCGCGCTGGGTCGCCGCGCGAGGCGGGTTCGCGAACGGCCGGACCATCGCCGACTTCGCGCGCTTCGCGGACCGCGCGGCGCGCCGGCTCGGGCACTTCGTCACGCACTGGGCGACCCTCAACGAGCCGAGCGTGTACGCGATGATGGCCCACGGCGGAACGCGCTGGCCGCCGGGCACCGGGAGCCTCGCCGCGCACGCGCACGTGCTGGGGAACCTCCTACGCGCGCACGCTGCCGCGTACGCCGCGGTGAAGGACGCGCGGCCCTGGGCGTCGGTCGGGCTGGTGGTCAACGCGCCTATCGTCGACCCCGCTCGCGAGCGCCGACGCGACCGTCTCGTCGCCGTCGCGCAGGACTACGCGTTCACGGGGTGTGTCCTCGACGCGCTCGAGACGGGGGCGCTCCGGTTTCCGCTGAGCCTCACCCGCAGAGAGGTGCCCGGGCTCGGCGCGAGCTTCGACTGGCTCGGTCTCAACTACTACGGCCGCTACCTCGTCCGCTTCGACCCCCGCGCGGCGGGGACCCTCTTCGGGCGCCACGTGCAGGAGCGCTCGGTGAAGACCGAGCACGTGGACTGGGGCGCGCCTTATCCGGAGGGGCTGACGCGCCTCCTGGTGCGCTTGAGCGCGTTCGGGCGACCGCTCTTCGTGACCGAGAACGGGGTCTGCGATCCGACCGATCGGCTGCGACGTCGCTATCTCGTCGATCACGTCCGCGCGGTGCACGACGCGATCGGCCGCGGCGCGGACGTGCGTGGCTACTTCCACTGGTCTCTGCTCGACAACTTCGAGTGGGCAGAGGGCTTCACCGCGCCCTTCGGTCTCATCGCCGTCGATCGCGCGAGCGGCGTCCGCACGCACCGACCGAGCGCTCGCATCTTCGAGCGCATCGCGCGGGAGAACGCGCTGAGCCCGGAGACGATCGCGCTCGTCGAATCGGACGACACCGGACCGGCGATGCCCTCGGGACCGGCCGCGGCCTGAGCGACGTGCGCGATCGGCGAGCGTGCGGGCAACACGGCCGCGGCCTTCGGCTTCGCGGCTGCCTTTGCTCTCGCCGACGCGGCGGGTCTCGATCGAGCGCGCGTAGGCTCTGCCATGGCGGCACGAGTCTACCTCGCGCGGCTACTTGGTGGCCGTGAGCTTGTCCTGGGTCCTCGTCTCGAAGTCGCCGGCGTCGTGGCGCTCGCGCAGCTGACTGCTGAGGCTGCCGAACGGACGATTGACCATGATGCCGCGCTTCACCGCGGGTCGCTCACCGATGGTGTTCGTCCAACGCACGACGTTTCGATACGAGGTGACGTCGAGGAACTCCGCAGCCTCGTAGATCTCCCCGCGCACCAGCGCGCCGTACCAGGGATATGTGGCCACGTCGGCGATGGTGTATTCGTCTCCCGCGAGGAAGGGAGTCTCTCCGAGACGGCGATCGAGCACGTCGAGCTGGCGCTTCACCTCCATCGCGAAACGGTCGATGCAGTACTCGATCTTGGTGGGCGCATAGGCGTAGAAGTGGCCGAAGCCTCCGCCGAGGTAGGGCGCACTGCCCATCTGCCAGAAGAGCCAGGAGAGCGCCTCCGTGCGCGCGGCGTGGTCCTTGGGGAGGAACGCGCCGAACTTCTCCGCCAGATAGAGCAGGATCGCGCCGGACTCGAACACGCGCGTGGGCGCCTTCGTGCTGCGGTCCATGAGGGCAGGGATCTTGGAGTTCGGGTTGACGCCGACGAAGCCGCTCCCGAACTGCTCTCCTTCACCGATGTCGATGAGCCACGCGTCGTACTCGGCGCCGGTGTGGCCGACGGCGAGGAGCTCCTCGAGCATCACCGTGACCTTCACGCCGTTCGGGGTGGCGAGCGAGTAGAGCTGGAGCGGGTGCTGGCCGATCGGCAACGGCTTCTCGTGCGTCGCGCCCGCGATGGGCCGGTTGATCTTGGAGAAGCGTCCGCCGTTCTTCTCGGCCTGCCAGGTCCACACCTTGGGCGGTACGTACATCGGGGATTCGCTCATGCTCGCGCTCCGTGGGTCGTTGGTGGGAGATGACGTCTTACGCGTGACGGCGCGCGCTTCAAGCGGGCCTCTCGGGTCGCGTGAAGCGCGGCGTCGATCGCCTGTGTGGTGTGCCTCGCTGCTTGCGTCGACGAGTCGACGCGCGCGAGGCTTCGACTTCGTTCTCGCTCGTTGGTACCGTCGAGCGGTGCGTGGAGGGAGCCGATGTCGTTCGCGGAGCTGAGCTCGTTCGGCCTCGCGGTGGCGGGCGAGCGTCGCGGCGAGATCGACGCGACGTGGGCGCAGGGCCCCGGCGCGCACGGCGGGCTGGTCGCCGCGATCCTCGCCCGCGCGGTTCAGGCCGACGCGCCCCGCGACCAGAGCCTCGTCACGCTGACCGTGTCGTTCTGTGCGCCATCTACCCCAGGGCCGGCGATCGTGCGGACCGAGATCGTGCGGACCGGGCGGAACGTCTCGACGCTCCGCGCGAGCCTCGAGCGCGACGGCGTCACGCTCTCCACGGCGCTGGCCACCGTCGCCCGGAGGCGACCGAGCACGCTCGCGTTCGACACGCTCGCGATGCCGACGGTGCCGCCGCCGGAGGAGGTCCCCGACGGCCCAGAGGAGCACTACGTGCCTGCCTTCACCCGAGCGTTCGCCTTCCGGCAGTGCCTCGGTCCGGTGCCCTTCTCGGGCGGGAGCGAAGCGCGCGTCGGGGGCTGGTGCCGGATCGAGGAGGATGGTGTGCCGATCGACGCGCCGCTCGCGTGCGCGCTGCTCGACGCGTGGCCCCCTGCCGCGGTGGCGCGGTCTCCCGGCTGGTGCCCGGTGGCGTCGATCGAGATCGGGTACCACTTCTTCGCGCCGCTCCCGCACCCGAGCGAAGACGCGCGGCCGTGGCTCTTCTACGAGGCGTACGCGCGTCACGTGTCGTCGGGGCTCGCGGACGAGACGGCGGTGCTCTGGTCGAGAGACGGGCACCCGCTCGCGACCGCGCGGCAGCTGATCGCGATCTTTCCGCCTTCGGAGCGGCCCGAGCGCCGTCCAGACCGACCCCGCGAAGCCGTCTGATCAGACCTCTCTTCGCAGCTCGGCGAGCTCCCTCACGAGCTGCTCGACTCGGTCGAGCGCCTCGCCATGGAGCTCCGCGGGGAAGCGCCGCGTGAGCTTCATGTCGGGCGTCAGCTTCCACGGGCTGTTCTTCATCGCGACCTTCGCCATCACCTTGGCGGGATCGAGCGGCGTGTCCTCGCGGAGGTGGAGTGTGACGCGCTCGCGGCTCGCCTCGCAGCCCAGCGCGCGATAGGCGCGGAGCTCCGGCTTCAAGCGCATCGCGCGCACGAAGACCATCGCCGCGGGCGGCGGAGGCCCGAAGCGATCCTCGAGCTCGGCCGCGATCTCCTGCACGTCGCTCACGTCGTCGGCGCTCGAGAAGCGCTTGTAGAACGAGAGGCGCAGGCCCACGTCGTCGACGTACTCCTCGGGGAGATAGAGCGGCGCGTCGAGGTTCAGCTCGGTGTCCACGTCGCGCTCGACCGGCTGGCCGCGTAGCTCCGCCACGGCGTCCTGGAGCATGTGCAGGAAGAGGTCGAAGCCGACCGACGCGACCGTGCCGCTCTGCTCGGCGCCCAGCACGTCGCCCGCGCCGCGGAGCTCCATGTCGAGCGAGGCGACCTGGAAGCCCGCGCCGAGCTCGCTGAAGCGCTCGAGCGCCTCGATGCGCGCGCGCGCGTCCTCCGTCAGCGCGGTGGGCGGCGGCGTGATGAGGTAGCAGTACGCGCGCTCACGCGAGCGGCCGACGCGGCCACGCAGCTGATAGAGCTGCGCGAGGCCGAAGCTGTCGGCGCGATCGATCAGGATCGTGTTGGCGCGCGGGATGTCGAGTCCGCTCTCGATGATCGCCGTCGCGCAGAGCACGTCGTACTTGCCCGCGACGAAGTCGACCATCGTCGTCTCGAGGGCGTTCTCACCCATCTGACCGTGCGCGACGGCGAAGCGCACGTCGGGGAGCAGCGCCTGCAGCTTCGCCGCGCGCTCGTAGAGCCCTTCGATCCGGTTGTAGACGAAGAACGCCTGACCGCCGCGCGCGAGCTCGCGCTGCAGGGCCTCCTTCAGCAGGTGATCGTCCCAGCGCGTGACGAAGGTGCGGACGGCGCGTCGATCCGCGGGCGGCGTCGCGATGAGCGAGAGGTCGCGCAGGCCGCCGACCGCGAGCTGGAGCGTGCGCGGGATGGGCGTCGCGGTGAGCGTGAGGACGTCGACCTCGGTCCGGAGCTTCTTGACGCGCTCCTTGTGCGTGACGCCGAAGCGCTGCTCTTCGTCGACGACGAGCAGACCGAGATCCTTGAAGTGGATGTCCTTGCTCAGCAGGCGGTGCGTGCCGATCACGACGTCGACCTTGCCCTCCTTGAGCGCGGCGAGGACCTCGCTCTCCTTCTTCGCGTCCACGAAGCGCGAGAGCACCTCGATGCGCAGCGGGTACTGGGCCATCCGCGCGGAGAACGTCTGGAAGTGCTGCTGCGCGAGCACGGTCGTCGGGCAGAGCACGGCGACCTGCTTGCCGGCCATGGCGACGCGGAAGGCCGCGCGGATGGCGACCTCCGTCTTTCCGAAGCCGACGTCGCCGCAGACGATGCGGTCCATCGGGTGCTCGCCCTCGAGGTCCGAGAGCACCTCCTCGATCGCCTTCTGCTGGTCGACGGTCTCCTCGAACGGGAACGTGGCTTCGAACTCGGCATAGGTCCGGTCTGCCGGCGCGAGGGGCGGCCGCACCGTCGCCGCGCGCTGCGCGTAGAGGCGGAGCAGCTCGTCCGCCATCTCCTGGACGTACTTGCGGACCTTCGCCTTCGTCTTGGCGAACGTCGTGCCGCCGAGGCGATCGATCTTCGGCGCGGCGCCCTCGGCGGCGCCGTACTTCTGGATCTGGTGGAGGCGCGTGACGGGCAGGAAGAGGCGGTCTCCGCCCGCGTACTCGACGACGAGCACCTCGACGAACATCGGCGCTTCGCCGCGAATGATCTCGAGCTGCGACTGCCCGAGCGCCTTCTTCTGGAGACCCAGGTACTTGCCGATGCCGTGATCGACGTGGACGACGTAGTCGCCCGGCATGAGCGCCCGCAGATCCTCGAGGAAGGGCTTGGCCGTGCCGCCCTTCTTCGCCTTCTTCTCCTTGCGGCGGTGCGCTCGCGTCCCGAAGATCTCCTCCTCGGTGACGACCACGAGCCCGAGCGTCGCGAGCGAGAAGCCGCTCGTGAGCGAGCCGATCGCGATCTCGACGGCGCCCGACGCCCGCCCGCTGAGCATCGCGGCCGTGAAGGGCTCGGCCTTGCCCGCGGGCTTGAGCTCGTAGCCGCGGAGCAGCGAGCCGAGGCGCTCGGCCTGGGTGCGCGTCCGCGCGGCGAACACCACGCGCATGCCTGCGTCGAGCCACTCGCGGGTCCGCTCGGCGAGCGGCGCGAGCGCGTCGTCCTTGCCCTTGCCCGAGCGCTGCTGGCCGAGCGTCGCGACGAGGAGCGCGTGGTCGTCCGCGCCGAGCCTGAGTACGTCCGGCTCGCTCACCGTCTCGAGGCGCGTGAGCGGCGACGCACCCTCGGCCGCGGCCGCGCCGAGCGTCGCGATGCGATGCAGCACCACGAGCGGCCTCGCCTCGATCGAGTCGGCGAGCTCGTGATCGTCGAGGTAGAGCGCGTCGAGCGGAAAGACTGGCGCCTTCCCGGAGACCTTCGCGTCGCGGTCGGCGCGCGCGGCCTCGAGCTCGTCCCAGAGGGCGCCTGCCACCGCCGAGGGGTCGACGAGCGCGATGTGGGCGCGCTCCGGAAGCGAGGAGAAGAGCGAGTCGAGCTCGTCGTAGAACGCGGGGAGGAGCCCCTCGATCCCGAGCAGCGCGCGCCCCGTCTCGAGGTCGTCGAGCAGCTGCTTCGTGGTCCGCGTCGGGAGGTCGATCGACTCGCAGAGGTCCCGGACCTTCATGCGCGCCATCGCGAGCTCGCTCGGGCCCATCAGCGCTTCGCGCGCCGGGTGCACGGTGATCTCGCTCGTGGTCTTGAGCGTGCGCTGGTCTTCGGGATCGAAGTGCTTGATGGAGAGGACGAGGTAGTCGTCGAGCTCGATCCGCACGGGAAAGCGCGCGTGCGCCGGATAGATGTCGATGATGGAGCCGCGGATCGCGAACGTCCCCGCGTCCTCGACGACGGGCACGCGCAGGTAGCCGCCCTCGCTCAGCGTGCGGACGAGCTTGTCGCGGTCGAGCTCTTCCTCGGCGCGGATGACGAGCGATCGGCGCGCGAGCTCGCCCTTGGGCGGAGTGCGTCGCGCGAGACCGGCGGCGGGGACGACGAGGAACCTGAAGGGCAGCTGGTGCGCGAGGTGAAAGAGTGTGGCGAGGCGCTCCATCGCGGCGCGGCGATCGGGCGCGACGTCGGCGAAGGGCGTGGTGTCGCTCGCGGGGAACACGAGCACCGAGCGGGTCGCGTCTCCGTCCTCGACGCCCTCGTGCTCACCGAGGAAGAACGAGAGGTCGGCGGCCATGTGGCGCGCGCTCTCCGTGTCCGCGGTGACCACGACGAAGGGCGCGTCGGTGGTGGCGGCCCGAGAGAGCAGGAGCGCGGCGGCCGCGGGCGGGAGGCCGGCCAGATCCGTCCGCGGTCGGTCGCGCATGGCGCGGAGCGCGACGTCGAAGGTCGCGTTCGCACGCTCGAGAGCGCCGATGAGGGACGTTGACTCGGGCAGCGGCTCGTCCACGGGGGCCGGCATGTAGTGCCAGAACCCCGACGTGGCAATCGCGGGCTCGAGCGCTCACGCTCGAGCGCATCGACGCCGACGACGTGGCAGAGGAGATCGACGGCGTC
>JBBSAT010000066.1:0-29256 GCA_038252025.1 Polyangiales bacterium | reverse complement strand
GCCTTCGCCCGCGCCTTCGCCCGCGCGTTCCGCCGCGCCTTCTCCCGCTCCTTCCTCCAGCGCGGCTCCCGCTCCACGCGCGGCTCCTGCGCTCTCGTCCGCGCGCGTCTTCTACCTCGGCCACAGCCTCCAGAACCATCAGGTCCCTGCGATGGTCGAGGATCTCGCGCACGACGCCGGTCTCGTGAACACCTATCAGGTGCAGATCGGGATCGGAGCGAACCTCCAGTGGCAATGGATGCACCCCGAGGGCGCGCAAGGCTCGATCGCGCGCGATGTCTTGCCCACGACGCCGTTCGACGCGTTCGTGATGACGGAGGCGATCCCCCTCGCTTCGCAGATCCGATGGTCGGACAGCGTCGGCTACGCCGCGCGCTATGCGGAGCTCGCGCGGCAGGGAAACCCCGGCGTGCAGGTCTATCTCTACGAGACCTGGAACAGCCGGAACGACACGTCGAGCGCCGCCGAGTGGCGCGCGCAGATCGGCGCCGACCTCCCTCTGTGGGAGTCCGTCGCGGACGGAGCCAACGCCACTTACGAGGGTCGAGACATCCTGTTGATCCCCGCTGGGCAGGCGATGGGGCTTCTGTACGACGAGATCACGGCCGGCCGCGTCCCGGGCCTGTCGTCCATCGACGAAGTGTTCCACGACGACGTCCACCTGAACGACGTGGGCTGGTACTTCATCGCGTGTGTGCAGTACGCGACCGTCTATCGACGCAGTCCGGTGGGGCTCACGGCGACGACGGGTGACCATGAGGGCTATGGCACGTACACGACCCCACCCGCCGCGGCCGTGCCCGTGATGCAGGGGCTCGCCTGGCGGGCCGTGACCTCTTATCCGCGCAGCGGCGTGACGCGCTGACAGGAAGAGCGGCGGCGCTACTCGATTCGGAAGAGCTGGGGCGCTACTCGATGAAGCTGTCCTGATAGCCCGCGTCCTCGATCCCGAGGGCTGCTGGTGTCGGATCGAGCGGCTTGGCGCAGTCGAGCATCACCGCGAGCTCGTCCGTGCGCGTGTGGCCAATGCTCTTCTCGTACGAGCCCGGATGCGGCCCGTGCGGGATCCCCGAGGGATGGAAGGAGATGCTCCCGGGGCCGACGCCGCGGCGTGACGTGAAGTTTCCGCGCACGTAGAAGAGGATCTCGTCGACGTCCACGCTCGAGTGCGGGTACGGGCAGGGAATGGCCTCCGGATGGAAGTCCGTCAGGCGAGGGACGAACGAGCAGATGAGCGCGCCGCGCGCCGCGAACGTGCCGTGCCAGGTCGGCGGCAGGTGCACGGAGCTGACGCGCGGCTGGAACGCGAGGATCGGAAACGCCCACGGATAGACCGTGCCGTCCCAACCCACGACGTCGAGCGGACTGTGAGGGACGGTGAACCCGTGAAAGCGATTGCGCCGCTTCACGACCATGTCTCGAATGCCCTCATCGCGCGGTCCCTCGAACGTGGGACGCACGAAGTCGCGGTGGCAATACGGCGCATCCATCCGCAGCTGACCGAGACCATTGCGAAACTGATGCGGAACGTGGAGCCCGCCGTGGCACTCGATGCTCAGCCAGTACTGGTCCGTTCCCGGCTCGAGCAGGAAGCGATGCAGCAGCCCGCGCGGGACGAAGACGTAGTCGTCTTTCCCGAAGCGAACGTCGCCGAACATCGTCCGCAGCGTTCCGTTTCCCTCGTGGATGAAGAACAGCGTGTCCGCGTCCCCGTCGACCAGATAGACCGGGTCGTCTCGATCGGGCTGGACCACGCCGAGCACGACGTCCTCGTTGAAGATCAAAGGGATACGGGCATCGATCGGCGCGCCGCCCTTCTTCAGGTCCTGCGACCTGAAGTGCCGCTTGGCGAGGTGCGCCGCCGGCGCCTTCTCCGGGATCGTCCAGCCATGGGCGGCGTCCGCGAAGCGCTGCTCGTGGGGGCGGTGAAGGTGGTAACAGATGGTGAAGGCGTCCTCGAAGCCGCCGAGCGTGACGCACTCCTCCCACCGGAGGGCGCCGTCGGGCCCCCGGAGCTGGATGTGGTGCTTCTTCGGGATCTCGCCGTACGCGAGCCGCTCGATCACGAGCGCGCCCTCACGAGCTGCGCTCGCCCGTCTGCTGCCGCTCGATGCTCTCGAAGAGCGCGCGGAAGTTGCCGCCGCCGAAGCCCTTGTCGCCCTTGCGCTGGATGATCTCGTAAAAGAACGGGCCTGCCTCGTTCTCGCGATAGAGACCTGCAGAGTCCTTCAGGAAGATCTGGAGCATGTACTGATGCTCCTTCTCTCCATCGACGAGGATCTGCAGGTCTTGCAGCTGCGGGATCGACTCGTCGATCTGGTTCACGCCGATGCGCTCGAGGCGCGCGGGCAGCATCTCGTAGTAGCTCGCCGGCGTCGGCATGAACTCCACGCCGTTCTCGCGAAGATCCTTCACCGCCGTGAGGATGTCGCCGATCGCGAGGGCGGCGTGCTGGATGCCGTCGCCCTTCTGGTCCTCGTAGAAGATGTTGATCTGAGAGGCCGTGAAGTGCGGGCGAAGAGGCTCGTTGTTCGCGAACTTCACGTGAGACTTCGGATCCCACATGACGGCCGACCGGAGACCGGAGCCCTTGGATGGATCGTGCTTCTTGGCGCCATCACCCTTGTTGACGTCGTCGGTATGGAACTCGATGCCCCAGAACCGCTCGAAGCCCATCACGTGCTCCATCCAGAGCAGCGCTGGCGCCATCGTCTCGAAGTTCGTCGTGACGTGATCGATGTGCGTGAAGCCGAAGCGGTTCTTCCCGCCCGTCGGCGTCGCCACGCGGCGCATCCCGGGATAGAGGCCGGTGTAGTTGCCGCGCTCGACGAAGCGAAAGGTCGCGCCGCCGAACGGTGTCGTGATGGAGAAGGTGCGGTAGGTGCCTTCATCGTCCCTGGTGTCGACGACGTCGGTGATCGGCGTTCCCCTTCGCTTGTCGAGGAGCGCGAACGTGTGGTCGATGTCCTCGACCTCGAAGACGAGCGATCCCACGCCGTCCGGGTGCTTGCGGAGCCAGCGCTCGGCGCGGCCGCCCTGGGCCTCGCCCCCGCGGATCGGCTCGCTGACGATGATGCGGACGCCGTCGGCCTCGAACACGGCGGAGCGCTGGCGGCCTGCGTTCGTGAGCGCGGCGTCGCTCTGTGCGACCTCCGCGAAGTCGAACTTCTTCGTGTAGAAGCTGCGGCTCCGCTCGAGATCGTGAACGTAGTAGTGGAGCGCCTCGAGGCGCTTGATGCCGAGCGATTCGACGTTGGACATGGGCTTCTCTCCTGCTCTCATCAGATGCGTGAATCTCTCGTCGACGGCTCAGGCGGCGGCGTCGGGCTGCCTGTCGGGATGCGCTGCGGCGAACCCGGGGAGCTCGTTCAGAGCGTGGTCGATGCGTGTGAGGGTCGGGTATCGAGACGCGACGTCGATGTCGAATCGACGCGCCGAGTACATCTGCGGGACGAGGCAGACGTCGGCGAAGCTGGGCGAGTCGCCGATCGCGTAGAGGCCTGCCGTCTCCTTCACGCGTTCTTCGAAGGTGGTGAGGCCGACCTCGTTGTAGTGAATCGCGGACTTCCGGCCCGCGCCCTTCTCGAGCGCGTCGAGGCGCCCCATCGTCGTGAGGTTCTGGTGCGGCTGGATGCCCGCGTTGACGAGCTCGGCGAGCTCACGCGCGCGACACCTCAGGAAGAGATCCTTCGGGAGCAGCGCCGGGCTCGGGTGCAGCTCCTCGAGGAGCTCGAGGATCGCGAGCGACTGTGCGACCACGTGCGTCTTGCCTTCGATCTCGAGCTCGAGCGCCGGGATCTGCTCGAGGGGATTCCGCGCGTGATGCGCGTCCTCCTTCTGGTGGCCCTTCATGAGGTGCACCGCGACGTACTCGTACGGAAGACCCTTCACGGCGAGCGCGATACGGACGCGATAGCTCGCCGAGCTGCGGAAGTAGCTGAAGAGGCGAAGGGTCATCGCTGGGCTCCGTGGGTGGGCGTGGCGGCGAGAGGAACGACGGTCTGATCGATGAGCCCGAAGAGGCTCTTGCCCGCTGCGTCGCGCATCTCGATCTGGACGCGGTCTCCGTGCGCGAGGAAGGGCGTCGACGGCTTGCCGGTCTCGATCGTCTCGCGCATGCGTCGCTCGGCGAGGCACGAGACGCCGCGCGCCAGATCCTCGTTCGAGACCGTCCCGCTCCCGACGATGGTCCCCGCGACGAAGCTGCGGGTCTTCGCGATGTGCTGAACGAGATCGAAAAAGGAGAAGTACATCTCTGGGCCCGCTTCCGGATCCCCGGCGAGCGTGGGCGCCTCGCCAGCGCGCGTGAGCGTGGTGCGGAGGGGGAGATGAACGCGGCCGTCTTTCCAGGCGCCTCCGAGCTCGTCCGGCGTGACTGCGAAGGGCGAGAACGCGGTGGCGGGCTTGCTCTGGAAGAAGCCGAAGCCCTTCTCGAGCTCGCCGGGGACGAGGTTGCGCAGCGTGACGTCGTTCACGAGGCAGACGAGCCGCACGTACCGGGCTGCGTCTTCCTTCGTCGTGCCTTGCGGAACATCGCCGAGGATGACGGCGACCTCCGACTCGAAGTCACATCCCCACGACGGGTCGGCGAGGCGGATCGTGTCCCTCGCGCCCATCATCTCGCTGGTGCCGCCCTGGTAGACGAGAGGCTCGGTGCGCAGCGTCTTCGGTGGCTCGGCGTGACGCGCCTTCCGAACGAGGACGATGTGGTTGATGTACGCCGAGCCGTCGACCCACTCGAAGGCGCGCGGCAGGGGCGCGGCGAGCTGATCCGGGTCGAGGGCTTCGCCGGGGACCAGGCCCGAGGCCAGATCGAGGGAGAGCTGGCGCAGGAGCGGCTCGACGCGGAGCCAGCCGTCCATCGCGGACTGCATCGTGTCGGCGATCCCGGTCGCGATGGCGAATCGGTCTCCGTCGGGCGAGACCACGATCAGGCGTCCGTCGCGGCCGTGCCGCAGGCTTGCGAGCTTCATCGGGGGGCAGTCTACGCGCGTGCGCGGCGCGGACCGCTCACGGTCTCGAGCGCTCTGAGAAATGTCACGGCCGGCAGGAGTGCTCCGAGAGCGGGCCGCGGACGGGAGTGCTCGCTCCGAGCACGGACGGGAGCCGCTCAGCGTGGGCGCGAGCGAACGACTCGGCTCGCCCGGACCAGCCGTTTCTTTGACGCCGGATCCCCGGGCCAGTTATCGCGATGGCTCGGAGGTGCTCGCGATGTCGAAGGCACGTGGTGTCCTGGTTCTGTCCTCGCTCGTTCTCGCCCTGGCCGGGTGCACGAGCGCCCATCAGACGGTCGACGTCGGGAGCGGGATCTACGACCTGACCGTGACGGGCGACGCCGACGCGTGCAGTCCGCTGCGCATGACCGGCGCGATGGGCGTCGTCGGCGTGGTGTCGATCGACGACGTGCTGAACCTCTCGGTGCCGGACCTCGGCGCGGAGGCTTCCATGCGCGTCTCGCTGTCGCGCAGCACCGGCTTCCACGACGAGCGGACCGAGGCACTGCCCGCGTGCACGGACGCCAACCTCGATCGCAGCTACACGGTCGTCTCCGCAGACGGCACGCACTTCTCGGTGACGTACACCGAGACGTGGCGCGGGCTCGCCTCGTGCGGCTCCGCGATGCGCTCGGTCATGCCGGCGGCCCCCTCTGCGGACTGCCGAGCCGATCTGGTGCTCGACTATCGTCTCGACACGGAGTGCCTCGCGCCCTGCGAGATCCAGCTGACGGGCTCCGGCGCCAGCTGCTCGTGTTGATCTGATCGGCTCGCTGCGCAGTTCGGGCCCGTCGGCGAGAGCTGGCGGGCCTGTTTCGCGTCCGCCCGCCGCACGCTCCGCCTACTGAGCCTGCGGAACGCCCCCGTCCAGAGCCATCCGCGCCGCCTCGATCGCGGGCCAGCCGCCGGGGATCGGAGTGACGACGCCCAGCCGGCTCACCGTCACGGGCACGCCCTCGGCGATCCCTTCGGTGATCTGCACGTACGCGCCGCGCGTCGTGTCGTAGCGCGGCAACGCCGCTGTGACCGGGTGCTGAAGCTCTCCGCGGATGCGGCCCTCGAGCACCTCGACGTGCACCGGGCGCTCCAGCGAGAACACGTAGCCCCCGCGATCGATCGCCATCGTCCACGTGTTCCCGTCGCGCTCGAGCTCGCGGCGAAAGCCGAGGCCCTGGATGCCGACGCGCTCGTGACGGCGGTGGGCGAGCACGTAGCTCATCAGGCGCACCGCGATGTGGTTGAGCAGCCGGTGACAGCCGTGCGAGTGGCGCCGCATGATGCTCGTGTAGTCGACCGAGCCGTGGCTTCGGATGCCCTCGTCGCCACCGAGCCGTACCGTGCCGTCCGTCCGCTCGAAGTAGCGGATGTGGTAGGCGGCGACGAGCCCGTATGCCGACGCGTAGCTCGGCCCGACCTCGTGGTAGTCCGGCGCCCAGCCGTGCGAGCCGCGCGCGCCCGAGCGCTCGAGCAGATCGCGAACCGGCGTCGACTCGGGCGGCAGCCACACGGGAGCCGCCACGATCTGGTGCCACACGACCGGCCCGGGCGGCGAGTCCTTGTATCGCCAGTACGTCTGCCCATCGATCAGCTCGCTGCGCCAGCCGCCGATGGTCGTGCCGTAGGTCGCGAGCCGTATGTCCTGACCGTTCCAGCGCACCATGATCGTGGTGTGCGGGCGCCGCTCGACCGGCTGCATCAGCTCCTCGCCGTGCGCGCCGTACGGGAAGTCGTACCAGACGTCGCCGCGGTCGATCTCGACGTGGAAGTCCATGTCGGCCGCGTAGTACTCGGGCAGGTCGGGCGCGTGGAGGGCGACGAGATGCTCGGCCCCCACCGGGAGGTCGCCGAGGCTCTCGAGGAAGGCGCGCGTGGACTCCGGCGTGCCCAGTCCGAAGGCCTCGATCACCTGCGCGCGGATCTGACCCTCGAGGTTGGGCACGTCGTGCGTCTGCCCGTCCGAGCCACGGAACGTCGAATGGACGCTGCCGTCCTCGATCACGCCCGCAGCGTGCATGACGCGCTCCGTGAGCACGCGGACGACGGCCTCCTGCTCGCCCTCCAACGGAGTGCGCCGAAGCATGTCGAGCGTGTCGCGCCCGATGATGCCCCAGCCGTAGATGCGATGGCGTCGCTCGAACGTGGCCAGCGCCTCGTGCGTGGGCCAGTCGAACCCACCGTCGACGTGCTCACCGAAGCCCTCGAAATAACCCTCGCACTCGAGGCGCGCCTGGACCTCGCGGATCACCGCGAAGCGCGGGGCGATGCGAAAGTAGTCGGCGAGGCGACGCTGATCCCGATCGGGCAAGCGCGCGCCGTCGACCGCCGCCGGATCCGTCACCCCCTGATCGGCCATCCATCCGCGGACCATGTGATCGAGCGTGTGGTACTGGCGCGCAAAGGTCCGGCCCGCATCGCGGCTCTCGTACGAGAGCTGCCCCGTGAACTCGTTCAGCGCCGACACCTCGAGCGCCCGCGCGCAGGCGAGGCCCGAAGAGTGCGTGAAGCGCGTGCGCAGCAGTCCGAGCGTCGGAGGAATGCCGAAGGGCTCGAGGAACTGGTCGTCACGCGCGCGATCGCCATGATGATTGTCCGGGAACTCGCCGCGCGCGAGGGCGAGGTAGATCTCACGATAGTCGTTCTGGACGATCGGCTCTTCCGGGCTCCCGCGCTCCGTGAACAGATAGGGCGTCCAGGCCTCGCCGAGATCGACCACGACGAAGCGGTCGGCGCGCGCGCCGCCGGCGTCGATCTGACGGGCGATCGCGCCGTTCTCGTAGAGCGGAACGGGCTGATGCATCGGCGGAGGTCGTGCGTCGACGACCTCGTCCTGCCGCGGCGTGGACGGCGGGGCGTGGCCCACGTGGCTGCTGTCGTTCGGCTCGTCCGACGTCGCGCTCGGGGTCGTCGAGGGGGACCGTCCCGCGTCGGCCGTGCCGCACCCGATGCCGCACAGGGCGAGCGCGATCAGAGCTGAGAGGACGATGTGGGAGCGATGCACGACTACCTCCACTTTTGTTCAGCGCCCGGTGGGACGCAACTTTTCGTTCCACCTCTTCAGCGAGACCCGTGCCGGCCCCGAGAGCGCGTTTCGGGCCTGATCGAAGGCTCGGGTGTGGCCCCGGGCGCACGCGGGCGCGTCTACGGCGCCGCAGCGAGCCTCCCCGATAGAGCGGTACGCCTTGCGAGCTCAGCGCTCGGGGCCTAGGGGCCGCGTCATGTCGGAGCATCGATCGAGCCTCGTCTGGGAGCGCGGCGAGCGGGCCTTCGAGGCCGAGACGTACGCGCGCGAGCATCGGGTCACGACGGGCGCGGGGATGTCGTTCCTCGCATCCGCCGCCCACGAGTTCCACGGCGACCCGGCCCTGACGAACCCGGAAGAGCTCTTCGTCGCTGCGCTCTCGAGCTGTCACATGCTGACGTTCCTGGCGATCTGCGCGCGGAAGAAGATCGGTGTCGATCGCTATGAGGACGCTGCCGTCGGCATGCTCGAGCGCCCCGAGGGGGCGCCGATGTTCGTGACGCGAGTCACGCTACGGCCTCGCGTCGTGTTCTCGGCCGAGCCGCCCAGCCCGGAGGCGCTCCAGGCGCTGCACGATCAAGCGCACCGGGGCTGCTTCATCGCGAGCTCCGTCAAGACGGTGGTCACGGTGGAGCCCGCGTGAGGAAGTCGGGGAAGATCGCCGATCGGGGACTCGTACACGCAGCGGCTTTCGCGGATCCTCGCGGTTTGCTACACCCCCCGGCGGCCATGCGCGTAACTCCGATCAGTCTCGTCCTCCTCGCTCTCGCTTGTGGTCTCGGCACGTCTGCGTGCAGCGGCGGAAGCGGAACGACGCCGCCGCCGCCGACCACGGCGACGGGCCCGGTCACGACCCCGACGCCTCCGCTGGTTCCCCCCGTCGTCCCCCCCGGACAGATGATGGTGACGGTCTCGGCCGCCAGCGTCCCGCCGGGAGCGACCGTCACGGGCGGTGGCCAGATGCTGGGGAGCACGCCGTTCACGACGCAGGTCCCCGTGCCCGCGCCGGCGCCGGGTGAGGCGCCGCAGACCTTCCAGTTCACGTTCCAGCTTCCGGGGTTCGAGGCGACGACCATCGCCGCCAGCCCGGTGAACAACACGATCTCGCTCAACGCGGTGCTGGCCTCGCTGACCCCCACGACGCCGACGATCCCCGGCACGCCGCCCACGACCTCCGGTGGAGGAGTGCTGGTGGCGCACGGGCCGCCCGGCGGGCCGATCTTCGACTACCACACGACGACGAGCGTCGCGGTGGTCTCTCAGCCCTGCATCATCCGCACGCTCCGCGTCGACATCGATGGCTCGCACACCTACAACCACGACCTCCTCGTGGGCATCCGCGCGCCCGATGGCGAAGCGTTCTCGCTGCAGCGTCACTCCGGCCGGAGCCCCTTCCGCACGCACTCGGTGCGACGCGCGCGCGGGCACCTCGCGCAGGGAAGGTGGACGCTCTCGATCGAGGACACCGTCGGTGCGGACTCCGGCACTCTCCGCGGCTTCACGCTGAACATCGAGTGCATGTGAGCTCGGCCCTCACGGGAAGCGTGCGCGACGCTTCCGTGGGCAGCTCGCGATGAAGATCCTCGACGCGCGCTACCTCGCGACGGCCACGAGCGCGGACGGTCTGCCGCCGCCCGAGTTCGCGGAGATCGCGTTCGCCGGGCGGTCGAACGTCGGGAAGTCGAGCCTCATCAACTGCATCGTCGAGCGGCGGAAGCTGGTTCGCACGAGCAGCACGCCTGGCGCGACGCGAGGCATCTCGCTCTTCCGCCTCGAGCTGAGGCTGACGGAGATCGCGACCGCCACGCTCGATCTGGTCGATCTCCCCGGCTACGGCTTCGCCAAGCGCAGCAAGACCGAGCGCAAGAGCTGGGGCCCGATGATCGAGGAGTTCCTCGAAGCCCGGGTCGCGCTCCGCGGCGTCGTCGTCATCGTCGATGCTCGGCGTGGCATCGAGGACGACGACAAGCAGCTGCTCGACTACCTGGCGCACATCGGTCGCACGTCGATCCTCGTGGCGACGAAGATCGACAAGCTCAAGAAGAGCGAGATCGAGTCGACGTTGGTGCGGATCGGCCGAGACGCAGGCGTCCGAGCGATCGGCGCGAGCGCCGAGACGCGAGAGGGCCGCGAGCGGCTGTTCACGCGGATCCTCGACGTCGCCGGCATCGAAGGCTAGCCCTCTGGGCGGAGATGAACGCCCGCATCGCCGCATCGATGCTCGGGGGAACGGCGTGCGTTGCGCTCGCGTCGATGTGGTTCCTCCCGCTCGACGGCGTGCTCGCGGCCAGGCTCGTCACGCTCGCGCTCCTGATCGTCGTGCTCTCGGCGATGATCGTTCGGCGCGCGCGCCTGCCCTCGGCGACGATGGTCGCGATCGAGCGTGCGACCGCGCGGCTCGCCGCCGAGGAAGAGCGAGCGGTCCGGGAACGGCGCGAGGCGAGCCAGCGCATCGAAGGCCGGCACCGTGTGCGGGAGGCGTTCATCGCGGCGGTCAGCCACGAGCTCCGCACGCCGCTGAACGCGATCCTCGGGTTCACCCAGGTCCTCCTCGAAGAGATCGACGGGCCGCTCAACATCGTGCAGCGCGAAGACGTGACGGCCATCCACGGGGCCGGCGCGCACCTCCGTGCGCTCGTCGAGGAGGTCATCGACACGTCGGCTCGGCGGAGCGTCGAGACCATGCCGCTCGAGCGCGTCGAGATCGAGCCCCTGGTCCGGGAGATCGGCCGCGGTCTGGAGGCTCAGCTGCGGGGACGACCGATGACGCTGCGGATCGTGCTCGAGCCCGCGCTGCCTTCCCCGATCGGGGACGCGCGACGCCTCCGTCAGATCCTCTGGAACCTCGGCGCGAACGCCGTGAAGTACACCCAGCGCGGCGAGATCGAGATCTCGGTGCGGCGCGACGGAGACGACCTCCGATTCTCGGTGAAGGACACGGGACGCGGGATCGCGAAGGCGGATCTCGATCGCATCTTCACCGATCACGAGCGCATCGAGACGAGCGCGGAGATCGAGACCCGAGGCCGACGGCGGAACGAGGGCTGGGGCCTCGGTCTCGCGATCGCGAGGGAGATGGCGCTCTTCCACGCGGGACGCATCGAGGTGGAGAGCGAGGTCGGAAAGGGCTCGACGTTCCACTTCGTGATGCCCGTGCAGGGGGAGCCCACGCCATGAGCGTCGTGATCGCCCTCCAGCTCGTCGTCGCCCTGGTCCTGTGCGCGCTCGCGCTCGGCGCCCTTGCACGCGAGGACGCTTCGGTCGGGCTCACCCTCGGCGCCCTGTCGCTGATCGCGACGACACCCTTCCCTTTCTGCATCGTGCTCGCGCCGCTCGCGATCTATGCGCAGAGGGCCCATCGCGCGGAGATCGACCGCGCCCGCCAGGACCAGGAGGCGGTGCTGGGCCACGTCGGCAGGACCCGGCCGATGAAGACGGTGCAGATGCAGGAGCTACGGGATCGGGACGCGCGCGCAGCGCTCGATGGCTTTCGGCGCAGAGACATGGCGCGCGCAGACGGCATCCTGCGTGAGGACGAAGAGCACCAGGCCGAGGGCCGGTCGTCGAACGTTCGCTCGCGCTTCATGGCGGCGATGGGCCACGAGCTGCGCAGCCCGCTCAACTCCATCATCGGGTTCGCGCAGGTCCTCGAGGACGGCGCCGATGGCCCCCTGACCCCCGCGCAGCGCGAGAACGTCTCGCTCGTGCGCGTCGCCGCGGAGGAGCTCCTCCTGCTTCTGACGGACATCCTAGACTCGTCGCGGCTCGAAGCGGGCCGCGTCCTCCTCGACCGCAAGTGGACGGCGTCGGTCGAGATCCTGACCCTGACCACGCAGCGCGCCCGCCCGCTGCTCGAGACGACGGAGCGAGAGCTCGAGGCGGAGATCCAGCCAGGCCTTCCCCCGCTCTTCGTCGATCGCGCGCGCATCGCACAGTCGCTCCAGAACCTCGTCCGCCAGGCGCTCAGGGGCTCGGGAAAGAAGGCGCTCCGCCTGCGCGCGCGCGCCGTAGCTCTGGATGGCCGGGCGATGGTCCGCTTCGACGTCGTGGATCCGTCGCGGGAGCTGTCCGATGCGGAGGTGAATCACGCGTTCGATCCCGATCCGGACCTGCCGCGGAAGGCCGGCCGATCGCTCGCGCTCGGCCTCGCGCTGGGCCTCGCACGCGATCTCGCGCGCCTGCACGGTGGAGACGCGCGATGCGAGAACGCCGACGGTGCCTGCTGGTACCTGCTCGTGCCCGTCGACGCCGAAGAGGCTCGCCCGCGCCCCGGCCGGTGAGGGGCTGATGATCGGCTCGCTCAGCCGCCCGCTCCGGTCCGTGCTCGCGGCGAGCGCTCTCCTCCGCGGGCGGCTGAGCGAACACTCCAGCTGTCACTCCCCCATGAACGGGTAGCGGAAGTCGCGCGCAGCCGCGAACGTCTCCTTGATCGAACGCGGGCTGAGCCAGCGCGAGAGGTTGTAGACGGAGCCGGCCTTGTCGTTCGTGCCGCTCTGGCGCGCGCCGCCGAAGGGCTGCTGACCTACGACGGCGCCGGTCGGCTTGTCGTTGACGTAGAAGTTCCCCGCGCTCTGGCGGAGGGCCGTGTGCGCCTGTGCGATGGCCATGCGATCGGTCGAGAACACAGCGCCCGTGAGCGCGTACGGTGAGGTGGTGTCGACGAGGGAGAGCACCTCGTCCCAGCGCGCGTCGTCGTAGACCCAGGCCGTCACGACCGGGCCGAAGATCTCCTCCTGCATGAGCCGATGCTTCGGATCGTCGACCTCGACGAAGGTCGGATCGACGAAGTAGCCCGTCGCCGACGAAGCGGTGCCGCCGGCGAGGACGTTGGCCGTCGTGTTCGCGAGCTCCTGGTAGCCCACGATCCGCGCGTGCGCGCGCGCGTCGATCACGGCGCCCATGAATGTGGGGAACTCGGCGACGTCACCGACGCGGATGGACTTCGTGTCGGCGACGACCCGTTCGCACACTTCGCTCCAGAGCGAGCGAGGCACGTAGATACGGCTCGCAGCCGAGCACTTCTGCCCCTGGTACTCGAAGCCGCCGCGGACGATGGCCGTCGCGAGGATGGTGGGGTCGGCGCTCGGGTGCGCCAGGATGAAGTCCTTGCCTCCCGTCTCGCCGACCAGCCGCGGAAAAGAACGATAGCGATCCAGGTTCGACGCGACGCCCTTCCACAGCTTCTTGAACACGGCCGTGCTGCCCGTGAAGTGGATGCCCGCGAGGTTCTCGCTCTCGAGCGCGACGTTCGCCTGAAGCGCTCCTTCTCCGGGCAACAAGCTCAAGACGCCGTCGGGCAGGCCCGCTTCCCGCAGGATCTCCATCATGACGTGCGCGCCGAGCAGGCCCGTCGTCGAGGGCTTCCAGAGCGCGACGTTGCCGCAGAGGATCGGCGCCGTCGGCAGGTTCACGGCGATCGAGAGGAAGTTGAACGGCGTGATGGCGAGGACGAAGCCCTCGAGCGGCCGGAGCTCGCTGCGGTTCCACTGGCCAGGCGGCGAGAGCGGCTGCTCATCGTGGAGCCTGCGAAGAAACGCGACGTTGAATCGGAAGAAGTCGACGAGCTCGCAGACCGCGTCGATGTCGGACTGAAACGACGTCTTGCTCTGCCCGAGCATGCAGGCCGCGTTGACGCGCTGGCGATGGCGGCCGGCGATCAGATCGGCCGCGCGCAGGAAGATCGCTGCGCGTTCCTCGAACGAGAGGGCGGCCCATGCCGGCGCGACGCGCATCGCAGCGTCGATGGCCGCGGCGACCTCGTCCGGCCCGGCTTCGTGGGCGACGGCGAGGACGTGCGCGTGTCGGTGCGGCATCACGACGTTCATCGTCTTGGCCGTGGTGAACCGCTTGCCGCCGATGGCGACGGGGATCTCGGCACGATCGTTCGCCATGGCGGCGAGGGCTTGCTTCAGGGCGGCGCGTTCGGGCGTCCCTGGGGCGTAGGAGAGGATGAGCTCGTTGGTGGGCGGCGGGACGGGGCTAGGCATGGGAAGCGCATGGTAGGTCGATCGGAAGGAACGAGAAAGCGTGTAGGCTCCAGCTCGATGGGTCCGACGGAGCGCCGACGCGAGCGATGAGCCTTCCAGGACGCATGGCCCGGATCGGCCGGTGGCTCGGTCCGTGGGCGAAGAGCGACGACTCCCCGGACGGGATCGAGCGCAGCTCCGTGAAGGTCCAGGGCTCGCGCGAGTTCGACGCCTGGATCTATCGCCGGAGCGATCGCCCGCCGGACGGCTCGGTGCTCGTGATGCCGGGGCTCCACTTCGCAGGACCGGCCGACCCACGCTTCGATCGCTTCTCGCGCGTGCTGGCCCACGCAGGCTATCTCGTGATGGCGCCGTTCCTTCCGGACTACGGCGAGATGATGGTGCGGCCCTCCGTCGTGTCCGATGCCGAGACGGCGTTCGACGCCCTGCTGGCGCAGCCCGGGCGGCCGAAGAACAAGCCGGGCATCTTCAGCATCTCGTTCGGCTCCATGCCGACGCTACGGCTCGCGGCGCGGCGGAGTGGGGAGATCTCGCGCGTGGTCGTGTTCGGCGGCTTCTCGTCGTTCCGCAGCTCGCTCCAGTTCGCGCTCGTCGGGCAAGGGACGCGCAAGAACGATCCGTTGAACGCGCCGGTGGTGATCCTGAACCTCTTGCCGTTCATCGACGGCGTCGACGCGTCCGACCGCGCGACCCTCGAGGCGCTCCTCCGCGACTACTGCCGCGCGAGCTGGGGCAGGGAAGAGAGCAAGGTTCCCGCGATGCATCGCGCGATCGCCGAGCGCATCGCGAGCCAGGCGCCCGAGCGCCTGCGCGAGGTCTTCCTCATCGCGACGCGGGCCGAGCCCGGCGTGGAGGCGATCGCGGACCGAGCGCTCGAGCGAGCGGGCGACCACTTCGCGTGGATCGATCCGCGTGCCCACCTCGGCGGTGTCGCGTGCCCGGTGACGCTCGTTCACGGTCGGGAGGACGACGTCATCCCGTTCGAGGAGAGCCTCGCGCTGAAGGCAGCGCTCCCGACCCGGGCCGAGCTGCTCCTGACCGGTCTCTACGGCCACACGACCGGTGGCCAGGGCCTCATGCGTGGGCTCGATCGGCTCGGCGAGAGCGCGCGCGAGCTCGAGACGATGACGCGGATGCTCACCGCGATGGCCCGACTCTCGGGATGAAAGCGCGGTAGCCTCCCACCGTGCGAATCGTCTCCTGGAACGTGAACGGGCTCCGTTCGATCGCGGGCAAGGGCTTCTTCGACTTCATGCGCGACGCTGACGCCGACGTGGTCGCGGTGCAGGAGACCCGGGCGCGCAAGGACCAGCTGCCCGAAGAGATCCACTCGCCGAACGGCTATCAGACGCACTTCGTCGCGGCCGAGCGCGCTGGGTACAGCGGCGTCGCCCTCTACTCGCGGCGGGGCATCGATCGGATGGTGACCTCGCTCGGTGCGAAGGTCTTCGACAGCGAAGGGCGCGTGCAGATCGGCAGGCTCGGAGCGCTGACGATCGTGAACGCGTACTTTCCGAACGGCAGCGGACAGGACCGGGACAACTCGCGCGTGCCCTACAAGCTGCGCTTCTACCGGAAGCTGTTCCGCGCGCTCGAGGCCGGGGCGGACACAGGCGGACGCATCGTCGTGCTCGGCGACTTCAACACCGCGCCGGAGGAGATCGATCTCGCGCGCCCCAAGGAGAACGTGAAGACGAGCGGCTTCCTGCCGGAGGAGCGGAAGGAGCTCGCGCGCTGGCTCTCGTCCGGTTGGGTCGATTCGTTCCGCCACTTCGAGAAGGGGCCGGGCCACTACTCGTGGTGGAGCCAGCGCTTCGGCGTGCGTGAGCGGAACGTCGGCTGGCGGATCGACCTCGCGCTGGTGTCACCGGGCGCGATGCCGTTCCTGCGGGCCGCCGCGATCCACTCGCACGTCCAGGGGAGCGATCACTGTCCCATCAGCGTGGACTTCGACGACCGCGTCACGAGCTGAGAGAGCGCAGCCGCGCCCGCATGGCCAAGCTCCCCGAGAGGTACGAGCACCTCGAGCATCGCGACGGAGTCGTGCCGTACTCCATCCTCTCCATCGCCGACTGCCGACGCGCGATCCGCCGGACGCTCCCGACGCGCCTCCACGCGAAGCAGTTCTTCGACGCAGTCGTCGCGCTGCTCGGAGATCGTGCCGTCGTAGACGACACTTGCGCCCCCGAGGACGTGCGCGTGCACCTCCGAGCGAGCGACGACCCACGCCTCGTGATCGGTGCGCCGCTCGTACGCCTCACACGTGGAGCGGCCCAGGGGGCACAGACGGTCATGACCCTCGTGAACAAGGACGCGGTCCTGCCGGAGGAAGCTCCCGATGGCTGGCAGCCCGGCGATCCGCCCTGGGCGCCCGCCACCGAGCTTCGTCCCCAGCTCGTCCCTCGCGGCCCCGAGATGTGCGGCGGCGCGATCACGCTGGGCGAGGCGCACGGCTCGTTCACCGTCGAGTACGACGAGCATGGCGTTCGTGCGAACGGCAAGGAGGCCGGTGGGGACATGTTCACGTGGCTGCGCCGCGCCGCGACCGCGCCCTACCACCTCGACACCCTCGCGCGTCCTCCGTCGCCTCCGCCGCTGTCGATGCTTGCGCGGCCCGGGCTCGATCCCGCGGGTCACACCGCCGAGCAGCTCGCGGCGCTCCTCGTCGACGGCGAGCTCGAGCACCGCGTGGCATGGCGCGTCCATCTGCCGGTCCCGGTGCCCATGCCCATCGAGGAGATCGTGCGCGTCGCGTGCTCCGGCCTGCGCACGGCGTTGTTCACTGGCGAGATCCCCGGGGAGGCGCGCTGGGCCGCGGCCGACGGGCTCGAGGGCCGAGCGGTCGCATGGGGCACGACGCTCGACGACGCGCTCGAGAACTTCACGCATGCGGCCTTCGCCAAGAAGCCGAGGCCGCCTGGCACGACGCTGACCGACGATGCTCATGTGGCCGAGCGGCCGCCGCCGATGGACCACCGAGCACCAAGACGAGCGCCGACGGGGAGTCGACGACGATCTCGACGGGGACGATTCACATCAGCATCCCGGGCCGAGCCCTGAAGTTCCCGTGGCCGAGGGCGGTCCCCGCGAACGTGCCCGCCGTCCTCGTTCCGCTCGGTGCTCTCCCGATCGTTCCCGAGGTGCTCGGCGCGGCCGGCTACACGCGGGCCGTCCGATGCGTCGGCGAGCACGGAACGATCGGGCACGTCTTCGTCCGCGACGAGCCCGACGGGTACACCGCGATCGGCGAGCACGTGGTCGATGTCGTCGAGCCGAACGAGCTCGATGCGCAGCTCGCACGTGCCGAGGCCGAGCTCGACGAGGATCTACGGGCCGCGTATCGCGAGGGCGACGACTTCACGGCGCGCAGGGTCGTGTTCACCGTCTTCGACGACCAGAGGCATGAGGCGGCGGCCGCTCGCACGGGAAGCAGCGAGCTCGCGGCGAAGCTCGGCCCTCCACAGTTCGATGGCGATCTGGTTCCGTGGCGTGTCGTACGGGAGCGACGCGGCGGGTGAAGCGACCGGTGATAGGGTTTCATCCGAGCGGGAAGCCGGCCGGCCGGCCGTCGGCGATGATGTGGCTCTCCGAGGACGGCGTCGTCGGTGCGCTCGTGTTCGACGGCCCCGACCCTACCGACGACGAGGTGCGCGAGAGCTTCGAGAGCGCGGTCGTCCAGCCGATGTCTGGCACGCCCGGCCGGCCGAAGCGCATCCTCGTTGCTACGCGAGCGCTCGCGAAGCGCCTCGATGCGGTCGTGAAGGGCGTGCAGATCGAGGTCGCGCCGACGCCGGAGTTCGACGAGATCGTGCGGCGCATGACCGACACCGTGGAAGCGCCCGGCCGGCCTCGTTCGTATCGGCGCGCAGCGCCGGTACTACGGGGGTCGGACCGCGATCGTCGGCACGTCGGCCCTCACGCGCGTGGGCGAGCGGCACTCCCGGACGAGCTCTGCGTACATCTCGTCGCCGTCGTCGAGAGGCCTCGTGCGGTGCGAGACCCGGCTGCGGATCTGAAGCGTGCCGCCGCGTTCCTTCACCGTGACGACGCGTCGCTCGACGCATCGACCGTCCGCGAGCCGGCTCTCCGCCGAGCCATGGCCGACCCAGAGGAGGCGAGGCGGGCCTCCGAGATGGACGACGATCATGATCTCGTCTCGCTCGGCGTAGTGGCCACCGCTCCGCAGCACGATGCGGACGAGCGCGACGTGGGGCGCGCCGCGGAGCGCCTCGACCACGACGTCGGCCTCCTCGAAGAAGGCGTCCGAGCGGAGCCGATCGATCGGTACGGAGAGCTCGCCCGCCGCGGTGACGATGCGCACGTCGCTCTCGGTGTGGTCCTCGAGGGCGATCCAGTCGTAGCGCGCCGCGACCGCCACGCCCGCGATGCGAGCGCAGTCGACGACTGCATCCGAGCCCTCCGCCTCGACCGGGAGCGCGGGAAGCTCGGCGCGAAGCGAGTCCGCGCAGGTAGCGGTGTCCGGAACGTCATCGGCCTCCCACCCGGCGTCGTCCTCGGGCACACGAGCAAGTGTCTGGGCGCACACGGAAGCGCAGCCGGAGAGCCACACGAGCGATGCGAGCACCGCGGCAATGACGACGGGCCGAGTCATGCGTGCGTGCAGAGCACGGCGTGGGCCAGCGGACCGCGAGGGGTCCGGGCCAGCGGACCGCGAGGGGTCTGACCCCGGCGCGCAGCGGTACCTGCAGGGGGCCGCAGCGGTACCTACAGGGGTCTGACCCCTGGCGGCGGCGGCCGGCGCGTGGGTCGACGCGGACGGACGTGTGTCCGAGCGAAGTGCAGCGATGGAAGTGACCGGAGGCTGACGCGCACGACCTCGGACGGTCCACGCCCATCGCCGCTCACCCGGGCTTCGTCTCGCCACTCGCGAAGCGCGCGTCCGCCGTGGTTCCCTCTCAGGTCCGTGCGTGCTCGCGCCGTCTCGCCGCGCCGAGCGGGAGAGGGCGCGGAGCAGGGCGAGCTCTTCGTGATGGTCCTCGCCCTGCGCGCGGCGCTCGCACATGCGCGATGCGCGTGGCGATGGTCGTCGTGAGCGTCATCTCGTCGAGCGTCGGGGCGTTGATCGGCGTGAGCGCGCCGCCCTCGTCGAACACACCGTCGAGCACCAGCGAATGGAAATGCACGTTGGCGGACCGCGCCGAGATTCACAACCCTCGTCGGCTCAGGCGTCGGATCCATCCGCGGATCGTGCCGATCGCCCTCGAGCGTGACGCGCGATTCGAAGAAGCGGCCGCTGGCCAAATGGTGCAGCGTCAGTGCCCCTGTAAGCCCGTCGCGTTCCCGCCGCGCTCGGAGCGAGTCTGTCAGCGCCGAAAGGAGGGCAGCCTGATTCGCGCCGGTCGGTCCGCGTTGGCGCCTGCGGATCGAGGCCCGAGACTCTCGATTCGTTCACATTCATCCGCCGAAAAGGTGACGGGACAGCTCGCTCGGTCACCCATGTGGACGCTCCATGTCGTCTGCCCAACGCCCAACCGCCGTCCATCCGACTGGAGCTGCTCAGCAGTTCGACCACTGTCGGCGATTCGCGCACCCCGAGTCAACCTTGGTTCCGCTCTTGGAGCTCCGGCTCGTCCTTGGGACCGATGCTGGAGGGCCGCTGTCGTACTTTCTGGTCATCAATCGCCGCTCAGCGTCAGTCCACCATGGCTCCATCGTCATCGATGCATGACAATCGACATCGACTCTCTCGAGACCGAGCTCGCGGACCTGACTGCCCACGTGGAGGTCGCGACGCATCGACAGCTGACCATTCTCCGCACGCTCGAGCCCACGGGCTTCTGGTGCGACCGCGGCGCGGCGTCGTTCGCGCACTGGCTGGGCTGGCGGCTCGCGCTCGCTCCTGGGGCTGCACGCGAGAAGCTCCGCGTCGCACGTGCCCTCGGGTCTCTCCCGTCCGTCGACGCGGCGTTTGCGACCGCGAAGCTCTCGTACTCGAAGGTGCGCGCGCTCACCCGCGTGGCGACGAAGGAGAACGAGGCGCTGCTGCTCGACATGGCCCTCCAGACCACGGCGGCTCACCTCGAGCAGATCTGCCGAGGGCTGCGCTCCGTCGACGCGGAGAACGCAGCCGCGAGAGACGTGGAGGCGCGCTGGGTGCGTCAACGACAGGGCGAGCATGGCATGGTTCGCATCGACGCGCAGCTGCATCCGGATGAGGCGGCGATCGTGTGGCAGGCGATCGAGCGCGCACGCGCCACTGCGACCACGCCACACGCAGACGCGCTGGTGCAGGTAGCGCGCTCGTTCGACCTGGACGCGCAGAAGGCCCGGCCGAGCGCCGAGGTCGTGGTGCACGTGCGCGAGGAGCTGCTCGCGGAGGGCATCGGTGCGATGGCGGCCGTGCTCGACGACGGCCGTCGCGTTCCTGCGGAGACCCTGCGACGCGTGGCGTGCGACTGCGTGACCCACGCCGTCGCGGTGGACGGCGCAGGTCTGCCGATCGACGTGGGCCGCAAGCGGAGAACGGTGACGCCTGCGCTTCGTCGCGCGCTCGTGGCGAGGGATGCGTGCTGTCGCTTTCCCGGGTGCGCGCATCGCGCCTGGCTCGACGCCCATCACATCGAGCACTGGCTGCACGGCGGTGAGACCGCGATGCGCAACCTCGTGTTGCTGTGCCCCTTCCACCATAGGCTCGTTCACGAGGGCGGATATTCGGTCACGCAGACCGAGGGGCATTTTTCGTTCACGAGCGCGGACGGCAGGCCCGTGCTCGCGCTGCCCGCGCGGCCGTCGTTGCCTCGCGATCCGGTGGCCGTGCTGAGGCTTGCCCACGTCTCCGCGGGAACCTCGGTGAGCGAGGAGTCGCTGACGCCCGAGTGGTGGGCGAAGTACCCGACGTCGACGCGTGCGTGGACGCCCTGCTCGCCACGGGGTGAGCAGCCGCTGCGGGCTCGCCGAGGCTCCGGTACCCTCCCTCCTCATGCCGCCTCCGCGCGCGCGCGAGCACACCGTCCAGACCGTGAGCGCGCGGAACGCGAGGCTCCATCGCGTGCGGCGCGGGGGGCGGGTCTTCATCGGTAGGGGGTCAGCGCGGCGGGGATCCGTGTTCGCTTCGGCGAACAAAACGAGGAATATGCCCATGAAGTAGAGGCTCGAGAGGGCGGAGACCTTGCTCGAATTCGCGCTGTTGAAGAGGCCTCGAACGAGGGAGCGGGTCGACGCGCTGGTCCGGCAGATCGAGAGGCACGGCACGATCGGCGGCGGGTCGACGAGGTGGGACGCGCGCTCGAGGGGATGCGGAAAGGCAAGACATGCAAGGCGCTCAGGGTCGCGACCGACGCGGCGTTCCTGACCAACCTCGGGATCTCACGAACCGCGGCGCACAACTGGCGGGCGCGCAGGGGGTCGCGGCGCGGCTCGCGGTCACTCGCGCTCGACGATGGCGGCGCGCACGAGGACGGGATGCTCGGGATAGGTCAGGTCCCAGGTGAGGTCGAGCTGCGCGGAGTGGCCGATCGCGTAGAGGGTCGTCGCCTCCTGCGTTGGGCCGGTGCCGAGCTGCCCGAGCCCGTCGAGGCTGACGTCGATCGCAGCGAAGACCTCGTCGCGCGTCATCCCGGCGCGGAGGGCGGGGAGCGACGCGCGGAGGCGTGTCATCTCGTCGTCGGTGAGCTCGTCGCGAGCGCCGAGGGGCTCGGTCGACGTGGCGGTGGGAGCGGGCGACGAAGGAGCGCCGCAGCCGGCCGCGGCGAAGAGGACGGCGGCGAGCGGTGCGAGAGCTGTCGTGCGGCGTGTGGTCATACGTGTCCTCGTAGTGCCCGGCTTGGCGCACGCAAGCGGTCGCTCGCTGGCCCCTTACGTCCGTGAGAGGTTCATCGAGCTCCACGCGGCCGCAGCGAGCGCGGCGCGCGACGAGTAGGCGCCCACGAAGAGCCCCGGCGAGGCGCGCCACACGCTCTCAGAGAACGGTCGCCTCTCCAGCGCGATCCGACGCAGCTTGATGCGGCGGTTCGCGTCCGGGGTTGCCGACTCGGCCCACGCCGAGAGGCGGGGCGCCGCCTCGCGCTGATGGAGCTCGCCCTTGCGCAAGGAGCCCGCGCCCGCTCGCGACCGGGGCGTACTCATCGGGATCGGATGATGTCCGAAGCCGCCGGTCGAGCTCAGCGGACCAAGTGAGAGCGTAGCCAGTAGAAACGGGCTGTCGCTGGCGTGAACCTCCGCCCCGTTCTGCATCGAGCGCTCGGGTCGAGCGTCTCGGAGGCGTTCCTCGGCGTCAAGCGTCGCCTGGGAGGGCTTCACCGCGGGTCGGAGCGTTCTGGTCGGCGTCGCCGTAGTGCTCCGGTCGCAGGTCTCCCTCCACTCGTGGTGGAGCCAGCGCTTCGGCGTGCGTGAGCGGAACGTCGGTTGGCGGATCGACCTCGTGCTGGCGTCACCGGGCGCGATGCCGTTCCTGCGGGCCGCCGCGATCCGCTCGCACGTCCAGGGGAGCGATCACTGTCCCATCAGCGTGGACTTCGACGACCGCGTCACGAGCTGAGAGAGCGCAGCCGCGCGCCTAGGACGTCGCGAGGCGGACCATCTGGTCGGCGAGATCGGGATCGACAGGCTCTGATCGGGATTGACTTCGCGGGTGTCTCCGTCGACGTCGTCGTGGCCAACTGACCGGCACGGGCGGCGACCCAGGTTGACCTGCCAGCGTTCCGCCCTGCACGTCGCGGACCGGCTTGCGCGGGCCGCATCGCGCGAAGATTGTGCCCATCGGGTGGCGGCGAGCGGCGATCCCGATCCAACCTGGGTCGGTCGAACCACATCGCCTGCGGCCAGAGGATGAAGTTCATCGCCGTGGTGCGAGAGAAGAAGAGCCTCGCGCGCCTGCTGCGCCTGCATCGCCTGCCGCAGCGCGCCACGCCCATTGCGCCCGCCAGTGCGCCTCCGCAGACCCACCTCGAATTCGGGCCGTGACGCGCGCCGCCCCATCACGAGATGGCGCGAAGGCACGCGTGCGCCCTGCGAGCGCCGAACCACGATCCCGGTGCTGGATGACACCCGAGCGAGAGGTTCACCCAACGGAAGTAGCGTCTGGAAGGGCTACGCTCTTGATTCCGTCGAGTGACTCACGCCAAACAGGTGCTTCATCATGCCGACGCCCTTTCGTGACGAGACCGAGGCGCGCGCGCGGATCGAGTCCCTCGAGCGAGCCCTCGATGAGAAGCAACAGGCGCTCGACGCCGCCCGAGCCGAGCTTGGCGTCGAACGTGGTTCGCCCGCCCTCGTGCCGCCTGACCTGGCTTGGCATCGCGCCGAGGTCGAGCGCCTGAGGGGCCGCCTCACGTCAGCGAGCGCCGAGCGAGAGCGGCTCTCGCGGGACCTCATGCGTTGGCGCAGCCGGGCCGCCGTCGCGCTCGTCCTGCTCGTCGTGCTCGTGTTCGGGGTCGTGCTCGTCGCGTACGGGCTCTACCGCATGGGCCACGAGCTGATACTCGCGGTGTGCCGTGACGAGCTGGGACGGACGTGCGAGTGAGCCCGTGCTTGGACTTCGATCCGCGCGAGGTCCGGATCGAGGCGTGGGAGGTCCGACGCGTCCGGCGACGGCGTGCACGGCATCGCCGATGGCGTTCATCTGCGAAGCGGCCGGCGGCGCGGCCTCGACGGCCGACAAATCCTCGAAGTGGAGCCCACCAGCCTCCACCAGCGAGTGCCTCTCTTCATCGGCAGCAAGGAAGACGTCGCGCTCGCCGAACAGATGGCCCGCGGCTGATTCTCGTTCCCGCCCATTGGCGGCCGACGCCACGCCGACCTGTGCGAGTCGATCGAAGCGTGAGGGTCATCCTCGGGATCGCGTTTGTTGTGGGCTCGCTCTTTGGGTTCAACGAGGCGATCCCCCGCTACGAGCAAGCCTTCCGAACGCTCCTCGCGGACACCGTCCACGCCCTTCACCGCCACGGGATCGCGATCCAGCAGCAGGGGCGATCCCGATCCAACCTGGGTCGGTCGAACCAGGCGCCCGGGCACGAGCGCGTCGCCCGACGAGACGCTCACGCTCACCGAGCTCGCGCACGCGGGGCACCGCGTCTGGCCCGAGGGGCGTGCGCCGGCCGATATCCCGAAGCGAGTACGCTCCGCGCTCGTGACCCCGCCTCCCATCCACGCGTCGCTCGGTGACTCTCACAACTTCGGGCGGCGCGTCTCGCTGGTCGACGGCCGGGTCCACAAGCCGCGCACGCTGACGTGGGAACGGCTGCTGCTCTCGCGCGCGAGCCCGCTGCGACAGCTGCTCGACACGCACGCGGCACGTGATGCGCTCGGCGCAGAGGCGTTCGGGTTCCTGCCCGATCTCCAGTTCGGACCCGACCGTGGGCACCTCGGTGGGGAGGTCGAGCAAGTGAGCCTCTCCCCGCTCGGACCCGATGTTGCGCTGTCCGAAGCGGAGCGACAGGACCTCGCGCGCATCACTGGTCGAGCGATCGCGCTCTTCGCGTGGCTCGGTGTCTCGGACCTCCACTGGGAGAACCTCATGCTCGGCCGCGACGTGCGCGGCGCGATCGTGTTCGGGCCGCTCGACGTCGAGGACCTGCTCGCGCCATTCGCCCTCCCGACCGGGACCAAGCTCATACCGGATCCCGGTCCGGAGCTCGCCGTGATCTGCCAGCACGCCGCCGGGGTCAGGCGCGTGCTGCCCTATCTGGGCAAGCCCATTGCGACTCGGGACCTGATCGAGATCGCAGCGGGCTATCACGAGACGCTGGCGTTTCTCGGGCGTCACGCGCGCGCCATCGCGGAGGTCTTCACCGGCCTACCCGACCTTCACTCCGCTCCAATTCGTGTCTGCTTGCGTGGCACGGAGGACTACGTGCTCGCGGGCGCGCGGCCATTGTGGCCACCGCTGCTCGATGCGGAGCGCGCGCAGCTGGACCGCGGGGACATTCCGTACTTCTTCAGGCGCTATGGGCAGCGAGGCATCTTCCACTTCACCGACGCTGCGCTCACGATCGCCGAGCGCCTGCCGATGCGCGGCGACGTGCCGAAGCTGCTGCCGCTCCTCTCCCTCAGCCGCGGGCTGAGCGAGCCATCGCGTCGCTCTCTCGCGGAAGAGGGCCTGATCGCGGTGATCGGCGCGTTCGATCATCCCGCGCTCACGGGCACGCACTCCGCTGGCGAGATCACGCTGACGCTGAGGCCGCGCAAGATGATCGTGCGGCTCGCCAATGGCGAAGAGCTCGAAGCGAGGCGCGACCTTCGCGACCTCGTCAGCAGCGTCTATCTGCCGTGCACCTGCGGTGAGGTCCGCACGGTGCTCGTCCCGTCGGTGACGCAGTGCACCGAGGAATAGCCGCCCTTCGTCCGAAGTGGGGGTGTGACTTCGCGTGAACTGACGGCGTGACGAGCGCTCGCGGGCTCATCTTCGCGGGGTCCCGCACTCCGGCAGATGCGGTGCGTCGAGATCACGTGCACTCAGTGCGTCAGGAGCGCCGCACGCCCGGCGAGCGCCGTGAAGCGGGGCATGACGGTGACCTGCGCGTTCTGCCGGGCGAGGTTCGTGGTGACCGAGCCACGCACCCTGATCGGGACGGCCTCCCGCGGCTGAGCAGCCCGGCGGCGCCGGTGAAAACACCCCGTCGGCGCGATCGTGTAGCCTCGTGGCGCAGTGGACGCGCATCGACTCGCCCCGGAGCACGTCGCGATCGATCTCGCTGAGTTGCACCACCACGACGCGCCGATCAGGCAAGAACACTGCGAGGCCGTCCGGGGGAGCCGCGCGCCTAGAGCGTCGAATCATTTGAGAGCGTCGGGAAGTCCAAGCATTTCGCGTCAGGTCCGAGCGCGCCCGGAGCGCGGAGCGAGGCGTACCGGAGGTACGCCGCAGTGAGCAGCGAGGACGTAAGCCGCAGCTGGCGTGAAAGGCGCCGGATTTCCTGGCGATTCAAATGACTCGGTGCTCTAGGACGTCGCGAGGCGGACCATCTGGTCGGCGAGCATCGGGATCGACAGGCTCTGATCGACGAGGCCCGCGCGGGCCACGCTGCCCGGCATTCCGTAGATGGCCGCCGACTCCTCGGACTCCGCGAGCACGATCCCGCCTGCCGCCTTGATCGCGCGCGCCCCCTTGGTGGCGTCGTCGCCCATGCCGGTGAGGACCACGCCGACGGCGCGCATGCCGAACACGGAGGCGGCGCTCTCGAAGAGCCGATCGCCGCTCGGGATGTAGCGATCTTCAGGGCCCGGCGGCACGACGCGCACCCAGGGCGCGCCTCCTTTGGCGCCGAGCTCGATGCAGCGGCCCCCCGGGCAGACGACCGCTCGGCCTGCGCGCAGGGGCTCGCGATCGTCGAGCTCGGCGACGCGCACGCCACCGAGGCGCTCGAGACGCTCGGCGAAGGTCTTCGTGAAGCGCTCTGGCATGTGCTGCGCGACGATGATCGACGCCGGCAGGTCGCTCGGAAGGCGCGAGAACAACGTGACCAGCGCGGGCGGACCGCCCGTGGACGATGCGATCACGAAGAGCCGCCGCGGCATCGGATCCGCCGGGTTGGGCCTTTCGTCGGACGAGGAGACGCGCCGCACGAGCCCCGTCGTCGTCCGATGAGGGTCGGGCGCGCGAAGGGCGCGAAGCGACGACACGAGGTGAACCTTCTGCTCGAGCTCGGCCCGGATGCTCGTCAGCTCCAGCGAGGCGTTCGTGCTCGGCTTCACCACGAAGTCGATGGCGCCGAGCTCGAGCGCGCGGAACACGTCCGGCTTGGCGCCTCGCCCCGACACGACGATGACGGGCGTCGGCCGCTTCGCCATCAGGACCTTGAGGAGCGTGAAGCCGTCCATGCGCGGCATCTCGAGATCGAGCGTGACGAGGTCGGGCTTGAGGCTCAGCACCATGGCGAGCGCTTCTTCGCCGTCACCGGCCTTGCCGATCACCTCGACGTTCGGGATCGACGAGAGGAGCTCGGTGATGGTGCGTCGGTTGAACGCGGAGTCGTCGACGACGAGGACCCTGAGCTTCCGCCCGCCGGGGCCGCCCGGTGTGAGAGGGGTGCTCATCGCGCATCGCTCGCAGGAGGAGCGTTCATGGCGCGTCGTCCTCGGGCGTTCGAACGCGCTTCAGCGTCGTCGGGGGATCGGGAGGCTTGCGATAGACCATGTCCGAGGAGAGGTGCGCCAGCTCGAAGGCGGTGGAGACGGAGAGGAGCGACTCGCTGTGCCCGAGCATCAGATAGCCCCCGGGATGCAGCCGCTCGTAGAACGTCTCGATGACGCGCTTGCGTGAGTCGTTGTCGAGATAGATGAGAACGTTGCGACAGAAGATCGCGTCGACGCGCCCGACGATGCTCGCGCGGTCACGATCGAGGAGGTTGAGCTGACCGAACTGGCAGAGGGCGCGCACGCGGGGATGGACGCGGCGTCCCTCCGGATCGGACACGAAGTACTCGTCGTAGCGCTTGGGCATCGCGCGAAAGCTGTGAGCCGGATAGATGCCGCGCCGGGCGAAGCTGAGCACCCGTCGACTGATGTCGTTGCCGAAGACGCGAACGTCCCAGCCCTCGAAGAGCCCCGACGACAGGAGGATGATCGCGATCGTGTAGACCTCTTCGCCCGTCGAGCAGCCGGCGCTCCAGATCACGATCCGCTTTCGGCCCTGCTGGACGGCGCGTGCGTGGATGTCGGGCAGTACGTCGCGCGTGAAGGCGCGCAGCTGGTACTCCTCACGGAAGAAATAGGTCTCGTTCGTGACGAGCGCCTCGATCGCATCCTCGAGCTCGCCCGCGGCGGTCGGGCCATAGCGGAGGTAGTGGTAGTACTCGGTGAAGTCGGCGAGCCCGAGCGTCCGAATCCGATCGCGCAGACGCCTCTCGAAGACGAATTGCGACGCATCGTCGAAGTACATTCCGGAGCACTGGTTGACGAGATCCCGGAGCAGCCGGAACTCATCCACTCTGAGGCGCGGCCCGGTCTCGAAGAAGAGCGACACTAGCTCTCCGAGGGCTTTCCGCCGCCGGTCTCGACGGCCAGAGCGCCGTGAATCGCGGCGCCGAGCCGCTCCTTCACGAGGTCGTCTGGCTCGACCTCGAGCCGACGCGCGAGCGCGGGCACGTCGAACTCGCGGACCTTCGCGATCGCGGCGTGGCGAACGTCCCACGACGGATGATCCAGCACGGCCAGCAACTGCCCTTCGAGCTCTCGCGTCTCGCGAACGAGCGAGAGCGTGGCCTTCACGACCTCGGCGTCGTCGTGCGAGAGCAGAGGACCGAGCGCGGCGATCGCACGCGGATCCGACCAGCCGGCGAGCGTGGAGAGCGCAGCGATGACGACCTCGCTCGAAGCATCGGCGAGCAGGGGCGCGAGAGCATCGGCTCGCCCGCGGGCGTCGAGCCGACCGAGAGCGCGAGCCGCCTCGGCGCGAACGGCGGAGCGATCGCTTCGGAGCTCGAGCGCGAGCCGCGACTCGGCGAGCGCGCGTCCCTCGACGTCAGCGCGCGCGCTGAGGGTGCGGATCGCCTGGATCTGAACGTCGGCGTCCTCGTCGACGAGCGCCATCGACGCCAGCTCCGCGGCCTGGAGCCCGGGGACGTCCGCCAGAGCCTCGACGGCGGCGCGGCGCGTTCGCGGATCGTCCTCCGAGAGAGCCTCACGGAGCTTCTCGAGAGCGAGCTCGGGCGGGAGGGTGTACGCGGCCGAGCCCCACGCGGTCGCGGCGTCGCTCCGCGCGGCCACGATCGCTTCGGAGACGGCCTCCTTCGCGCTCCGCGCGAGCAAGCCGACCGCCGACGATGCGGCCTTCGCGAGCGTCGAGGACGGATGGTTGCCGAGGGCCACCAGAGCGGGCGCATCGTCCGGCTCGGCCCAGAGGGCGAGACCGCGCACGGCTGCGAGGAGGACCGACTCGTCGCGAGACACGAGCGCGGCCCGCAGCGCAGCCCGCACGGCCGCGCCGTGAGCCTCGCGGTCGTCCGTCGCGAGCTCGGTCACGGCCTCGAGCGCGAACGCGCGCGCACGCGGATCGAGGGTCGGGATCGCCGCGAGGAGAGGCGCGACGGCCTTCACGCCGAAGGCCTTCAGCCCGGAGAGCGCAGACGGCCCGAGCTCGATGTCCGCGGCGAGCACCGCGATCCGAGCGAGAGACTCGGCATCCTCCGCGAGCGCGAGGAGGTGAGCGCCCGCGCGCGCGGTCGTCGGGTCGGACGAGTCGAGCAGCCGGCGGAGCGGCAGAAGGGCGCGGGGCTCGAGCGCGAGCATCATGGTGCGGATGGCCGCAGCGGCGGCCGGGCTCGTGTCGTAAAGGCGTGCGAGCGCGACGGCGACCTCG
>JBBSAT010000065.1:0-29452 GCA_038252025.1 Polyangiales bacterium | reverse complement strand
GCATGTAGAAGATCTGCCGCCCGTCGATCGCCTTTCCGACGACCGCGTAGTTCGACAGGCGCCGATCGAAGAGCACGTGGATGCCCTTGCCCGGACGCACCTTCGGCTCGGCCTTCGCAGCGCGCGCGAGCTTGCTCGTGATCGGCGTCCACGCTCCCGTCGCGTTGACGACGATCTTGCTGCGCGTCTCGATCCGCGCGCCTGTCTCCCGGTTGCGCGCGACCACGCCTCGAACGGCGCCGCCCAGCTCGATCGGATCCTGGAGGATGTCGATCACCTCTGTGTGCAGGTGCACGCTGGCGCCGTGCTCTTCCGCGTCTCGCGCGTTCGCCACGCAGAGACGCACTCCGTCGATGCCCCACTCGTCGAACGTGATCGCGCCCTCGAGATCACCGGCGAGCCCGGGCTCGAGCTGCCGCGCTTCGCTCTCGGTGAGCCGGGTGTGCGGCTTGCCACCCTTGAGCGGCTGGAACTTATCGTAGAAGGCGAAGAACGCATCGTACGCGGCCAGCATCACCTTTCCGGACAGTCCTCGCCGATGCAGCGGGACGATGAACGGGATCCGGAACACGAGGTGCGGCGCGATCTTCTGCACGAAGCCGGAGTCCCGGCAGGCGTCCTCCGTCACGCCGGGCTCCCGCGTGAGATAGCGCGCTCCGCCGTGGATCATCCCGCTCGAGTTTCCCGAAGCGCCGAACGCGAGGTCGTTCTTCTCGAAGAGCACGACCTTCAGGCCGCGCAGCGCCAGGTCACGCGCCAGTCCGGTCCCGTTCACGCCGCCGCCGATGACGACGACGTCACAGTCCGGCCGGTCCGACGCGGGCTCGATCACGCGCGGACGATACCCCATCGCTCGCTCGAGCGCGGCCATCGCGGACGCGCGATCGGCTCGCCTCAGCCACCCAGGTCGAGGACGCCTGGCGCGCGCGGCAGGCGAGACAGCTCGAAGCGGCCGACGAGATCACGCGCGCGCATCGGCTCGCCCTCCGGCACCAGCCCGAGCGAGGCGGCGAGGCGACCCACGATCGCCTCGACGCTCATCCCGCTCGCCGCCAGCTCGCGCACCGCGATCGCGCCGTGTCGCTTCGCGAGGCGCTCGCCATCCGGCCCGACCACGAGCGGCACGTGGAGGTAGCCGGGCGGCGCTCCGCCGAGCGCGCGAGCGAGCGCAATCTGCCGCGGCGTCGAGCTCAGCAGATCGGCGCCGCGCACGACCTCCGTGATCTCCATCGCGAGGTCGTCGACGACGACGGCGAGCTGGTAGCTGAAGATCCCGTCGCTTCGCGCGACGACGAAGTCTCCGCCCCCCACGCCGTCGTCACGCGGTCCCATCAGCGCGTCGTCGAACGGATCGGCGTGCGGGAACCGGAAGCGCAGCGCCGCGGGGCGCTCCGGATGCGTCGGCCCTCCGCTGCAGGTCCCCGGGTACACCGGCTCGTCCCCATGGGGCGCGCTCGCGCTCTCGCTCAGCTCGCGCCTCGTGCACGTGCATCGATAGAGCGTGCCCGCCGCCTCGAGGCGGGCGATCGCATCTCGATAGAGCGCTCCGCGCTCGGACTGCGCGTAGGGCGCGTGCGGGCCACCGACGTCCGGTCCCTCGTCCCAGTCCAGCCCGAGGAAGCGAAGGTCTTCGAGGATCGCGTCGGCCATCCCGGCGCGTACCCGCGGCAGATCGAGATCCTCCATGCGCATGACGAAGCGACCGCCGAGCGAGCGCGCGCGGAGCCATGCAACGAGCGCCGTGCGGGCGGTCCCGAGGTGCACGAGGCCCGTCGGCGAAGGCGCGAAGCGCCCTCGGTAGGCGCTCACGGCACCGACCGTGGGCGCGGCCTGCGCGCCGCTTCGGCGAGCGTCGGCTCGAAGCTCCCGCGGGGCGCAGGTCGTTGCGAGCGAACGGGTGTCCCGCGGGCGGGTCGGTACTGCCCTGCGACGCTGCATGCGTCGAGCACGACGGCGAGCGCGTCCGCGTTGGGATACCGATCCGCGGGATCCTTCTCGAGGCACTTCATCACGACCTCCTCCAGGTCGCGCGCGATCTCACCTTTCACGCGAACGCTGGGAGGGATCACGGGATCGCTCAGGTGCGAGAGCAGCGTCTTCGCCCGCGCCTCGCCTTCGAAGGGGTAGCGGCCGGTGAGCAACAGATAGAACACGGCGCCGAGCGCATACACGTCTGCGGGCGGTCCGACCACGTCACCCCGGATCACCTCTGGGCTCATCGTGACGGGCGTCCCGGCGAGGACGCCGGTCTCGGTGAGCTGCGCCGCTTCACGTCCCGCCATCAGCTTCGCGACGCCGAAGTCGAGCACCTTGAGGAAGTCGTGCTCGCCCCCTGCGTTGGTCACGAAGAGGTTCTCGGACTTCACGTCGCGGTGCACGATCCCCAGCGTGTGCGCCTCGGCGAGCGCTCTCGCGGCCTGGGTCACGAGAAAGAGCGCGCGCGCCTGAGGGAGCGCGCCTTCGCGCGTCACCAGCGCGCCGAGGTGCTCGCCTTCGAGCAGCTCCATCGCATAGAAGAGGAAGCCGTCGTCCGTCGCGCCGAAGTCGTAGACGCGCACCGTGTTGGGATGCGTCAGCTCGCTCGTCGCGCGCACCTCGCGCTCGAACCGATCCGTCGCGATCGCGCGATCGCCTTCGCGCACCTCGAGGAGCTTCAGCGCGACCTCGCGTCCGAGCCCGAGGTGCATCGCGGCCCAGACCTCCCCCATGCCGCCCCTCCCGATACAACGGAGGAGCCGATAGCGTCCGACCTGCTTCTCCGCGAAAGACTCCCGGCGGAGCGACCACGTGAGGTGGCTGACCGCGACCGCGTTGGTGAGCGAGAGCGCGATCATCATCGAGTAGACGACCAGCCAGACCACGGCGTGCGGATCGGCGAGGTCGGCCCGCGTGATGGGCGAGAAGAGCGTGCTCGCGAGCAGGATCCCCGGGTGGATGAGCGCGATGCCGATCGCGAGCGGCAGGTGATCGCGCCATCGCGTCGGAAAGATCGCGATCGCTCCGGCGAGGGCGACCGCGCCGACCCCGTAGAGGCTCCCGAAGCCCCCGAGGAACACGCTCATCAGCGCGAGCGAGGCCATGAGCACGGTGATGAGCCCGACGCGGTGCCAGGCGAGCTCGGCGCCGCTCATGTTGGGCGCGGTGCGCAGGCGCAGCCCGAGCCCCCAGATGTAGAGCGTCGTCACGACGCGAGCTCCGAGGACCGGCGTGACGGAGCCTCGCGCGCCGACGTGGTCGTACAGGACGTCGAGGAGCGTCGTCAGCGGCCAGACGACCGCGAGGATCGCCACGCCTACCGAGGCGCGCCGACGGGCCGCGGAGGCCTCGAGCGCGATCCCGTGCGAGCCCGTGTTCGGGTTGGCGCGTCGCCCCGCCGGCGGCCGCCAGGACGGGATGATCGTACGCGACCGCTCGCCTTCCCCTTCGTCCTCCGTCGCGCGCGAGCCGATGTGCAACGTCACTCCCCCGTTCCTGAGGAAGAGATCGAGGCACGAAACGCGGGTGCACGTCCAACTCCGCGTTCGAGGACCCCCGCAACTAGGTGGTCGGGAAGGGGTTCCTCGTCGCCTCCTCGATGTTGGACGCGTCCGTCCCCTCGGCCATCTCCGCCTGGTCGTTGCTCTCGACGAAGGGCCCACCGACCTCCTCCGTCACGACCTCGTCGAGGTGCTCGAGCTCGTCGTCTTGGCCGCTCGTGACGGCCTCGATCACGGCTTCACCCGTGTGCTCTGCGAGCGGGTCGCTGCTGTGCGAAGCCCCGCCGAGAAACGCGGTCTCCGCCTCCTCGACGTGCCCGCGCTGACGAATCCCTTCCACCAGCCGCGGGTCCACATGGCCGGCTCCGTCGACGAGCGGCCGCTTCGTTTTCTTGCTCTTCATGGCGGACCTCTGCGCGTATCGACGCAAGGGATGGGCCATGAAGCCCCGGGGCACGCATCCTCGGGGCCGGGTGTCGCGGCTCTCACGCCTGACGCGTTCGACGTCAGGCGCGAGCCGCTTCGGAAGACCTCACGGAGCCGCGGATCGGCTCACGCTCGGATCATCCGACCTTCTGCGCGAGCACGACCTTGTACGTGTCGCGGCGGGTCAGCATGTCGTCGTACAGACGGGTGCCCGGGTCGCGACAGAGGTTCTTCATCGCGAGCTCGGCCTCGAGCCGCTTGCGCGGGCCGTACACCGGGATGCGGAACGCGCCGAACTTGTCGAGCGCCTGGTCGATGTACGCCTGGATGCGCGCCTTGTCCTCGTCGCGCGCGCTCACGCCCTCTTCGGTCACGTCCACGACCTCGACGATCTTCATGCCGATCGACTCCATGAAGTCGAACGAGGGCTGCCACGCCATGTCGGGGATGGCGTTGCCCCAGGTCAGGAAGCCGCCCGGCTTGAGCACGCGCTTCGCCGACCGGAAGAACTTCCGGTCTTCCTCGGTCATGACCTCGCCTTGATCCGTCACGTGCGTCTCGCACACGGCGACGATGTCCGCGACCTCGTCGCCGATCGGCAGGTTGGTCGCGTCCGCGCGCGTGGCCACCAGGCGGTGACTGTGACGCGGAACGAACTTCTTGCGGCAGGTCGACACGCCCGCGAACTGCATGTCCACGGCCTCGTACGTGCACTTCGGCAGAACGCTCGAGCACACGTGATCCGCGCCGGCGCCCGTTCCACAGCCCATCTCGACGACGTGGACGAGGCCGTTCTTCGCCGCGACCATCTTCTTGAGCGCTTCGAAGTGGTAGAGCCCGGTGTACGCGTTCCGACCGAAGCGCTGCGGATCCTCGGGGCCCGACGGCGCCTTGCCCCAGGCCGTCGGCCACGTGTAGCCCCACGTGTTGAACGTGAACTCGTACGGCGTGCCCAGGTCGCTCTTCACGCTGCCGACCGAGCGATAGAGCGAGTAGAGGAGCGAGTACACCGACTGCTTGGTGTAGTCCTCCTCGGCGACGTGTCCGTTGTTGGTGGACACTTTGCTCCCGCCCTCGAAGGGGCTGTTCATCACCCACGCGGTGATGATCGCCTGCAGCTTCGGCATCGAGTAGTTGGTCTGTTCACTGAGGTTCGTAAAGATGTCCATCGGGGTCTCTCATGCGTCACGTGACGTGCCAGGGGGGGCCGAGGCTTACCACGCCTGGCCGGAACTGTGCGCTCGTGCCCCTGGAAGCCAGAAGCGTTCCGACGCCACCGGATGCGGTTCGCAAGATCCCGACGTTTTCGAGGGGTTTTCGTGCAAACGAGCTCGAGCCCGCCCCCGCGGTTTGCGCGGGCGGGCTCGAAGAGAGTCAGCGTCTTCTCACTCTCCGCGGACGCCGGGCGGCAAGCCGCGCGTCGGCGGCTGCGTCTGAGGCCGCGGCGGCGCGGTCGGGCCGACGTTGATCGGCCGAGACTGCGGCACCGCCAGCGGCCCGGGCGAACCGAAGCGGTCCTTGATGATCTGCGGCACGTCGATCCCGGTCGCCGCCTTGATCTGCTCGGTCGTGGAGACGAGCTGCCCGGCGAGGTTGCTGCTCCCGTCGCCCGTCTTCCCGATCACCGTCAGGCGATCGATCTTCACGCTGCCCATCGACTCCGTGATGCGGTTCAGCATCGGCACGAGCTTCTGCATGAGCAGCACGTCGCGCGCGCTCGTACCGCTCCCGCGATAGGTCGCCGCCAGGTTCTTGAGCACGGTCGCCGTCGCCGTGCCCTGCTCGATGATCTTCGCGGCGTCGGCCTTCGCTCGCTGCACGGCCTCCTGACGAGCGGCCTCTGCGGGCTGGATTACGTCGGCGTCGAGCCGAAGCTTCACCTGCTCGAGCCGCGCGTCCTGCATCTGGATCTCGGCCTGCGTCTGCGCGATGAGCGCCACGACCTCGGCCTGTTGCTCGGCGATCACGGCGCCGCGCTTGCTCTTCGCTTCTGCGACGCGCCGCGAGTTCTCGGCCTGGGCGACCTTCACCTGGGTGTCGAGCTTCTGTACCTCGGCCTCCATGGTGTTGCGCCACTTCTGCTGCGCGGCGTCGGCCTTCGCGTTCGCCTCGGCGATGACGGCGTGCTTGCGGATGTCGGCGCTGGCCATGCGGCCGAGTGCGTCGAGGTAGCCGACCTCGTCGGTCACGTTCTGGATCTTGAGCGTGTCGAGGACGAGTCCGAGGTGCGAGAGGTCGTGCTCCGCTTCCTCGGTGAGGCGAGCGGCGAACGCTTCCTTGTCCTGGTTGACCTGCTCGGGGGTGAGGCCCGCGAGCACGCCGCGGAGGTTGCCCTCGAGCGTCTCGCGCCCGATGTCCATGATCTCCGCGCGCCCCTTGCCGAGCAGGCGCTCGAGCGCGTTGTGGATCAGCGGCTCTTCGCCCGGGACCTTGATGTTGGCCACTCCGTGCACGGTCAGCGGGATGCCGTTCCGCGAGTAGGCGCCCTTCACCTGGAGGTCGATGATCATGTTCGTCAGGTCCATCCGATCGACGGTCTCGATCAGAGGCACGCGGTACGCGCGGCCGCCCTTCACGAAGCGATAGCCGACCTCGATGCCATCGGAGCGCTTCCGCGTGCGCCCCGAGAACACGAGGACCTCGCTCGGCTCGCAGACGTAGAGGATGTTCCGGACGATGGCGAGGATCGCGAACGCGAAGATCGCGACGACGATGAGCAGGGCGAAGATCGGTGCGACGAGGCCCATGGTCAGTTCCTCCCCATCTCGCCCGCGAGGATCGCGGGCACGTCGACGCCGGTGGAGTCCTTCAGAGCGCTCATCACGGACGCGACCATCTTCGGGTACGCCGCCGCGTAGCTCGCGAGCGCGAGCCCATCGCCCTGATCGATCACGTGGACCTCGCGCACGTCGATGCCTTCGACGTTCGTGACGACCGCGCCGACGATCTGCTCGAGGTGCTGTACGACGTAGAGCTCGCGTGCCTGCGCGCCCATCGAGGCCCACGCCTCGCTCATCGCGCGGAGCACTTCGACCTGCGCCGCGCCGTTCTCGATCGTCGGCGCCGCGTAGCCCTTCGCGAGGATCGACTGCGCTTGCCTCTGGAACTCGGCCGGGATGACGACCTCGGCCATCAGGCGCCGCTGCTCGAGCGTCGAGCGGAAGCCTTGCAGCTCGCGCTCCGCCGTGGCGCGCGCGGTCTTCGCGGCGGCCTCGGCCTCGCGCTCGACCGCCTGCGCTTCGCCGTCGAGCTGCGCCTTCACCTGCCGCAGCTCGTTCCCCTTCGTCTGGATCCGCGTCTGCGCTTCGGCGCGCGCGACCTCGGCTCGGCGGCTCGCCTCGGCCTGCGCCTGCTGCGTCTCCTGCGCAGCCTGGTTCTCGGAGTTCTCGGCGTCTCTCAGCGCGTGCGCGATCACGGGACGGCCGATCGAATCGAGATATCCCGTCGTGTCCGACACGTGCTGGATCTTCAGCGTGTCGAGCTGGAGCCCGAGCTTCTGCAGATCGTCCTCGGCCGCGTGGATCAGCTTCTCGGCGAACTTCAGGCGATCCTGGTTCACCTCTTCCGGCGTCAGCTGCGCGACGACCTCGCGGAGCGCGCCTTCGAGCGTCTGCTTGCTGACGATGTCGATCTCGCTCTTGCTCTTGTTGAGGAAGCGCTCGACCGCGTTCCTCAGCCAGCGATCTTCGGAGTGGATCTTCACGTTCGCGATCGCGTGGATCTCGAGCGGGATGTTGCCTCTCGAGTAGGCGTTCTGGACGACGATGTCGATGGGTTGGATCGTCATGTCGAGGCGGTTCACCGTCTCGAAGATCGGGATGCGCACGTGGCGCTTGCCGCCCTTGACGATCGAGTAGCCGAGCTGCGTTCCGTCCTCGGCCTTGCTGCTCCGGCCGCTGAACACGAGCGCCTCGTTCGGACGCGCGATGTAGAGGAAATTCCTCAGGACCTGCGCGAAGATCACGACGATCACCGCGATCGCGATGCCGACGCCGACGATCATCCAGATGATCATCGGGTCGATCGGGTACGCATCGACCGGCGCGGCGTACGGGTCTTGGTAGGGCGGGTATCCCTGCATGATCAAAGGCTCCTTCTCTCGTCCAGACGGACGGGCTCGAAACGAAAAGCTGTGCTCGGGCGACGGCGCTCCCAACTCCCCGCGCCGGCCTGAGCGGGGGAGAAGACCACGGAACGTACGGCCGCCGCTACCCGTGGCGCGTCTCGCGGCGAATCAGCGCCGGGGCCCGAACCCGGCGGGAGCCTAGGGCGGGCTCGACGGACGCAGAGCCGCGACCTTCGCGTGCATGCCGTCCATCTCGACGATGAGGACCTCGTCCTTGATCGCGAAGCTCTTGTCGTCGATGGGCATCGCGAGGAGATCGATGCTCGAGCCCTTCAGCTCGAGCCGCACCTTGCCGACCTCACCCTTGCCGAAGCCGACGAGCACGCGCGCCATCTTGCCGATGTAGTCGCTCGAGGAGACCGCGCTGTTCGTCGTGCCTTGCTGGACCCTTCGGATGATGAACATCGCGCCGGCGCCTGCGGCGAGGCCCATTCCGGTGGCGATGGTCGCCGAGAGCCAGCTCCACGGGACGAGCCCCAGGCCCTCGAAGAGGAAGCCGGTGAGGCCGAAGAACGCGAGGAAGAACGTCCAGAACCGGAGCGAGAGCACCGTGTAGAAGAACGCTTCGGGGCCCGCGTGCGGACCGTCGTGCCCGACGGGCTCCGCGCCGTCGCCGCCCGTGTACATCTCACCGTCCGCGTCCGTGTGCCCACCGAGGAGCATCGAGGCCCCGAGCACCGCGCCACCGACGACGAGCGCGAACAGGTACAGATAGATCATCGCCCCTCCCCCGGGTCCCTTCGGGCGGCGAGAGCGCCGACCGGACCTTGGACATACGCTCCTGCGCGACGACGCGCGAGCCGAGAGCGTGATTCCACGCCTCTCACGAGCCCCGTCCTACGCGAAGGACGAGGCGTCCTCCCTCGGCGGTCGCGCCTCCACCGAGCGCTCCGAGCCGCGCTTCAGCGCTTCTTGGGTTGGTGCCGGCGGGTCCGCGCCTGGACACGCTCGCCCAGGAACGCCCCGAACAGCGAGATCATGATGCCCATCACGCCGAGCACGACCGCCTCCATGACGCTGGGCTGGAAGCCCGCCGGCGTGACGAAGAGGTTGTAGGAGATGGTGGGGATGCAGGCGAGGAACGCGCCGGCTGCCGGCTCGAGGAACGTCTTTCCCGGCGAGAGGTACCCGACGATGATGCCGCCGAAGAACCAGACGACGATGGAGATGGCCAGCCCGGCCACACCGATCGGGTCGTAGCTGGAGATCGCCATCGGGAGCAGGACGAGGACGATCGCCTGCAGGGTCAGGTAGACGCCGAACGCGACGAAGACCCAGAGCACGGAGAAGCCCTCCTGCTGGTTCTCCCTCGCGGCCTCTTCCTCGGCCGAGTAGTCCACCTGGACGGCGTCGAGCTTCGCACCGCACGAAACACAGCGGGGCGCGTCGGGAGCGTTCTTGAAGCCACAGACGTGGCAGATGATCTGGTCTTTCGCAGAAGCCATTTCCCCTCCGGGCGCTGCCATTCTCGTCTCGTTCCGGGCAGGACCGCAAGGAATGCGAAAAGTGCCATCTCCAAGCACGTTTTCTCTGGCCGAGGGGCGGCGCGCGTAGTAACGCCCCCGCCTTCCGGAGGGACGCACGTGCCCGTGAGCAAGACTGGCGAAGTGGACGACGAGCTCGAGACGGCAGCCGCCCTGGCGGCCGAGGACGACGAGCTGGACGAGGACGACGACGAGGACGACCTCGAAGAAGTCCCCGCGACCGCCGCCGGCAAGGCGAGCGCGGTGCGGCTCATCGATCTGATGATCGAGAAGAAGGCGCTCGCCCTCCACGCGGAGAAGCCGGGCAAGGAGCTCATCGAGGCGGTCGCCAAGGCGATCGAGTGGCCGGGCCCGATCTCGCAGCGAGCCAACAAGCTCTCGAACGCGATCGTCGACTCCGAGGACGTCGACGAGCTCTTCATCGACGACGAGACGCTGGGCGAGCTCCTCAAGCGCTGGTAGGGCCCCCCCGGGCTGAGCAGCCCCGGTCTGAGCAGCCCCGGTCTGAGCGGCCCTGGTCTGAGCGGCCCCGGTCTGAGCAGCCCCGGTCTGAGCGGCCCTGGTCTGAGCGGCCCTGGTCTGAGCGGCCCTGGTCCAGGGCCTACTCGGCTGCCTCCTCCTCGGGCTCCTCGAACTCGAAGTCGATCTCGGCGCCGCGACCCCGCATCACGATGCGATCGCCGCGGCGCACGTCGTCTCCGAGCACGCGGGCGGCGATCGGCGACTCGACGAGCCGGCCGACCATGCGCCGCATGGGACGCGCGCCGAGGCTCGGATCGAAGCCTCCCGCGTCCGCCAGCGCGCCGAGCGCGCTCTCCTCGACGACGAGCTCGACGCCGTGCTCCAGGAGGAACGTCTTTCGGACCTTCTCGAGCATTCGGCGCGCGATCTCCAGCGCATCCGGCCGCGTGATGGGCGAGAAGTAGAGCGGCTCGTCGAGCCGGTTCCAGAGCTCGGGCGGCATCGCGCGCCGCGCCGCTGCGAGCGTGCGGTCTTCGAGCGAGCGCGAGGCCGCAGCGTGGTCGTCTCGTGCTCCGAAGCCGATCGAGCTGGTCCTCGACGAGGCCTCGGCGGCGCCGAGGTTCGACGTGAGCACGACGACGGTGTTGGAGAAGTCGACGGTGCGCCCTCGCGCATCGGTGAGACGGCCCTCGTCGAGCAGCGGAAGCAGCGCGAGCAGGACCTCCGGGTGGGCCTTCTCGATCTCGTCGAGCAGCACCAGCGAGTAGGGCCGCCGGCGCACGGCCTCCGTGAGCTGTCCGCCCGCCTCGTGCCCGACGTAGCCAGGCGGCGCGCCGATGAGCCGCGCGACGGAGTGCGACTCGCTCATCTCGCTCATGTCGAAGCGGACGACGTTCGCCTCGCCGAACATCGCCTCCGCGATCGACTTCGCGGTCTCCGTCTTGCCGACTCCCGTGGAGCCGAGGAACAGGAAGGTCGCGAGCGGACGCCGCCCGCGGAAGCCGGCAGCGCCCTTTCGCAGCGCGTCGGCGATGCGCGTCAGAGACGCCCGCTGCCCGACCACGCGCTCTTCGAGCACGTCCTCGAGCGCGAGGAGCCGGTCCCTGTCGCGCAGGAGCAAGCGCTCGAGCGGCACGTGTGCCTCGTCCGCGATCACCTGCGCGACCGCGGCCAGGTCGACGACGGTCAGCGACTCGCGACGCGCGCGAGCGCCCGCGAGATCGAGCACCGAGAGCGCCTTGTCGGGCAGGTGCCGCTCGGGCAGGAACCGAACGCTCAGCTCGACCGCCGCCTCGATCGCGTCGAGCCGGTAGCCGACCTGGTGGTGCTCCTCGTAGCGCTGGATCAAGCCCCGGAGGATCGCGATGGCGTCCTTCACGCTCGGCTCCGCGATGTGGATGGTCGAGAAGCGCCGCGCGAGCGCCGGATCTTTGTCGAAGGTCTTCTTGGCCTCGGCGTCGGTCGTCGCGCCGATGCAGGGCAGCTCCCCGCGCGCGAGCACGCTCTTCAGCTCGCTCGCGAGATCGTCGGGGCCCTCGCCAGCGCCGATGACGGCGTGGATCTCGTCCAGGAACAGCAAGACGTCGCCGGCGCTCTTGGCCTCCACGACGAGCCTTCGCAGCTTCTCGGCCAGCGCGCCTCTCACGCCGGTGCCCGAGACGAGCGATCCCGCGGAGATCTCGAGAACGATGCGTCGATCGAGCCCTCGCGTGATGGGATCGTCGGCGGCGATGGCGAGCGCGAGCGCGTGAACCAGGGCCGTCTTTCCGACGCCAGGCGGTCCAACGAGGAGCGGGTTGTTCCCTCGCCGTCGAGAGACCACGTCGAGGAGACGATCCAGCTCTGCTTCGCGGCCGATCACCGGATCGATCGCGCCGGCTGCGGCCAGCTCGGTGAGGTTGGTCCCGATCGAGGCGAGCAAGGGGTACTTCTTCGCGTCCAGCGCGAAGGGCGAGACCTTCTCGGGCGCGGTGTTCGCAGGAACACTGTTCGCCTCGGCGTCCGGCTCGCCTTCCTCCGGCCTCGCCTTCGGGCTCGGCACACGCCGGTTCGAGCGAACGGGAGGCGCCACGCGTGAGCGCTCCGTCATCGCCCGTGCGCGCGGCATCTCCGACGGCGTTCGTGAGAGCGAAGGATGCGGCACGATGCGAACGCCGAGCGGCGGCGGGATCGTCGCGGGCCGCGCGGCCGGTGGGCTCCGGGTCAGACCGACCGCGAGCAACGACTCCTCCAGCACGCGCCCAGGCGAGACGCCGAGACGCTCGAGGCAACGATACGCCGCGCTCCGCGGCTCGCGCGCCATCGACGCGAGCAGGTGGACGGCGCGGACGTCGGTTCGTCCTTCGACGGCGAGCTTCCGCGAGCGTTCGGAGACGCGCTCGAGCACCGAGTCGGGCTCTTCGGGCTCGACCTTGAGCGCGGAGACGAGCGCCATCTCGGTCACGCCGCAGCTCGAGAGAAGGAGGCTCGCCTCGCCGTCGGACTGCAGCATCGCCAGGACGCAATGTGCCGTCGAAGCTCGCTGGCTACGGCGTTGCGCCACGTAGCGTGCCTGGGCGATGAGACCGTCGAGCGCGTGGGACCCCATGCCGAGCACCTCCTGCGGTTCCGCGATATCTTGTTGCAGTCCAATGACCAACTTTTCGGGGGCCTCGCTGCTCCTCCTGGTCGTCCTCCTGGGCCCCTCGGCTTGCGCCAGCGCGTCGTCGCCCGCCGCACAGCTCTCGGCGGACAGGCTCTGGGTCCTCGCACCCCATCCCGACGACGAGGTCTTGATGGCGGGCGAGCTGCTTCGCAGCGCGATCGCCGCGCATCGCCCCGTCACCGTGCTCGTGATGACGAACGGCGACCTGAGCTGCGGGCGGAACGGGTTCGTTCGAGAGGCCGAGACGATCGCCGCGCTCTCCGTGCTCGGCGTCGAAGAGCACCAGGTGCACTTCCTGGGCTATCCGGACGGCTTCCTCGAAGCCCTCGGAGAAGAGCCGCTCGTCCTCGCGCGCGCCCGCCCCGACGGAACGTGCGGCACCGGCAGCGAGACCTATGCGTTTCGCGGTGCGGACGGCTCGGACCTGCACACCGAGCTCTTCGGCGCCGCTGGGCCCTACGTGGAGAGCGGGCCCGTCGACGATCTCACCGAGCTCCTCCGTCGCGAGCGCCCCGGCGAGATCGTCGTCACGCATCCGATCGACACGCACCCCGATCACGCGATGACCTATGCCTTCCTTCACCGCGCGCTCGAGCGCGCGCAGCTTCCGGTGACGCCGACGATCCTCCGCGCCATCGTCCATCGAGGCCCGTGCTGGCCGAACGGAGCGGGGCTCGAGCCTTGTCCCGACGTGCGGCGCTCGTTCGGGACGCGCGTTCCCGCTCTCGCCGGCCCGCTCGACCGATACGTTCCGACCCTGCGGATCCCCAGCGCCGACGGGGGTCTCACGAAGCGCCGCGCGATCGCGTCGTACGCTTCTCAGCTCGGAACACCGGTCTCCGAGGAGAGCTGGCTATCGTCCTTCGCGCGAACGGAGGAGGTGTTCTGGCCCGAGAGGCTCGTCGTCGATCCGCATCACCCCACCCGTCTCGTTCGTCCACGGGCGGGCTCGCCGATCGTCGTCGGTGCAGAGGTCGTTCTTTCGTCCGGTGGCAGCGCCTTCCTCGAGATCGCTGGCGTGCGGCTCGCCATCGACGAGGTCGGCGCGCGCCTTCTGAACGAAGGAGCCGAGCTTCGACACATGCCGTGGTCACACGCCGATCGCTCGACCGCGCACCACGACTACGAGCTGCGCATCGACCCCCGCCCCGACGACGGAGACGTGGCGGAGGTCACGGTGCGGCGGGACGGGGCGTTCTCGTTCTTGGCCGTGATTCCGTGGAGCCACGGGGTCTCGCCGGCTCACGCCGCGGCCATCGGGGCAGAACGCGCCATCGTCCAGCTCGCTGAATGATCCTCGATGCTGCTCGTCCGACGCCGGTGCCACCGGGCTAGCGCCGGTTCGACGGCGCGCCGACTGCAAGCTAGAGCCGCGACTGTCGCCACACGAGGATGCCGAATGCCCGTGCCTAATTCGACGAGACCCGCGAGGGACGTGCAGGACACGCTCGACGCGCCCGATGCCCCCAAGACCTCCCGTTCCGTGCGCGCTGTTCAGCGGATCGCACGTCCGGCCACGTCGACGCCTCAGTCGGCGCCGGCCGCACCGCTCACGGCGCGCGGCTCGCATAGACGACGGATCACCCGCAACAAGGGCCGCACGCTCCCGCGGATCGCGGAGGACCGACCGCTGGCTCGCTCCACGATCGTGTGGCGCGCTCTGCTCGCCGTCAGCGTCGCCGTCGCGTTCGTGAGCCTCGTGGGGACCAGCGTGCTCGCGACGCTCATGGCCGCGCCCTCGATCGTCATCGCGCTGATCACCGGGTTCGGCGTGGTGGCCACCACGTACTTCGCCGTCACGTGCTGGAGCGCGTTGCGCTATCGAGCGGTGAGGTCCTACGACGACACACGGCTGCCGATGGTGACGCTCATCGTGCCCGCCTACAACGAGGGAGCGAACGTCCGTGTCGCGCTCGCCTCGGCCGTGAAGAGCGACTATCCGGCAGACCGACTCGAGATCCTCGCCATCGACGATGGCTCGACCGACGACACGTTCGCGCACATCGAGGCTGCGGTGGCCGCGAGCCCGGGCCGGATCACGGCGATCCGGCAGCCGAAGAACGGCGGCAAGCGCGAGGCGCTTCGCGAGGGCTTCGCGCGCGCCGAGGGCGAGCTCGTCGTGACCGTGGACTCGGACAGCAAGCTCGAGCCGACGGCGCTGCGCGCGATCGTGGCGCCTATGATCGAGAACGACGAGATCGCCGCCGTCGCGGGCCGGGTGGTGGTCCTGAACCGCGAACAGAACCTGTTCACTCGCCTGCTCTCGGCTCGCTTCTTCCTGACCTTCGACCTCGCGCGCGCTGCGCAGTCTCGCTTCGGCGCGGTCCTCTGCACGCCCGGCGCTCTCTCGGCGTATCGCAAGAGCGCGGTCGACCTCGTGCTCGACCGGTGGTCCACGCAGACCTTCCTCGGGCAGCCGTGCACGATCGCGGAGGATCGCGCGCTCACGACGTGGCTGCTGCGCGAGGGCTTCCGCTCCGTGTACCAGCGCACCGCGGTGGTGCACACGATCATGCCCACGCGCATCGCTCAGATCGCGCGCATGCTCGTCCGCTGGGAGCGCGGGAACATTCGCGAAGATCTCGTGATGCTCCCGCTCATCTTCCGTCGCCAGTTCCGCACGCAGCCTTCGAGCAGCGGGGCGCCTTTCAGCGCGGCCGATCGCGCCTGGCCCGCCCTCGAGATCGGGTTCGAGCTCGCGCAGTACCCGATGGCGTGGCTGAGCCTCGGTCTGCTCGCGCTGCGCGTGATCGATCAGCCCGTGTCGCTGTTCGGGATCGCCCTCTCGCTGGCCCTCGGCGCCGTCGTCCAGTCGCTCTGGATCTTGCGCGCGAGCCGCGCATCGGACTTCGCGTTCGGCGTGCTCTACGCACTGTTCGCCTGCGTCGGGCTCGTCTGGGTCTTCCCGTACTCGCTCATCACGGTGCGAGATGGTCGCTGGCTGACCCGCTGAGCGCTCTACGGTCGGGGCTCGTGCAGTAGCTGCCGGAGCGCACGATACATCGCCGTGCGATCGGCCCCCGCCACCACGCCCGTGTGGCGGTATCGGATCCGACCCTGCCGATCGATGAGCAGGAAGTTCGCGTCGTGGTCCGCGCAGGAGAACGGCGCGGAGAGCAGCAGACCCTCCCAGTCGAGCAGGATCTGGATGCCGTACTGCGCTGCGATCGCGCGGATCGCGGTGCGGGCGAGGTCGCGCACGACACCCTCGACCCCGTGGAGGTTTGCCACTCCGTACGTGGTGATCTCGGGCGAGAGCGCGTTGTCTCGGATGAACTGGTAGAGCTCCAGCTTCAGCTCTCGGTTCGTGTCCGTGTGCTCCCGATCCTCGTGATAGATGATCACGATCCGGCCCCTCAGATCGCGCAGGTTCCGGATGACCCCCGACGTCTCTTCGATGTCGAAGTCGATCGCCTCGCTGAGAACGGGTGCGGTAGCGGGAGCCGTCGCCGGAGCCGTCGGAGCGGTGGTCGTCTCCTGAGCGAGAGCGAGGCCGCCCCCGAGGACGCTCATCGCGAGCAAGAGCCCGAGCAGTCGCCTCACGGGCTCGCCTCGACCGATGGCGCCGAGACCGGCGTCGGCGTCGCCATGGCCTTCATCACGTGCGCGACCAGCGCGGGGAGCGAGGTCACGTCCGCGTGCACGCTCGCGCGTCCGAGGCAGCGCTCCATGTCGCGCGCGATGGCGGGAAGGCCGCGGCGCCTCGCACCGCCTTCGCTCAGCTCGGCCTCGAGCCGCTTCGGATCGATCGGGCTGTTCCAGCTCGCGAGATCGACGGCCCGCGCGAGCTCCACGCCCTCGTCCGGGCCCAGCGCCGAGAGAGCGCGCAGGAGGATCTCGTTCACGACCTCTTCGCCGAGCGCGCGCTTTTCGCGCATGTACGCTGCCGTCTCCGCGACGCTCATCTCCTTCTCGAGATCGAGGTGGAGGTTCGCGAGCGCGGACGGAATCGGCGGCAGATAGATCGGCACTGCAGCGGGCTCGTCCTTGCTCCGCTTGGCCCACTCGGCGAGGAGCTTCTGCGCGCGGAAGTGGAGCGCGGCGAAGTCTCCCGCGATCCCGAGGAACGCCTCGTGCTCCGCCACCGGCAGCTTGTAGAGGTCCTTGAAGAACCACTGGCAGACGAAGGACCAGTAGTTGAAGTTGTCCCAGTAGATCTTCGCAGCGAGCGCGCGCGGGCTGCCGTAGAGCGGCGCGGCCTTGCGATAGGTCTCGGTCGCGACGTCGAAGAAGCGCAGATAGAAGCTGTCGAAGTGCGCGGCGCGCTCCTCGATGTCCTTGCCGGCGAGATCGTCCTTGATCAGCTCGGTCGTGAAGGAGTTCCCGATCGCGATGAAGTCGGAGCCAGGCGAATAGAAGGGATCGGCGAACACGCCCGCCTCGCCCACGCACGACCAGCGGTCTTTCGAGAAGACCTGCTTGGCGCCGTGGCTGTAGTGGCGGAGGCAGAGGAAGTCCAAAGGCGGAAGATCCTTGATCTGCTCGTAGCAGAGCGGCTCGTGCTTCTTCACCCACGCGAGCGAGCGCTCCAGCGTGCGGATGGTGTCGAAGGGATGAACCTCGTCGTGGACGACGATGCCGAGCGACGTGTAGCCGGTCGCCAGCGGGATGTACCAGAACCAGTACCCCGTCCCCATGAAGTGCACGGTCGAGTACCAGCGGATGAGGTCTGGATCGCGCGCGTGCCACGCGGTCTCGCTCGCGGGCACGAGGTCCTTCACGTCGACCTTGCCCTCGACCCGCCACCAGCTCGCGTTCGCTGTGTGGCCGCTCGGGACGGTGAGCCCGAGCTTGTTGCGCAGGATCGCGCGGCGGCCCGACGCGTCGACGACCCAGCGCGCCGAGAGCGTGCCCGTCGTCTCTCCGTCGAGCGACGCGTAGTGGACGACGTGCGCCTCGCCGTCCGTCGAGAGCTCGACGTCCTTCACGCTGAACCCTTCCATCAGGGTCACGCCATCGGCCTCGTCCATCGCGCGGAGATCGGTCTCGAGGCGCCCGCGATCGAGCTGGAACGAGGGCACGCGCGGCAGCTCCGGCGGCCCGATCTCGGTGCGATCCTGCAGCGCGTGCGTCGCCCCGCCGCCCGGAAAGAAGCGCAGACCGTTCTTGATGTACTGCGTATTGCGCAGGTAGTCGCCGAGCCCGAGCTTCACCCCGAAGTAGTGGCTCGAGAGCTCGACCGACGACTCGCCGACCTTGTGCGCCGCGTCGGGGAGGGGCCTCTTCTGCCGCTCGATGACGACGACGCTCGCGCCTGGCACCTCGCGCCTCAGCTGCCGCGCGAGCGTGAGGCCGGCCAGGCCGCCCCCGAGGATCACGACCTCGTGGTCGTAGCTCTTCTCCGCGCCCATCGTCTTCAGCCCTCCGCGTACGTCAGCGTTCCCGAACCTGCGATGCGAGCCGCGCCGTCGATGACGCGCTCGATGCGAAAGCGGACGATCGTCTGCCCCTGCCCATTCTCTCGCTCGAGACCGAGCGCGAGGGCATCGAGCGGAAGGATCGTCTCCTGGAACTTGATCCGGCTCATTCGAACCGGCCGGCCGAGCGGGCCGAACACCCGCAGCGCCTCTCGGTGCGCGATCGCGACGACCTCGGCGACCCCAGGCAGCATCGGCATGCCTTCGAAGTGGCCCTCGAAGAAGCGAGAGTCCGCTGGCACACGCAGCGTGACCCGGCGAACGTCGCCTGCGCCCTCCGTCGTCACGATCTCGAAGCGCTCGGTCGACACGGCTGAGGGCGTGAGCTTACGCGAGCCCGGCGGTCGGCGCCCCCGAGAAGGGGAGGCTCAGGCCCTCTGGCCCCGGCCGGAGCGCCGTCGCTCACCGTATGACCGTATGGGGACTCTTCCCGAGGCTACCCAAAACGCTGGGCTCCCTCTCCTCGGTCGGTGGATACGCCGCGGATCGAAGGAGTTCAGCCTCCGGGTCACGCGTCGCAGCTCGCGACCGAGGAGCCTCCCATGACCCAGACGATCGAAGACTTTTCCACATCCTTTGCGACGCTGGTCGCCCAGAGCGAGGCGAGCGTGCTCGGCGTCGGCCGCGGAGGCAGCGGTCTCGCATGGACGAGCGACATCGCCGTCACCAGCGCAGGGGCCGTGCGCGGTCGCGACGAGGTCGAGGTGCGGCTCTCCGGAGGTGACAAGCGCGTCGCGAAGGTGCTCGGCGGTGACGCGGCGAGCGATCTCGCGGTCCTGCGCGTCGAAGGCGGCGGCCTCGCGCCCATCGCTCGTCGCGACAACGACCCGGCTCGCGTCGGCGAGCTCGTCTTCGCGCTCGGGCGCCCCGGCCGTGCGATCCGCGCCAGCCAGCGCATCGTCGGTCTCATCGGCAAGGACGTGCCCACGCGTCGCGGTCTCGTGCTCCCCGAGTACGTCGAGATGGATCGTGGATTTCCCGACGGCTTCGTGGGCGGCGCGATCATCGATGCGAAAGGCCGGCTCGTCGGGCTCGGCACCGATCGGGTCATCCGCGGTGCGGACCTGGCGCTGCCGCCCGCGTTCCTCGCTCCCCTCGTCGACGCGATCACGCAGACGGGCCGCCCGCGCATCGGCTGGCTCGGTGTCGCGGTGCAGGGCGTGCGCATCCCCGATCGCCACCTCGCCGAGGTCCCGCACGGGGCCGGCGCCCTCGTGACCGGCGTCGAGAACGGTGGCCCGGCGGACACGGCGGGGCTCGCGCTCGGCGATGTCGTCGTGGGGCTCGATGCCACACCGATCGACGGCCCGGACGCGTTGCTCGCCCGGCTTCGAAGCCTTGCCGATCGCGAGATCGAGCTGACGCTGCTGCGCGCGGGGGCCATCACGTCGGTGCGCGCGACGGTGGGCGTTCGGAAGGCCTGATCGGCCCGGAGGTCGCGGTCGCGGGCGCTGGCGTCAGCGCGGTCCTATAGACTGCGTCAGCCCATGCGTCCGCACCTTCGCCGACTCGTCTCGCTCGCCCTCGTCCTCTCAGCCTTGCTCGCGGCCTGCGGTGGAGCGAGCTCCTCCGGCCCGACGGTCCCGCTCGACCGGCGCGCCGTGGACGAGGACAGCTACGGGGACGTCCGACGGCTGTACCTGGTGCTGGCGCCCGACGATCCGATCCGCACGACGGTGCGCGAGCGTCTCGTCGCTCATCTCGCGCGGCGCACCGACGCGATCGTGCTGAGCGGTGACTACGACGCGATCGTCGCGCAGCTCGCGGCGATCACCTCGCTCCTCGCGCCGAGCGATCTCGTCGAGGGCAGCACGCTCGTTCCAGACGCGGTGCGGCCGCTCGCGACCTTCATCGTCCAGGTCGGCTCGCGACGCGGAGACGAGCCGCGCGTGCTCGCCGCCTTGCTGCTTCTTCGTCGCCTCAACCCTGGGGACGACTCGCTCCGCACCGAGTACGAGCGCGTTGCGACCTGGGGCCACGACGCCCGGCTCGGCGCCACCGGTGAGACCCCGCCCTCGTTCGACCGACTCTTCGAGGGCGCGGTCGGGACGCTCGAGGTCTGGCAGGAGCACGCGCGCCTCTCTCCTTCCCCCGAGGTGCTCGAGCACCTCTCCGGGATCTTCATCGAGCTCCGCGAGTCTCTCGGCGGCGACGGCATCGAGGAGGGATTTCGCCCGCGCATCTCGCCGTCTTCGATGGAGGAGCTCCAGTTCGTCGGCCAGCTCCTCGAGCGCACACCGCTCGAGATCGCTGCCGTCTACCTCGCTCACGGAGATCTCGAGGCCGCTCGCGCGCACCTCTCGTCGATGAGCGATCGCTCCGGCATGGAGTGGCGCGTCCGCCGCGTGATCGAAGCGGCCATGCAAACCGACTCGGATGGCGCCGACGCGCTCTACGAGCTCGCGACCGGCTTCGCGGAAGCCCGCACCGACGTCGCCGCCGCCATGTGCCGGATCGGCGTCCGGCAGCATCGGACCGATCCCCGCTTTCCGATGTGCCTCGGGCGCCTCATGTCGGCGTCCGGCGAGCTCTCCGAGGGCACGACCTGGTATCGAGAGGCGATCCGTCTCGCGCCGGACGACCGCGCCGCGTACGACGAGGCGCTCGCGCTGCTCGGGCAGGCGCTCGAGGACGGCTCCTTCGGCACCGAGACGAGCATCGGGCACATTCGCCAGATCGCCCTCGACGCGGACGCCATCCTGACCGAGCGCACGGTGCGCTGGCCCGACGAGCCTCCCGAGCTGACGCTCGCTGCGCTTCGCTTCGCGCTGGGGCGCGCGGAGATGGCCGCGGGGAACCTCGACGAAGCGCGCCAGAGCCTCACCTCCAGCCAGGAGCTCACGCCGACGCGGGGCGCGCTGGCCGAGCTCGGCATGATCGCCATGCGCACGGGCGACACGGCGAGCGCGATCACCTACTTCCAGCAGGCGATCGATCGCCTCTCGCAGCAGGGCCGAGACGGACAGCTCGAGCGCGCGGCGCTGCTGGAGTCCCTCGGCGATGCCCATCGGATCGCCGGTGACGCGCAACAGGCACAGACCAACTTCCGCCTCGCGCTCGAGATCTACCGGCAGCTCGTCGATACGGGCTCGGAAGCGGCGCAGGCCGCGATCCACGTCCGGCTCGGGGTCCTCGTCAGGCGCCTCGGCGAGACGGGCGCCTCCGACCGTGAGTTCCGACTGGCGATCGAGAGCACCCCCAGCTGGCGCGAGCCCGTCGCCGAGATCCTCTCGCACCTCGTCATCGACGTGCCGGACCGTGCGCTCGCCGACGAGATCTACCGGGACGCACGCATGGGGGCGCAGCTCGCCGAAGAGTGGAAGGTGTACTTCGCGCTCTGGGTTCAGCTCGCCGCGTACCTCGACCATCAGGGCACCAGCGACGAGGCGCAGCAGACGCTGACGGAGCGCGCGGCCGGGACCGGCTGGCACGCTCGGCTGGCGGCGCTCGGGGCGGGCACGGCCAGCTATCAGGACACGCTCGCCGCCGCGACGAGCTCGGGCGAGCGCTGCGAAGCGCACTTCTACGCGGGCGCTCGGGCGCTCGAGTCGGGTGATCGCGACGCGGCGCGCACGGCCTTCCGAGAAGCGCTCGACACGAACATGGTGAGCTACTTCGAGTACGTGATGGCGCAGGAGCTCCTGCTCACGCTCTGAGCTTCAGTGCAAGCGCGCGAACGCTGCGCCGAGCGCAAAGGCGAGCGTTATCGCGAGCGCGATCGCGAACGCCGCCCCGAGGGCCAGCGCGTTCGAGCGTGATGGCGCAGCGACCGGCGAGCGTGCCTGGTTCCTCAGCACCTCGGTCGTGTCGCCGCGGCCGCCGGAGTCGAGAAAGCTCGCCGAGCCGGTCAGAGGCGGGGGTGGCGCGAGCGGCCGCGGCGAGGCGATCTCCGGCGGCGGTTCCGGCCTCTGCAACTCGCGGTTCGGTGGCACCGTCGCGCGCTCGGCGATCTCTGGCGTCATCCGCGACGGGTCCGTGACCGAGTCGCGCGACTCGTGCTCGGCGGCGGTGCGCGGCCGGATGAGGGTCGGCTGTTCGACGAGGTCTCCGCGCGCGCCGCGCCTCAGCGCGATCGCGCTCGACGCCGCGTCTTCCTCCTCGTTCCTCGCCGCTTCGTTCCGCAAGATCTCGTCGTGATCGGCGCGCCGCGTGGGCTCCGCCGCGAGCTCGTCGGGCGGGATCGACGAGGGCACGCGCCACCCGAGATCGTCGCCCATCAAGGTCGCGCGCTCTCGCCAGGCGAGCTCGAAGGCATCACCCCCGGGGTCGAACTGCATTCCATCCGCGAACGACTCGAGCGCGGTGGCGAGCGCGCGCACGGTGGCGAAGCGCTCCCTCGGCTCCGGCTCCATCGCGCGCGCGACCAGGTCCGAGAGCCCCGGCGGCAGGGATGGACAGAGCTCGTCGAGAGGGGTCGGCCTCTCGCTCACGATCTTCGCGAAGAGCTGCGAGAGCGACTCCGCGTCGAAGGGGAGCCGGCCCGAGAGCGTCTCGTAGAGCATCACGCCCACCGAGTAGACGTCGGCGCGGACGTCGACGCTCCGGCTGTCGGCGATCTGCTCCGGCGCCATGTAGTACGGGCTCCCGACGAACACGCCCGCGGCGGTCAGCTCGCCTTCCTGCATCTTCAGCTTGCTGATGCCGAAGTCGAGGACCTTGGCCCCACCGGGGCGTCCGTGATCCGAGCGCGCCAGGAACACGTTGTCGGGCTTGAGGTCGCGATGGACGATCCCGAGCGCGTGCGCGGCCGCTACGCCGCGGAGCATCGACAGGAAGATCCGCGCCACGCTGGCTGGTGCGAGGTCTCCACGCGCGATCGCCGCGGAGAGCATCTCGCCCTCGAGCAGCTCCATCACGAGGTAGTACGTGTCGCGGTCACGCCCGGCATCGAGGATCTCGACCACGTTCGGGTGCTGCACGGAGGCCACCGATCGCGCCTCGCGGAGAAAGCGCGCCGCGTTCGTCGCGTCCGACGAGACGTGCGGATGCACCCACTTGATCGCGACGCGCCGGCCCGTGTAGTCGTGCACCGCCTCGTAGACGACGCCGGCTGCGCCCTGCCCGAGGAGGCGCTCGACGACGTACTTCTCGCCGATCCTATCGCCCGCCACCGGGCTCGATGCGAGCTCACTGCTCTCGCGCAACGGCGCGTCCACGCCGCGAGCCTACCACGAGCCCTTCAGTCGAAACGGTATCCCGCGCGGAGGGAAGCGCCGAAGACCAGGAGGCCCGTGCCGTTCGTCATGACCCCGATCTCCGGCAGCGCGAGCTCCAGGTAGAAGCCCCCCGTCGGGTTCCAGCTCACCACGGCGCCTGCCCGGAGCGCGAAGCCGACGTCGCGCGGCCCGCTGAACGCGATGGAGATCCCGAGCTCCGCGATGATGCCGAGGTGGATCGGCTCGACGAAGGGGGAGAACTGGTAGGTCGCCCCGATCATCAGGTCGAGCGCCGTCCCGAGCCCGAAGAAGACGTCGGCGCCGGCCCGCAGCTCGAGCCCGCCCGTTCCGTCGACGATCCGGCCGATGCGCGCCTGCACCAGGCCGAAGCCTCCTCCGCCCGCGATCCGATCGGCGCGCTGTGAGAGCGGGCTCGCATATCCGCCCGCGCCCGAGAGCTGGAGCATCCACGCGCCGCCGGCTCCATAGAGCGGTCGCGCGTCCCAGCGCGTCTGCTCGCTCGCGTGCGCCTCGCTGGCCTCGCGCTCGGCCTGCTGGCGCGCCTCGTCCGCGAGCCGCTGGCGCTCGACTTCCTCGGCGCGAAGCAGCGCCGCGTCGGCCGCGGCCTGATCCGCCGCTGCTCGCTCCGCCGCGTCGAGCTCTGCTTGATGCGCAGCGGCCTCTGCCGCCTCTCTCGCCGCACGCACTTCGTCGCTCTCGACGCCCGAGAGGCGGAGCGCATCGTCTCCGAGCCCGGCGGTTCGCAACATGGATCCGAGCACGTCGCGAAGGCGCTCGTCCTCCTCCGCGAGCTCGACCGCCACGACGAGCTCCTCGACACGGCTCGCGAGCTCGGTCCCGACCGAGACGTGCAGGTTGTACTGCCCTGGCATGGCGTCCACGTCCGCAACCACCACATAGGTCGCCGTCGACGCGCGCGCGGTCGCGTCGTACTCGGAGGCGGTCGACGGGCGCGTGCCGCGGCCAGGAACGACCTCGTGCCCGAGCGCGCGGATCGCGGTGCGGATGTGGTCCTCCGCCATCGTGCGCCTCGAGCCGTCGGAATGACCTTCGACCGGGAAGAGGACCACACGGTCCGCCCGCGCCGGGGCCGCCGCGAGGAACGTGAGCACCAACGTGACCGTGAAGGCGAGGAGGGATCGCGAACTCTGGTTCACTTACGTTTTTCCTCGGACCGCGTGATCACGGCCGCCACGCGTTCCGACGCACGAGAGCTGAGAACGTATCTTCGCCAGGCAGCAACGACCGCGCCAGTTCCGTGCCAGGAGGAGCGCTACGCGGCTCCGTCGAAGGCAGCGATGACTTCGGCCGGCGCTTGAACCAGCTCGATGAGCACACCCTCGCCGCTGAACGGGTGTTGCTCGTCTCCGCGCGGGTGGAGGAAACAGACGTCGTGACCGGCCGCGCCCTTGCGCACTCCGCCCGGCGCGAACCGCATTCCTGCGGCCGAGAGCCAGCGAACCGCCGCCTCGAGATCGTCGACCCAGAGCCCGATGTGGTTCAGCGCGGGCTCGTGCACCTTGGGCCGCTTCTCGGGGTCGAGCGGCTGCATCAAGTCCACCTCGACGGCGAAGGGGCCTCGGCCGGCGAGGACGATGTCCTCGTCGACGTTCTCGCGCTCGCTCCTGAACGTGCCCGTCCTCGAAAGGCCGAGCAGCTCGACGAAGAGGTGACCGAGCTTGCTCTTGTCGAGCCCGCCGATCGCGATCTGCTGCACGCCGAGGATGCGGAAAGGACGGTCCATCAAGCGGTCCTATAGCGAGCATTGCGACGGCGCGCCCGATCCTTCATCGTCCGCCGCCCAAGCCATGACCCAGCCCAAGCCATGACCCAGGAAGTGAAGAAGGTCTCCCTCTCGGGCGTGAAGCCCACCCAGACGCCGCCGCACCTCGGCAACTACCTGGGCGCGATCCGTCCTGCGATGCGCCTCACCGAGAAGTTCTCGGGGATGTACTTCATCGCCGACTACCACGCGCTCACGACGATGCGCGATCCGGCGGCGCTGCGAGCCTCGATCTACGACGTCGCCGCGACCTGGCTCGCGTGCGGTCTCGACCCGAAGACGACGCTGCTCTATCGGCAGTCGTCGGTCGTCGAGGTCTTCGAGCTCGCCTGGGTGCTCAGCTGCGTGGTCGCGACCGGCCAGCTCGAGCGTGGCCACGCGTACAAGGCGGCCGTCGACGCGGGTGAGTCTCCGAACGCTGGCATCTTCTACTACCCCGTGCTGATGGCCGCCGACATCCTGCTCTACGACTGCGACGTCGTGCCGATCGGCCAGGATCAGAAGCAGCACCTCGAGCTCGCGCGCGACATGGCCGAGCGGGTCAATCACCTGTTCGGCGCGGGCACCGTCGTCGTGCCGGAGGCGTTCATCTCCGAAGCGCCGCTCGTGCCTGGCCTCGACGGGAAGAAGATGAGCAAGAGCGCGGGCAACTCGGTGCCGCTCTTCGACGAGCCGAAGGCGCTGCGCAAGGTCGTGATGAAGTTCGTCACCGGCAGCGAGCCGCTCGAAGCGCCGAAGCCGAGCGACGGTGTGACGGTGTTCGAGCTCTACAAGCTCGTCGCGAGCGAGGCCGAGGTGACGGCGATGCGCGACAAGCTCGCGGCTGGAAACTACGGCTGGGGCCACGCCAAGGAAGATCTCTTCCAGGCGCTCGATCGAGAGCTCTCGGGCAAGCGCGAGCTCTACCGCGCGCTGAGAGCCGACGAGAGAGAGCTCGACCGGATCCTCGAGGACGGCGCTGCGCGCGCCCGAGCGGTCGCAAAGCGCACGATCGAGCGGGTTCGCGCCGCGACCGGGATCGGACCGAAGGGATGACGATGGCCGACTTTCGCTTTCAAGAGATCTTCGCCCTCGGGCACGACGAGGCTCCGTTTCGCAAGCTGACGAGCGATCACGTCAGCACCTTCGAGGCAGCGGGCCAGTCGTTCCTTCGCGTCGAGAAGGAAGCCCTGACGCTCCTCACGCGCGAGGCGATGCACGACATCGCGCACTACCTGCGTCCCGGTCATCTCGCGCAGCTGAAGAAGATCCTCGACGACCCGGAGGCCTCTCCGAACGATCGCTTCGTCGCGCTCGATCTGCTCAAGAACGCGAACATCGCCGCCGGCGGCATCCTGCCCATGTGTCAGGACACCGGCACCGCGATCGTGATGGGCAAGAAAGGCCAGCTCGTGCTGACCGCTTCGGCGCACGGGGAGGCCGGCGGTGACGAGGAGGCGATCGCCCGCGGCGTCTTCGAGACCTACCAGATCTACAACCTCCGCTACTCGCAGCTCGCTCCGCTCGACCTCTACACGGAGAAGAACACGGGCAACAACCTGCCCGCGCAGATCGAGCTCTTCGCGACGGACGGCGACGCCTACAAGTTCCTGTTCATGGCCAAGGGCGGAGGCTCGGCGAACAAGAGCTACCTCTACCAGGAGACCAAGGCGCTGCTGAACGAGAAGAGCCTCATGGCGTTTCTCGACAAGAACCTCCGCTCGCTCGGGACCGCGGCGTGCCCGCCCTACCACCTCGCCGTGGTCATCGGCGGCACGAGCGCCGAGCAGACGCTCAAGACCGCGAAGCTCGCGAGCGCGCGCTACCTCGACACGCTCCCGAAGACAGGGAACGAGCTCGGGCGTGCGTTCCGGGACGTCGAGATGGAGGCCAAGATCCTCGAGCTGACGCAGCGGCTCGGGATCGGAGCGCAGTTCGGCGGCAAGTACTTCTGCCACGACGTTCGCGTCGTGCGTCTTCCGCGCCACGGCGCGAGCTGTCCGGTCGGCATCGCGGTGAGCTGCTCGGCCGATCGCCAGTGCGTCGGCAAGATCACGAAGGACGGCGTCTTCCTCGAGGCGCTCGAGCGCGATCCGGCGCGCTTCCTTCCGGAGACCACCGACGCTCACCTCTCGGACGACGTCGTCTCGATCGATCTGAACCGCTCGATGAGCGACGTGCGCGCAGAGCTCGCTCGCCATCCGATCAAGACGCGGCTCGCGCTGAACGGAACGCTCATCGTCGCGAGGGACATCGCGCACGCGAAGCTGAAGGAGCGCCTCGATCGCGGCGAGCCGCTTCCCGACTACTTCAAGAACCACGCGGTCTACTACGCAGGGCCCGCGAAGACGCCCGAGGGCTACGCATCCGGCAGCTTCGGCCCGACGACGGCCGGCCGCATGGACAGCTACGTGGACACCTTCATGGCCGCAGGCGGCAGCTTCGTGATGCTCGCGAAGGGCAACCGCAGCAAGGAGGTCACGGACGCCTGCAAGAAGCACGGCGGCTTTTACCTCGGCTCGATCGGCGGTCCGGCCGCTCGGCTCGCGTCGGACTGCATCAAGAAGGTCGAGGTCCTCGACATGCCCGAGCTCGGGATGGAGGCCGTCTGGAAGATCGACGTCGTCGACTTCCCCGCGTTCGTCATCGTGGACGACAAGGGCAACGACTTCTTCGCCGGACTGTCCGGGCCCGCGAGCAAGACCGTGGACCCGGCGAAGAAGCTGCCGATCTCCTCATGAGCGACGAACCGAGCGATCCCGGCCCCAAGATCGATCTGCCGAACGTCCTCGAGTGGCTCGAAGCGCTCGTGGTCGATCGCACGCGCCTCGCAGAGCTGCCGATCGACGAACGGCAGCGCCTCCTCATCGCTGCCGGTCGCCTCTCGCATCCGCTGAAGGGCGAGCTCCGGAACCTCCGGAAGGCTCTCCGCAAGAAGGACACCGATCGGATCAAGAAGGCCGACGACGACGTCCTGTCCCGAGCCGGGATTCGACGCCTTCGTCGCGCGCTCACCTACGCCACGCCGCCGCTCCTCGAGGCCGGAGACGCGCCCGAGGCCGAGGCCGCGCCGGGCTTCGTCGACGGCCGCAAGTGCTACGTGTGCAAGGTCGCGTTCCGCGAGATTCACCACTTCTACGATCAGATGTGCCCGCGCTGCGCGGCTCTGAACTGGGAGCGTCGCCACCAGACGGCGGACCTGACGGGACGCGTCGCGCTCGTCACCGGGGCGCGCGTGAAGATCGGGTACCACGCGGCGATCAAGCTCTTGCGAGCTGGCGCGAGCGTGATCGTCACCACGCGCTTTCCACGCGATGCAGCCGCGCGCTACGCCGCCGAAGAAGACTTCGCCGTCTGGGGCTCGCGCCTCGCCGTGTACGGGCTCGACCTCAGGCACACGCCGAGCGTCGAGGCGTTCTGCGCGCACCTCGACCGCAGCCTCGAGCGGCTCGACTACATCATCAACAACGCGTGCCAGACCGTGAGGCGCCCGACGGGCTTCTATCGCCACCTGCTCGCCGAGGAGCGCCGCGCCGCGCACGAGCTGCCCGCTTCGACCCGCGACATCCTCGCCGGGCACGAGGTGCTCCACGGCAACGAGTCGATCGTTCACGAAGGCTCGCCGCGCGTCCTCGATCCCGTCGCGATGTCACAGGTCGCCGTCACGGACGACGACTACGCCGACCTCTCGCTCTTTCCGGAGGGAAAGCTCGACGCCGATCGCCAGCAGGTGGATCTGCGCGGCCGCAACAGCTGGCGCCTCCATCTCCAGGAGGTCCCGACGGCCGAGCTGCTCGAGGTGCAGCTCGTGAACGCGATCGCGCCCTACGTGCTCAACGGCCGGCTTCGCGCGCTGATGACGCGCGTCAAGCCGGGCGAGAAGAAGTCGCGCGACAAGCACATCGTGAACGTTTCGGCGATGGAGGGTCAGTTCTACCGCGCGTTCAAGACCGACCGGCATCCGCACACGAACATGGCCAAGGCCGCGCTCAACATGATGACGCGCACCTCGGCGGCCGACTACATCCTTGACGGCATCCACATGAACAGCGTCGACACGGGCTGGATCACCGACGAGGACCCCGTCGAGCTCGCCGAGAAGAAGGTCGACGCGCACGGGTTCCATCCGCCGCTCGACGTCGTCGACGGCGCGGCGCGCATCGTCGACCCGATCTTCCACGGCGTCCTCACGGGAACGCACCGCTACGGGCAGTTCCTGAAGGACTACGATGAGACTCCCTGGTGAGGTTCCTCCCCTCGCCGCATCCGGCGAAGGGAGAGTGATGCCTCAGAGCTGACGAACGATCCGGACGGTCTCGCCAGCCGGGACGACGACGGTCTCCTCGTGCATCGCACCATCTGTCGTCCGGAGGCCGATGCGGTGGGAGCCCGCCGACACACGCAGCTGACGCACCGGCGTGTTGCGGCCCGTGTCGCGCCCGTCGAGGAAGACGCGTGCCCAGGGCAGAGTCTGGATC
>JBBSAT010000064.1:0-29617 GCA_038252025.1 Polyangiales bacterium | reverse complement strand
TCGCGGAAGAGCGCGGCCGGCTCGTGCATGTGGTGCACGGTCGAGTTGCACATCACCAGGTCGAAGCCGCCCGCCGGAAGGCGCGTCGCGCGGCCATCGAGCTTCGCCGTCGTGACGATGTCACCGACTCCGTTCTCGGCGATGTGGCGCGACGCGACCTTGAGCATCTCTTCCGCGGGGTCGAGCGTCAGGATGCGCTGGTCACGGCGCGCGCGCGCCATGAGGACGGGTATCTTCGCCGTGCCCCCGCCGAAGTCCACGACGCACGGCTCGCGGACGCTCGCGACCAGCTCGAGGGCGACGCGAGCGCACTCGGCGTCGGCCTCCGAGAAGTCCATCGCGTGGTACTCGAGCGCGTCGTCCTCGGTGTCCATCAGCTCTGGCTCCAGGATTCGCGCGAGCTTCATGGGCGCCATCCTCGTGCGCCGCGACGGTTCAGACAACCCTTCGCTGCGTCTCGGTGGGATCGCCCTTCCCGCGCGGCACGAACTGGCGGAGCTGCCAGGCGAGCACGCGGCTCCTCTCTTGCGCCCGGTCGAGATCATCGCGGAACGGAGCCAGGGCGAGCGAGGCGATGACGACGGCGGAGAGGAATACGACCACGAGGGCGACCATCGCGGCGGGCTCGAAAGGGATGGCGCGCGGCAAGAGCACGAGGTTGCCGCCTTCGAGACGAAACGAGGGCGGCACCAGGTGCGCGAGCTCGAGCGTGATCGGCAGCAGGCTCCCGAGCGCACCGCACGCGAGGACGGCCCCGCGCATGCGTCGGTCGTTCGACACGACGAAGATCATCGTGTTGGCGCAGATGGCCGTCGGCGTGCCGATGAACGGCCCGAAGAGGGCCGCGAGCGAGGCCAGCGCGAGCGTGCTCAGCAGGAGCATCACCATGGACTGCGAGACGCTCGACCTCGAGGCCCGGGAAAACCCGTAGCTCGTGATGGCCGCGATGCCGAAGAGCACGACCGAGGCGAGGCCCGGGCCATCGAGAGGCATCAGGCCGGAGAGCCCGAGCAGCGCGAGCAGGGCAAAGCAGCTGCCGTACGCGAGCGCACCGAGGCGACCTCCCACGCGAACGTGCGCGCGCTGCAGCTCCTCGAGCTCGAGGCGCACCTCCTCGGGGAGTCGCTTGGGGGGCTCGGTGAGCAGGGCGACGAGCGTGGCGAGGGCGAGCGGGTGGTCGGGCCGCAGCGCCACGGCGCGACTGACCTCGAGCAGCGCGCTCTTCCGCGCGTCCTCGATCTCCATCGGGCTCGGCGGCGCCTTCGCCTTGGCGGCGCCCTTGCCGAGGGCGAGGTCGGACAGACGCGCAGCGCGGCGCGCGTGCTGCTGAGCCGCCTGTGTGCGCAGCGTCGTGTCGCGATCGCCCTCGAGGTAGCGCTCGATGCCCTCGGCCAGCGCGCGCGCGGAGGGCAAGCGCTCTTCGCGATCGGGGTGCGTCGCGGCGCTCACCAGCGCGTCGAGCTCCGGAGGGATGTCGCGGCTGGGCGCGCGGAGCATCGGGCTGCGCTCGGTCTTCCCGAGCGTGCTCATCAGCAGCTCGACGGCGCGCGCGCCGCGGTGGAGCGGCTCGCCGGTCAGGATCTCGAAGAGAACACAGCCGAGCGCGTAGACGTCGGTGCGCGCATCGAGCGAGCCGAGATCCCCGCGCGCTTGCTCGGTCGCCATGTAGCCGGGCGTGCCGAGCAGAGTCCCGCTCGCCGTCAGCCCGCCGTCGCCGAGCGCCGCGTCCTCGGCGCCGCTCTCGCTCGGGGCGCCGATCCCCGCCCCGACCGCGATGAGGCGCGCGATGCCCCAGTCGAGCACGTAGACCTCGCCGAAGTCGCCGAGCATGAGGTTCGCGGGCTTGAGGTCGCGATGCATGACCCCGCGCGCGTGCGCGAAGTCGACGGCGAGCGCGATCCGGGCGAGCGCTTCGAGGAGCTTGCGCGTCGAGAAGCGTGAGCCCTCCGGGTTTGCGAGGAGCGTCTGGAGCGTGCGGCCCTGCACGCGCTGCATCGTGAAGAAGGGGCTCCCGTCGGGGAGCGCCGCGAGGTCGTACACGGGGACGATCGCGGGGTGGGCCAGGCGACCCTGCGTTCGTGCCTCGTGGAAGAAGCGGGCCCGCGCGTTGTCGTCGTCGACGAGCAGGACCTTCGCGGCGACGTCGCGACCGATGTGCGGATCGCTCCAGCGGAAGACGGCGCCCATGCCGCCGCGCCCGATCTCTTCTCCGACCTCGTAGCGATCGAGCGGGCGCACGACGCTGCCGCTCGTGGGCAGAGGGCGGGCGGCGACGCGAGCTCCCGGCGGACCGTCTGCATCGAGCGTGGCGTCGTCCGACCCCGAGGCAGGTGCCGATGGCGGGTGAAACGCCGGCGGCGTGCCGAGCGTCGGCGCGAGCTCGAGTGAGGGTTCGTCCGGCTTCGGCACCGGGCGGAGGATACCCCGGCGGCCGGTCGGCGGCGGGCGACGCGTTCACGTCCCAGTGAACGAGTAGACGGTGGTCCCGTCGTAGAGACGAACGTAGAGCGGGATGCTCGCGTCGTATCCGACGGAACGGGGAAACGAGCCGATCGTGCACGTCGCCGTGAGCGCCATCGTGGTCCCCGAGACGACGAACGTGCCGGCGGACTCGATAGGCCCCGTCGGGGTGAGGAGGCGCAGCTCGTAGGTCGCGCCAGAGAAGCGGAGCGCGCCCTGGAAGGTACCGAGGGTGCCGGAGGTGGCTCCGTAGCGCGTCACGTCGAAGAGATGGAGGGTGCTGTCAGCGATGGTACCGCCGACGGGTGTCGAGATCGTCGACCCCGACCGCCGGCCAGCCACGTCGAGCGTGAGAGCGAGGTCGCTGCAGGACGACGGACCCGTATCGGGCGGACCCGCATCGGGCAGGCTGGTGTCGGCGGGGCCGCGAGCATCGGGCGGCGCGCTCGAATCGACGGGCGAGGCTGCGTCGACGGCCGAGGCCGCATCGACGAGCGCGGCCGCATCGCTCGGTGCGGCGTCAGGCGTCGTCGACGCGTCGTCGCCCGGCTCGACGGTCGAGGCATCGCACGACGTCGCGACGCACGCGAACGCCAGCGACAGGGCCGAGATCCAGAACGTGGTGGGCAGTCCCGAGAGCCTCATGTCACGCCTCCTTCGAACACGGAACAGGAACGATGCGAAGGGCCGAGTCTCCCACGATCGCGACCTTCGCGTGAGCGCGAGCGGCAGATGGGCGGTTGTGTCCGGCGCCCCACCTGGCCAGGCCTGACGGACAGGGCGACCGAGGTCAGCTCGCTCGCTCCAGCGCCATTCGCTTGCACGGCAGCTCTCCATAGGCCACCGCACGACCTTCGCTTTCGCGCGGTCGGCGCGCTCGAAGAAGAGCCTGTCGATCAGCGCCGGCTGACGCGTACCGGTGAGGCGCCGCGACCAGTCGGGCATGAGCCCCATGCCCGCGCGGAGCGAGATCCAGCGATCGATCCGCTCGACGCGGTTCTGCGCGAGCGCCCCGCTCTCCCCGGTGACGAAGTCGAGGAACTCGATCAGCTGCTCGGTGGCCGCGAGCTTGGCACGCATGCGCGTCACGTACGCATCCAGCTCGGCCACGCTCGTCGGCACCGACTCCGCGCCGCCCATGCGCCCGATGAGCACTTGCTCCTTCAGATAGCGATCCTTCTCCGCGAGCGAGAGCGGACGCGCTTCACCATCTCGATCACGCGCGTGGCCGCCGTGGTGTTGCCGAAGGTCGTGCGAAGCACGTACCCGAGGGTGTTGCGCGCGCGCTTCGTCGGGTCGGTCCAGAACGACGAGCTGTCGTACACGCCGGCCATGACCGACGGGTGGAGCAGCTCCATCAAGATCGCGCCGGTACCGCCAATCGCGAGGCTCGCGAGATCTCCGTGGATCTCCCACGACATGCTCGACGGCCCGCCACAGAGCCCGAGATCACCGGCTTCACCGCCGTAGATCTCGGCCTCGTCGTGCCGCGGACCGTTCTGCTCGATCTCCGACACGATGCGCTGGCGCACGCGCGCGACGAGGGCGTTCTCGTGCATGACGAGAGCTAGCGCTCAGCGCGAACGCCGCCGCCGTGCGCGCGCGACGGCGAGCCCGACCGCGAGCACGACGAGACCCGACGATGCCCGGACGGGCGCGCTACCGATCGCGCACGCGCAGCCGCCCGCGGGCACGGTGCGGGGCGCGACGGGCGAGTCGGAACAGATGTGTCGCGTGAAGCACGTGCTCGTCGTCTCGCATTCGTTGGCAGGCCCACACGCGCCGACGACGTTCGAGATCTCACACGGGCCCGAGTCGGGCGGCCGGAGCCCGCCGCAGGGGAGCGTGGCGATGCACTGGAACACCTCCATGCAGGATCCCGTCGCGCAGTCTGCGTCGGTCGTGCACGCGTTCGTCGGGAGGCACACGGGCCCGCTGTGCGAGCTCGACGGTGTGCTCCCCGGCGGGCACGACATCGGCGGCGGGCCCACCGCGTCGGCAGAGGCGCTCGCGCCCGCGAGGATCACGCCCACGATCAAGGTCGCGCTCGAGATCCATCGTGCCGCTCGCATGAGCGAAGCGCTGGCCACCCGGCCCGCGACCGTCCGTGCTCTCGGCGCTCTCTCGTTCGCTCGGGCATCCATCATGCGCGTGAGCGTCGCTCATCTCGTGCCGCGCCGTCCACGTCTCGCGAGCGAGATGACCTGTCTCGGTCCCCGAGCCCGCCGCGCGATACCTGGACACCGCCCCTCCGCCCGCGGGTGCCCGTAGAGCGCGTGGCGCTCGTCGGTCCCGTCAGCGCGTGTGCGGGCGCGAGAACCAGATCGACCAGCTTCGCGACGGCACGAGCGTGTCCGCCCACCCCTCGATGGTGCCCCGATCGTGCGCGAGCATTCCGGGCGCCCAACGCGCGAGCAGCTCGGCGAGGGCGACGCGCTCCTCGGGCGCGCTCGGCGGTGAGTCGACGCGTAGCTCGATGCGATCGGCGCCGATCGCGACCGGCACCGCCCCGACGCGCTCGCGCAGATAGGTGAGCCACGCGACGTGGACCGCGGGCTCGGGACAGCCGCGCCAGTTCCCGAACGAGAGCCACGCCGGGATCTCGGCCGGATCGTCCGTCGGGATGAGCGCGACGGCCACCTCGACGATCGGGAAACCCATCACGGGGTCGAGCAGCGTCTCGTAGCGCTCGTCGCGCGGCGCGACGCCCGAGAGCGTCCCGCGCGGGAGCGGCTCGTCCGAGACCGGCGAGCTCGTGAGGACGTCGATCGCGCGCGCACGAGCGATGATCGCCTCGGGCGTCTCGCTCGTGAAGCGCGCGGCGTCGGCGTGCGCCGCCACGGCGTATGCGTCGCCCAGGATGATCGGCGTGAGGTGCGTCTCCCCGCGGACGGCAGAGAGCGCGGTCCAGACGCGCAGCGCCTCTCGTCCTGGCCCCACCACGCCGACGATCGGCACGCCGGCGCGCGTGAACAGCAAGCGGAGCGGCGGATCACTCAGGTCGGCGCGCTGGAAGGCCAGACGAGCATCCGCGCCCCGCGGATCGGCGGCGTGGAGATCGACACCGATCGGCGGCGCATCGTGCATCGCCGTCAAGTACAGCTCGCGATCGGCCTCGCTCGGGCCCCCGTCGCGATGCGAGACGAGCGTCCACACGGTGAGCCCACCGAACAGCAGGAGGACGACACCTCCGAGGGCGAGTCTCTCGCGCACGAGCGCCGAGCGTTGCGGACGGCGGGCCCCCGCGCAACGCTCCGCGCGTGGAAGACCTCGTCGTGAGCCCGCGCGTGACGATCGCAGCGCGTCACATCTCCTGGGCCGCCTCACGAAGCGGCGGGCCCGGCGGCCAGAACGTCAACAAGGTGAGCTCGAAGGTCGAGCTTCGCTTCGACGTCGACGCGTGCGAGACCCTCTCGGAGCCGCAGAAGATCCGCCTCCGGACGATCGGCCGGGGAAAGCTCGACGCGGACGGGCGCGTGCTGATCACGAGCCAGCTCAGCCGCGACCAGCCGAAGAACCTCGACGATGCGCGGGACAAGCTCAAGGAGCTCATCCTCGCGGCCCTCTTCGTGCCGAAGCCGCGGCGGCCGACCAAGCCGAGCCGCGCAGCGAAGGCGCGACGGCTCGGCGACAAGAAGATGCAGGGCGACAAGAAGAAAGCGCGCGCGCACCGCGGAGACGACTGAAGGTCTGACCAAATACGTTGGTCAGATCCCTTCGACTGAGAGAAATTCCCAGCGCTTCACGCTGGGAAAGGACAAGGCGCGACCATTGTTGGTCACGCCTTGAGGGCGGGATAGCTCGTCTTCGCGTTCGCGGTCGTCTTCGCCTTCGCGGTCGTCTTCGCCTTCGCGGTCGTCTTCGCCTTCGCGGCCGTCTTCGCCATCGTGGGGAGCGTCGCGACGAGGTACGCGTTCCAGATCGGATCGTTCTTCGCTCGCGTCACGCGACGAAACACTCCCGATCCCTCGCCGTCCTCGTCCTCGCCCTCCCACAGCACCTCCGGCTCCGCGAAGCCCGCCTCGACGAGGAGCTCGCGAAGCTCGGCCAGCTGCCAGAGGCGCCAGTCGTACGTGAACGCGCGGCGCAGCTTCGTGCGATCGGGGAAGTCGAAGTGGATGTGCGCGAGGAGCCGGCTCGTGATCGGGTCGTAGCTCGCGCGATCCCACGTGTAGCCGAAGCCGGGCGCGACGCGCCGGCGGTCGCCCATCGGCTGCTGCGCGTCCCAGCCGCCCCACGCGTCCATCAAGAAGAGACCGTCGGGCGCGAGCGACCTTCGAACCGCCTCGAAGTAGCCGCGCAGCGCGTCGCGCGTGTGGAACACCGAGTAGCTGTAGTTGCAGGCGAGGATCACCTCGTAGCGCTCGCGCGTCGGGACGGTCACGTCCTGCGCCCGCAGGTCGAGCCGCGACGCGGCGTCACCGAGCGGAGCGCGGTTGTGCGCCTCGGCCCAAGCGAGGACGTCGCGATCGAGATCGAGGCCGGTCGCGGTGTTCGCCGCGCTCTTCGCGACCCAGCGCGCCGCAAAGAGCGCCGTTCCGCAGAAGTCCTCTCGCACCCGCGTCGGCGCCCGTCCCGCGTGCCGTCGGAACAAGCGCGTCACGAGCGCGACGTCCTCGTCCGGCCCCTGCACGGAGAGCTGATAGAGCTGGTGCCGGTCGGCCGTCCGCGCAGTGAGCCGCCCTGATCGCTTCTTTTTCACAGGACGCTTCTACGAGCAGCGCGCGCCCAGGATCAAGAGCTGATCGACGGCTCGCTGCGCGTCACGGCGCGGAGAGCGTGACCGTCAGCCGGTACGGAACGTTGCGCGAGACGCCGGGCTCGACGGAGCGAATGCGGATGAAGTAGGTGCCCGCGCTGAGCGCCGTCGCGGTGAGCATCGGACACGTGGTGCCGTCTGCGTCGACGTGAGAGAGGATGCTCGAGCCGTTCGCGCCGACGAGGTCGAGCGAGAGCGGGATCGCCGCCGCGCCCGGACAGCCGCCCGCCTGCAGCCCGAGGTCGATCGTCACGTCCATCGGCGCGCCGGCCGGGACCTCGAACGAGAAGATGTCGCTCTCGCACGCGGTCGCGATCGCTCCGTTCACGGACGTCGCGGTCGGCCCGAGGACGATGTGGTTGGCGGCGTAGACGTCGTCGTTCGCCTCGACCTCGTCGTCGCCCTCCGAGAGCAGCACGCGACAGTCGGCGTCGCAGCCATCGCCCGCGACGTCGGGGCCGAGGTCGCAGCCCTCGCTGTGCTCGCGGATGCCGTTCCCGCAGACCGGGTGGATGACGTCGAGCTGCGCGGCGAAGCCTCCGAGCCCGTCGGTGCCCCCGCCGTCGGCGTCGATGCCGACGAAGTAGTCCCCCGTCAGCGGCGCGACGAACGTGAAGTGCTCGTCGGCCGAAGCGCCGCAGAGATCGAGGCCGGCTCCGCTCGCGCAGCGCCGCGCGTCGCACCCGCTGTCGAGGACGTAGATCGACGGGTTCATCGCGTTGTCGGGGTGCCGGATGTGGAAGTGCCAGCGCTCCGCTGCGTTCATGTGCACGCGCAGAAACCCGTCGTTCCCGGACTGCGGGCCGCCCGTGCAGGCCGCGACCTCGTCGCTGACGTCGCTCGCGAGCCCGCGCGTGTCGATGGCGTAGCTGATCGTGAAGGACTCGTTCGGGTCGTCCGGGTGCGCCCGCGGAAGCCTCGGAACGCTCGCAGCGTCGACGCAGTAGTCACCGAGCGCGAGGGGCATGACGCCCGACTGATAGAGCGTGGGATCGAAGTTCCCGAAGCATCCAGGCAACGCCAGGAGGACGACGAGCAGCGAGAAGAAGCGAAGGCGCATGTCGCGAGGGCTCCGGGCAATCAAGGCGTGACCAACCATGGTCGCGCCTTGTCCTTTCCCAGCGTGAAGCGCTGGGAATTTCTCTCAGTCGAAGAGATCTGACCAAAGTATTTGGTCAGACCTTTAGTGCGTCAGATACGGGTTCGTCTCGATGGTGGGCGTGTGCGGGTCGCGCGCCGGAGGCGCTTCCGGTGCGCTCGGCGTCGCCGGCGTGGTCTCGGTCGTGGGCCGCGTGCGATGCGCGCGGGGCGAATCGGCCGCTTCCTGCGGCGAGAGCTCGGGGACGGGCGGTACGACGGCCGGGACGACCGGCTCGACGGCGACCGGCTCTGCAGGCACCACGATCGGCGCGACCGGCTCGGCCGCCACGACGTCCTGCGGCGGCGCGATCGGTTCGGTCCTCGCCTCGAGCGGCGTCGCGGTCATCTCCCCGGACTCTGCATCGCGCGCGCTCATCGCCCAGACCGCTGCGGCCAGCAGCAGGAGGACGACACCGCCGACGCCCAGCGCGAGGCCCAGCCGACCCGGTCGCGGATCGCGCGCGGGCTCGTTCCGAACGGCGGCCGTCACGTCGCCGCGCGGCGCCACGATGACCGACGGGCTCGGCCCCGGAGCGGAGGGCGCACCCGGAGCAACGCTCGACGTCGCGTGCTCGGTGGCCACGTCGACCCGGACGTCGCTCGCTCGCTCGCGCACGCCGGAGTTGGGATCCGTCTTCCCCGTGCGCGTCGACATCTCGACGTTCTTCCGCGCGAGCTTCTTCGGGAGGAGCCTCTGGACGAGCCCCATCTGCCCCTTCTGGAGCGGCTCGATCGGGCCCGTGGACGAGGCGAGGTGACGGCGGACCGCCTCCTCCTTGATGGCCATCTCGTCGCGGAAGATCCGCGCCATCGTCTCTTCGACCTCCGTCGTCGACGCGAGGAGGTTCGACGCATCGGCGGCCCTCTCGAGCGCGGTCGCGAAGTCGCGCGCGGACGCGAAGCGATCCTTCGGGTAGCGCGAGAGCGCCTTCATCGCGACGTCGGCCACTGCCCGCGGCGCGTTCGGGTTCCGCTCGAGCACGTCCGGGACGACGCAGTCCATCACCTGGACGAGGATGGCGACGTCCATGTCGCCGAAGAAGAGCCGCTCGAACGTGAGCGTCTCCCACAGGATGATCCCGAGCGCGAACACGTCCGTGCGCGCATCGCACGGCTCGCCCCGCGCTTGCTCGGGCGCCATGTACTGCGGCTTGCCCTTCAGCGTGCCCGGGCGCGATGCCGCCACGCGCGACGCGGCGAGCGCGATGCCGAAGTCCACGATCCGCGCGGTCCCGTCCGTCCCGACGATGACGTTCTGCGGCGAGACGTCGCGATGCACGATCCCGAGCCGCTCGCCCTTCGCGTTCTTCGCTGTGTGTGCCGCGTGCAGCCCGTTGCCGGCGTCGGCGATGAGCCGCGTGGCGAGGCGGATCCGGTCGACCTCGGCGAGGCCGTCGTGCGTGATGACCTGCGCGAGGGTGAACCCGTCGACGTAGTTCATCACGAGGTAGTAGCCGACCGGGCTCTCCACCACGTCGCTGATGCCGATCGCGTTCGGGTGGTGGATGTTCGCGGCCGTGCGCGCCTCGTCGAGCAGCATCGTGACGAACGTGTCGTCCTCGGCGAGGTGCTCGTGCATGAGCTTGAGGGCCATCAGGCGCTCGAAGCCGCCGGCCCCTTCGAGCCGCGCGAGATAGACGGTGCCCATCCCGCCCTTCGCGATCTCGGCCACGATCTCGTAGCGATCGAGCATGCGGCGCGGATGCGCGGCCGCCTCGGGCAACGAGGCCGGCATCTCGACCTTGGGTAGCTTCGCCTCGGGATCCGACTTGACGGACTGGGTGCTCACATCGTCCTCGCCCACGGGGTGCGCCACGCTCTCAAAGCCGACCCGCGAGCGCGAGGGACGCGCCGTCGGGAGACACGCTGAAGCTCGGAAGGAGGGCGACGCGCTCGCTCGGGCCGTCTCCCTCCCAGTTGGTGAAGAACAGGAGGACGAGCGCGGTGACGGCCACAGCTGACGTGACGCCGATCAACACGTTGGTCCGGAGCTCTCGCCCGATGCCGTCCTCGTAGCCCGCCTGCGTGGGCGCGCTCCGATAGGCGCTGGCCGCATCGAGCGTGTCGACGCCCGATCCGATCGTGATGCCGAGCCCCAGCACCGCCAGCCCCGCGAGCGATCCGAAGATCGCCGGGTGCAGCCCCGACGGCGGCGGGGGCGGAGGCTCGGGCGGAGGCTCGGGCGCGGCCACGCCCTCGGGGATCACCTCCGCCACCACGGCCTCGACCGGCGGCGCCTCGAACGCGAACGACTCTTCCTGCGCAGCGACGGCCGAGAGCGCACGCGTGAGCGGAGCACCGCTTCCCCAGGACGCCGCGACCTCGTGCTCGCCGGGCGCGACGTAGAGGTCGAAGCGCTCGAGCGCGCGATCGTTCGCGGCGCGTCCATCGAGCGAGAGCGAGCAAGCCGGCGCGCAGGTCACGTGCAGCGCAGCGAGCGTCGGCGCGAGCTCGGCCAGCGTCTCCTCGGCGAGCGCGTGCGTCTCGGCGTCGTCCGGATAACGGGTGAGCGCTTCGGCCGCGAGCGTCGCTGCGCCCGAGGCCTGGCTCGCTGCGCGGCGGTTCCGGATCGCCGAGCGGAGAGCGACCGCGTTCGGCGCCGAGCGATCCGCGAGCTCGAACAGATCGGCCGCCTGCGCGTAGTCACCCCGGAGCTGCGCGCGCTGCGCCTCCCCGAAGGCGGCCGCCGCCGACTGCACGTCGTCCGGGGTCGGCTCCTGCGCGGAAGCAAGCACCGAGAAGAACGAAGCTCCGAGGAGCGACAACAAAGCCAATCGCCACACGCGGCCAGTGTGACACCCGCACCGGGCCTCTGTCCCGTCTCAGGTGTCAGGCGAGGGCGTCGGCCCCCCCGAGCGCTCCCGGAGCGCGACGCCGGACGGTCGCGGCCTGCGCTGGGAGCCGATTCTTGGTCGGTCAGTCCGGCGCGCCGACGGCGCTCGCCCCAGGCGGGATGGGCGCTTCGCCGCCGCTGGTGGGCTCGGCCTCGGGCGCGAGCGCGGGCTCGATCGCGATGTCGGCGGGCGGGACCTCCTCGGACGTCGGCGGCTCTCCCGGCCCGCACTCCGTCGCGAGGAGCGCTCCGTCCGCGCCTCGAACGAGCCGCTGACAGGTCACCTGGCACATCGCGTCCGCGAAGAGCTCGTACTGCACGAGGTACACGGCCCCGGGGAGCGGCGTCTGCTCGAAGTGCGCATCGCAGCCGCCGTCGCTCACCGGGACGAGCACCGGGACCGTGCGGATCTCGGGTCGCTCGGAGGTGCAGTACTGCACGCCGAACTGGCGCGACCCGCAGACGTACGTCTGGGTGACGTAGCTCGTCTGCGTCTCCCAGCGGGTCTCGCTGTGGGAGAACTCCGCGTGGAACTGGTAGTGGGTGGGCTGCGGCCGCACGCGCACCGACGTCGTGCGGACGGCGTCCGCCGTCTCGGCGTACGTGACGGCCGAGCCATCGATGAGCGCTTCCTCGTTCACGAGGGGCCCGAGCTGCGTGTGCAGCACGGACCGGAGCTGCACGCTCGCGTGCGCCTCGTAGAGCGCCGGAGGTTGGTACTCGCGTATGCAACCGCCCGTCGCCACGGCCACTGCTGCCAAGATCACGAGCTCGGCGCGAGAATGCATGATCCCTCGCAGGGATCCTCATGCATCCGCCTCGCCATCCCCCGACCGCGTCACGGAGCGGGGACGTGGATCTCGAAGTCGTCCTGCATCATTCCGAGCTCATCGATGGCGCGCGCCTGGATCACGCTCCCGCCGGGAGCCCCGGGGTCCGGAACGACCTCGATCACCATCACCTCGAAGTAGTGTCCGCTGACGACGCGTCGCGCGGCATCGGCGGGGAAGTCCGCCACGTTGGCGTCGAGCGTCGCCTCGGCATCGAGGAAGCCGCCCGAGCCCGTCGTCACGTGCGTGACGTCCCCGATCTGGAAGCGCTCGTACGCGTGCATGTGGCCTGCGAGCACGAGCGGGACGCGATGCGTGGTGATGACGGCCTCGATCGCGGCGCGGTTCTCGAGGCTCGGCGCATACGACGCGACCGAGTAGATGGGTCGATGGAAGTAGACGATCGTGAAGCGATAGCCGGGCTCCGCCTCGATGCGATCCATCGTCGCCGTGAACCAGTCGTGCTGCTCGGTGCCGAGCGCGATCGGATGCTCGGTCGAGAGCGAGATGAAGTGAACGCCGCCGGACTCGTAGTGGTACCAGAGCGTGTTCCCGTCGCGTCCAGGGCTCGCGAACAACCGCTCGTAGATGTCCGTGAACTCGTGGGCCAGCTCGTCCTCGTGGTTGCCGACACAGGGCATGAAGGCGTTGGCGCGGAGCATCGGCTCCATGAGCGAGAACCAGAGCTGCTGGCTCTCGATGAGCGTCGAGTAGTACTGGATGTCGCCGACGTGGACGCTGAACTCGGTGGTCGCCGGGTCGGTGTGCGCGATGAGCCGCAGGGTCTGCATGACGCCGGGGCTCGTGTCGCCGATGGCGTAGAAGCGAACGGGCGTCGTGTGATCGGTCGCCTCGTGCATCGTGCAGAAGCGTCCGTGAGCCTCCGGGTAGCCGGCGATCTCGTAGGTGTAGCAAGTCGCGGGGAGGAGCCCGGTGATCTCGACCTCGCTGACGAAGTAGGTCCCCGGCACGTCGGGCTCCGTGGCGAACGCGGGCTGATAGTCGAGGAGCGTCACGGTCTCGCGCGCGGCGCCCGTCGCCATCTCGTCCGGTCCGCCGGCCTCGGGTCGATAGTCGATGGCGACTTGCGCCGGCACGATGCGCGTCTCCCAGCGCACGACGACGGCGTCGGTCGAAGGACGCATCACGAAGGGCCCCTTCCAGGGAGAGTCGTCCGGCGGAGCGACGAACGCGTCGACCCCGTCGGCGTCGACCGGCGAAGCGGCGTCCTCGCCCCCGGTGTCGGCGGCGCGGCCCGCGTCCGTGGGCGGCACCACGCCGGGATCGCAAGCGACGAGGAGAAGCGAGAGGAGAGCGAGGCGTGCCATAGATCCCGAGGATACCGCGACGCGGAACGCGGGAGCCAGGCGCCGGGGCCCCACGATCGACCCCGAGACATCACGCCGCGCCACACGCTGGACCGGGACTAACACCGCCGTGTTACGGTCGCCCCGCATGAGCGACGTGCCGACGCGGATCGGTCCCTACGCGATCGAGTCGCGTCTCGGGGCAGGCGGCATGGCCGAGACCTTCGTCGCGCGGCGCAACATGCAGGGCGTCGAGCAGCGCGTCTGTGTCAAGCGCATCCTCCCCGCGTACGCGAGGGACGCCACTGCGCGGCGCCTCTTTCTCCGCGAGGCGAACATCTCGGCGGGGCTCCGGCACGCGAACCTCGTCACGATCCTCGACGTGGGAGAGGACGCCGGCGCGCCCTATCTGGTCATGGAGCTCGTCGAGGGGGCCGACCTCGGCGCCATCCTGGAGCGCGCACCAGGCAACAAGCTCCCGCCGGAGCTCGTCGCGTTCGTCCTCGCGGAGATGGCCCACGGCCTCCACGAGGCGCACGGCGGCGGCGGCGCGCACGCGGGCGTCGTCCATCGCGACCTCTCGCCGTCGAACGTGCTCATCAGCACGATGGGCGAGGTGAAGGTCGCGGACTTCGGGATCGCGAAGGCGCTCTCTGGCGAGAAGGCCACCGCGACGATGATGCGCGGCAAGTTCGCGTACATGGCGCCCGAGCAGCTCGACGGAGCGCCCCTCGATCCGCGCGCCGACATCTTCGCGCTCGGCGTCATGGGCTACGAGATGGTGGCGGGCGTCCGGCCCTTCGATGCCGAGCACGACGCGCGGCTCGTGCTCCTCATCGCGAAGAACGAGCGCCGGCCCGTCTACGAGGTCGCGCCCGGGGCGCCGAAGGATCTGCTCGACACCATCGAGGCGCTGCTGGCTCCGAAGAAGGACGAGCGACCCGTCGATGGGCATGCGGTGGTCGAGAGGCTCGCGCCGGTGCTCCCCTCCGCGATGGTCGCGCGCCGAAAGATGGGGATCCTCGCGAAGGCCGCGCTCCAGGCGCGTCTCAGCGCGAGCGCGGACGAGGACGCCTCGCCGGAGGAGGGCGAGCTGCCCGCGTTCGCGCCGACCATGTCGGTGGACGACGCGAAGACCGCCGAGGTGGAGACCCCGGAGACGCGAGAGAGCGAGGCGGCTCGAGCGCAGCGCGCGGGGGACGTGAGCTCGCTGCCGACGCAGAGCGGTCCGCCGATCGTGGAGTCGATCGGGACGAGCCCCTCGCTCGCCGACCGCCTGGCCCCGGCGACGGTGCCCGAGATCGGGCGCTCGCCGGTGGCGATGATCGCGCTCGCGGCGGTCGCGATCCTCGCGCTCGTTGGCGGCGGCGTGCTCGTCGCGTCGACGTCGGCGCCGGCGATCGACGGCGCGGGCGATGAGGCGCCGCAGGGCCCGACGCCCGTGGCAGCGAGCCCGACGCCGGCGCCCGTCTCGCCCGCGACGTCGACGACCCCGATCACGGTCCCGACGCCGGCCCCGATCCCGGAGCCGCCCGCAGTCGACACCGTGCCGCCCGTGATGGGCAGCGAGCCGCAGGCGACGACCGAGACGACGCATGCGACCGCGACGACCGCGACGACGCATGGGACGCATCCTGCCCCGGAGACCGCGACGACCCCCGTCACGGCAGGCGCTGCGGAGACGGAGCCCGTCGAGGCGCCCGCCGATCCTGCGGCGAGCGCGACGCTCGAGATGGTCGTGAGCCCCTGGGGGAACATCTGGGTCGATCATCGCTTTCTGGGGCGCGCGCCGGTGTCCGTGCCGGTGACGCCGGGCAGCCACGTGGTGCAGGCGGGCTTCACGTCACCGCAGTCGAGGCGCAGCGTCCGCGTGCGAGCGCACCAGCACGAGCGCGTCGAGTTCGAGCTCTCGGAGCCGGAGCCCGGCGCAGCGCCGTGACGGGGGGAGCGCTCCCCTCGTCGCGTTGAAGGGTCCCCTCGGGGACTGCGACGTCGTCCCGAGCGTCGTCGCCTGGACCTGACGCGCGCTCAGCGGCCGGCGGCAGCAGCTGGGGCTCTGAGAGCACGAGCCGCAGCAGCAGCGAGCGCAGCGACTGCAGCACGCTCGCGTTCGCCGGCCGCTCGGTGATCGAGCGGGCCACGCCTTATACGTCGCACCGACACTTTCGACGTATAATGCGCCATGGCCGCGCTCCACCGGGTCTCCCTCGAGGGCCAGACCGCGTACGCCGAGCTGCTCTCGGACCTGATGCGCTACGCCCACGCGGAGACACCGGGGAGCATCGCGCGCAAGCGCGTCGGAGGACGCGACTACCTCTACGTGCAGCGGCGCACGCTCGGCCACATGCACCAGGCCTACCTCGGCCCGGACACAGAAGAGATCCGCTCGCGTGTGCGTGAGCTCGAGGCGGCGTGGCAGGCGCAGCACGTTCGCGAGGACCGCCGAGCCCGGCTCGTTCGCGTCGCGCGCGCGGCGGGCGTGGCCACGCCGACGGCAGCAGAGGCCAAGGTGCTCCGCGCGCTCGCCGAGGCGAGGCTCTTCGAGGTGGGCGGCGTCCTCGCCGGCACGCACGCCTTCGCGGTGATCGGAAACGCGCTCGGCGCAGCCTGGGAGGGTGGCGCGCTGCGCACGGGAGACATCGACCTCGTGCACGACCCGCGCATCGCGGTAGCGATGAGCAATCATCCACCGGCCGCGCTTGCCAGGATGCAGACGGAGGGCGTGCTCGGCGTGAAGCTCTGGGCGATCCCGGGCCTCGATCCGCGCGAGCCTTCGTGCTCGTTCATGGTCTACGGGACCGAGCTGCACGTGGACTTCCTGACGCCGCTCCGCGGGCGATCGGAGAAGCCCGTGCACCTATCGATCGTGGGCGGCGCCGCGCAGTCGTTGCGTTTCCTCGACTACCTGGTGGAAGAGACGATGCCTGCGGTCGTGGTCGGTGGCTCGGGCGTGCTCGTGAACGTGCCGACGCCGGCGCGCTTCGCGCTGCACAAGCTCATCGTGGCGACCCTGAGGTCTCCCTCGCTCGCGACGAAGGAGCGTAAAGATCTCCTTCAGGCGGAGTCCTTGCTGGCCTTCCTGCTCGAGGACCGACCCGACGACGTGCGCGAGGCATGGAGGGCCTTGTCCGCGCGCGGCCCCGGCTGGATCAAGCGCGTGCGAGCATCCCTCCGCAAGCTCGACCCATCGATCGGGCCACGCATCGACAGAGTCGTCGCGGCCTCTTGACCCTCGCGATCATCACGAGACGCGTCATCGCGTTCGTCGGCGCAAGGGCCGAGGCGCCGATCTGTCAGCGTCGCGCGCACTGCGCCAACCCGTGCGAGGCCATCCGCCCTGTTTCGTCGGCCGCGGGCGAGGCATGATTCGGGCGCCGCACCTCGCGCGGCGCCACGAGAGAGGAAGATCCGATGAACGAAGCCACGACGGCTCGCGGCCGCCCGCCCGGGCCGCCCGGGATCTACGGCGTGCGAAACATCGTGCGCTTCGCGCGCGAGCAGCTCGTGCTCCTGCGCGAGGTCGCCGATCGCTACGGCGACGTCGTCGAGATGAAGGTGCTCGGCAGGCCCTTCTTCCTCCTCAGTCACCCCGACGACGTGGAAGCGGTGCTCGTCAAACACGCGCGCATCATGCAGCGTGACGAGTACATCGTGATCCTCGAGCGGGCGCTCGGGAAGGGCCTGCTCACGAGCGATGGCGACCTGTGGAAGCGCCAGCGCAAGCTGATGTCGCAAGCGTTCGTGCCGAAGCGCATCCAGTCCTATGGCGATGCGATGGTGCGCGTCACCGACGTGGCCCTCCGCCCGTGGCAGGGCGGCCAGACGATCAACCTCCACCAGGAGATCTCGCGCGTGACGATGGAGGTCGTCGCGGACGTGCTCTTCGGCGCGGGGATCGACAAGGATGACGTCGCGATGGTGCGCGACTCGATGGAGATCGTGAACGAGTACATGGCGAACAGCCCCGAGGCGATCACGAAGCTCCCGGCCTGGGTGCCGACGCCGCGCAACGTCCGCACGAACCGGGCGGTGAAGCAGATCGACGAGCTCGTCTACCGGATCATCGCCGAGCGCCGCGCCGGTGCGCAGCGCGAGGATCTGCTCGGGACCCTCCTCGCCGCGCGGGACGACGAGGGTGCGCGCATGAGCGACCAGCAGGTGCGGGACGAGGTGATGACGCTCTTCCTCGCAGGTCACGAGACGACGGCGCTCCTGCTCGCGCACACGCTCTATCTCCTCAGCAAGCATCCCGACGTGGAGCGCCGGCTCCACGCCGAGATCGCGTCGGTCCTCGGCGCACGGCTCCCCACCGCCGAGGACGTGCGCACGCTGCCGTACGCCGAGCGCGTGCTGAAGGAAGCGATGCGTCTCTACCCGCCCGCGTGGACGACCGGCCGCGAGGCGGCGGAGGACGTGGAGATCGGCGGCTATCTGATCCCGAAGGGCGCGCAGATCCTCACGAGCCAGTGGGTCGTGCACAGAGACCCGCGCTGGTTCCCGAACCCCGAAGGGTTCGATCCGGATCGCTGGGCGCCCGAGCGCGCGAAGGGGATCCCGCGCTTCGCGTACTTCCCGTTCGGTGGCGGCCCGCGCATCTGCATCGGCAACCACTTCGCGATGATGGAAGCGACGCTGATCCTCGCGGTCGTGCTCCAGCGCTTCCGCATCGAGCTCTTGCCGGGCCAGCGCCTCGAGCTCCGCCCCTCGGTCACGCTCCGCCAGGCAGGGCCCGGCCTCCAGGTGCGGCTCGTCGCGCGCGCGCTGGCGAAGGAGAGCACCGCCCGCGAAGGCGAGGCGGCCCCCGACAGCGCGAGCTGATGTGCGATGCGCAGGGCTCAGCGTCGGTCCGGCCGCTGGCGAGCATGCAAGCGAACCTTCGCCGGTGGCTCGCCTACTCGGGCACGACGGCGATCTCCAGCAGCGGATTTCCAGGCGCCAGGGTCGCGGGGCCGTCGTACGTCTCCTCGTCGAAGTCGGCGCTGTAGCCGACGGCCGTGAGCCGGTCGGCTGCGAGCCCGGCGTGCGCAAGCGCGGCACGGACGAGCTCCGCCTGCGCACGACTCGTCGCCGCCGCGTTTGGCGTGCCTTCGGGAACGTAGGCGCCGATCTGATAGCGCACGCCCTCTGTTGCGCCGAGGGCCGCCGCCACGCGCTCGATCCGCGGCGCGGCGTCTGCAGCGAGGGCGCCGCTCTCGGTCGCGAAGCACTCCGTCGGGATCATCAACGCGTGGCGCCCGTGGGAGAACGCGGTGCGGATCCCGCCACAGGTCAGGCCTGCGTCGGACAGCGCCTCGAAGAGCTGCTCTCGCGTCGCCAACGGGTCAGCGGCGAGCGCTGACGGGTGCGGCGAGTCGACCGTCTCGGCTCCCCGCTGGCTGGTCGTCGCACAGCCGGCGAGCGCCGAGCTCGCCAGCGCAAACAGCAGCGCCAGGCTTGCGTCTCGGCGGGATGCCATCCCTGCATCGTACTTCGGGCGCGGTCGTGCCGCTCCCTCCGACACGAAGCGGCGAGCGCGCGCTGGACGCTCATCGAGAACGTGCGGTCGCATCGCTCCTCGCCACGCTCGACGCGCGGGTTACCACGCGGTGGGCGAGGCGTGCGCGGAGCACAGGAGGGACGCGCGCGCTCGTGCGTTGGGCTTCGCAACGCGGTCAGGCGACGCGGCACGCTCGTTGCGCAGGGGGCGCCCATGCACTTCCGCCGATGCTGTTTCGTCATCCTCCTCGCTCTCCCTGCCTATCCGCTCTCCGCATGTTCCATGCAGGGCCCAGCGGACGAGCCCGCGCCTCGGCCCGCGGCTGTGGCCGCGCCGGTGGCTGTGTCCACCCCCGTGGCTGTGCCCGCGCCTCACGACGTCTCGGAGACCGCGAGCGACCGCGTCATCACCGAGCGACTCCGCGCCGTCTTCGGGGAAGACTACGAGATCGCCCCCACGCAGCCCGCAGTCGGGATCGCGACCGCGCGAGGCGTCGTCACGCTGACCGGTCGTGTCGAGACCGACCGGCAGCGCAGCGTCATGGCGGGTCACGCGCGCGCGACCGAAGGCGTCACGAGCGTCGACAATCAGATCTTGCTCGCACCCTGAGCGCACAGCTCCCGAACGAGATCTGTCGCGCGGCCCCCCCGAGCGGCCGGCGCGCCTCAGGTGAGCCAGACCGCCTCACACCGGCTCGCTCGCCCTTCAGTAGCGCCGCCGCGCATCGGACGAACCGCGCGACTCGATCGATCTGCGAGCGGGCCCGCCCGATCAACGCGGCCGTGCGCCTCCGTTGGCGGGCTTGGCCTTCGACGCGGTCGGCGCCGTCTGCGCGCGTTCGCGCACGAACGCGAGGATGTCCGCGTTGATGATCTCCGGATGCGTCGACGGCATTCCGTGCGGGAGATCCTCGTACGTCTTCAGCGTGGCCATGGGCGCGAGCTTCGCCGAGAGCGGGCCCGAGGCGACATACGGCACGATCTGGTCGTCCTTGCTGTGTATGACCAGCATCGGGATTGCGATCCCGGGCAGGTCACTCGTCATGTCGGTCTCCGAAAAGGCCTTGATGCAGTCGTAGGTGGCCTTGGTGCCGCCCATCATGCCTTGACGCCACCAGTTGCGGATCAGGCCCTCGGAGATCTTCGCGCCGGGTCGATTGAATCCGTAGAACGGTCCCGACGCGACATCGAGGAAGAACTGCGCGCGGTTCAGGGACTGCGCGGCACGGAAGCCGTCGAACACCTCGAGCGGCGTGCCCTGTGGGTTCTTCTCGGACTTGACCATCACCGGCGGGACGGCGCTGATGATGATGGCCTTCGAGGCGCGCTTCGTCCCGTGGCGCCCGAGGAACCGGACGACCTCGCCGCCACCGGTCGAGTGTCCGATGTGGATCACGTCGCGGAGATCCAGCGCGTCGACCAGCGCGGCGACGTCGTCGGCGTAGGTGTCCATGTCGTTACCGGACTCGGTCTCGGTCGAGCGTCCGTGCCCGCGCCGGTCGTGCGCGACGACGCGATACCCTTGCTGCAAGAAGAAGAGCATCTGGGCGTCCCATTCGTCGCTCGAGAGAGGCCAGCCATGGTGGAACAGGATCGGCTGACCCTTGCCCCAGTCCTTGTAGAAGATCTCGGTTCCGTCCTTCGCCTCGATGAAGCTCATCTGCGTCCCCTTCCGTTGTGGATCCGGCACGCGAGCAGAGCAGGGTCCGTGCCTTCGAATAGCCGCATGTTTTCGTGTCGGGTGCGTCGTACACCGCCTCGCGTGGAGCCATCGAGCCACGTGCGTCCGGGCGCGGCCCTCCGGCACTACCTCCGCCATCGCGCGGGCCTCGTCCGGGCGAGGAACGGAGTAGGCTTCGCACCATGGACTTCCGAGAGAACGACGAACAGAAGCTCCTTCGCGATGGCGTGCGGCGCTTGGCCCGATCCTTCGGACACGCCTACTACGTCAAGAAGGCCCGCGCGGCAGAGAAGACGACCGAGCTCTGGCAAGCGCTCGCGAAGGAGGGCTATCTCGGAGTGAGCATCCCCGAGGCGTACGGCGGTGGTGGCCTCGGCATCTCGGCGCTCTCGATCGTGTGCGAGGAGCTCTCTGCCGAGGGCTGTCCGCTCCTTCTCCTCGTCGTCTCGCCCGCCATCGCCGGCACCGTCATCGCGCTCGCAGGCACCGACGCGCAGAAGACCAAGTGGCTCCCGGGCCTCGCCGCGGGAACGACGACCATCGCCTTCGCGCTCACCGAGCCCGACGCCGGATCGAACTCGCACAACGTCTCCACGACCGCGACGCGCGACGGAGACGGCTGGGTGCTGTCCGGCCAGAAGCACTACATCTCCGGCGTCGACGAGGCGGACGCGATGCTCGTCGTCGCGCGCACCGGCACCGATGCGAAGAGCGGCCGCGCCCTCCTCTCTCTCTTCGTGGTGGACGCGAAGAGCGCCGGCCTCTCGGCGACCGTGATCCCGATGGAGATCGTCTCTCCAGAGAAGCAGTTCACGGTGTTCTTCGATCAGGTGCGCGTCCCGGCCGACCGCATCCTCGGCGGCGAGGGCCTGGGCCTCAAGCTGCTCTTCTCCGGGCTGAACCCGGAGCGCATCACGTCGGCCGCGTTCTGCGTCGGGCTCGCCCGCTACGCGCTCGAGAAGGGCGCCGCCTACGCGAAGGATCGCAAGGTGTGGAACGTGCCGATCGGTGCGCACCAGGGCATCGCCCATCCGCTCGCGCGCGCGAAGATCCAGATGGAGCTCGCCAAGCTCATGCAGCAGAAGGCGGCATGGCAGCACGACCGCGGCGAGGACGCCGGTGAGGCCTCCAACATGGCGCGGCTCTCCGGAGCAGAGGCGGCGTTCGACGCGCTCGACGCAGCGATCCAGACGCACGGAGGGCACGGCCTCTCGACGGAGATGGGGCTCGCGGACCTCTGGGGCATGGCGCGCTTGCAGAAGATCGCGCCGATCAGCCGCGAGATGATCCTCAACTTCGTCGCGATGCACTCGCTCGGGCTGCCGAAGAGCTACTGAGGCCCGGGGGGGCGAACGATGGCGATCCAGTTTCCGCAGCCGCTCACTCGAGGATCGAAGATCGCTCTCGTCGCGCCGAGCTCGGGCGTCCCCTCGGCGCTCGAGCCGCGCCTCGAGCTCGTGTTGGCCAACCTCCGTGCGCTCGGCTTCGAGCCGATCGAGTCGAAGAGCCTCCGCACGGACGAGACGCCTCCGTGGGAGGTCCGGCTCGAAGCCTGGATGGAAGCGCTGCTCGACGACGCGCTCGACGCCGTCATCCCGCCGTGGGGCGGCGAGCTCGCGATCGAGGTCGTCGCGCACATGGACTTCGAGCGCCTCCGGCGCGCGCGGCCGAAGTGGATCCTCGGCTACTCCGACATCAGCACGCTGCTGGTTCCGATGCTGCTCCGCCTCGGCTGGGCCTCGGCGCACGGTCCCAACGCGATGGATCTCGTGCCCTCGCAGCAAGACCCGCTGACCTCGCGGGCGCTCTCCTTCCTCACCTCGACGGACGCCTTCACACAGCGCTCGTCCACGCACTTTCAGACGGCATGGGTCGACTGGAAAGAGCGCCCGAACGCGCCGTTTCGGCTCGAGGCGGAGACGCGCTATCAGACCCTCGATGGCCGCCCCCTTCACGCGCGCGGGCGCTTGATCGGCGGCTGCCTCGACACGCTCGTGTCGCTCGTGGGGACTCCGTTCGGAGACGTGCCGAGCTTCGTTCGAGCGCATCGGGAAGAGGGCGTGATCCTGTTCCTGGAGAACTGCGAGCTCTCGCCGGCGCAGACCGCGCGCGCCTTCACACATCTCCGTCTCGCGGGCTGGCTCGACGGGCTGAGCGCGATCGTGCTCGGACGCTCGCAAGCTCCCGGGTCGCGAGACGCCGGGTACGCGCACTCTCTCCGCCGTGCGTTCGAGGACGTCGACGCGCGCGTGGCCTTCGACGCGGACATCGGCCACGTGCCGCCTCAGTGGACGCTGATCGAGGGCAGCCTGGCGTCGCTACACGTCGAGAACGGCGCGGGCTCGATCACTCAGGAGCGCGTGGGTTGAGCCGCGCGCTCGTGCCCGGGGCGCTGCTCGCCGGTCGATACCGAGTGGAGGCGATGCTCGCCCAGGGCGGGATGGGTGTCGTCTATCGTGCGACGGACGAGAGGCTCTCCCGGCCGGTCGCGATCAAGGTCTTGCTGCCCGAGCTCGCGGAGGACGTCGCCTCGATCAAGCGATTCGAGCGAGAAGGAATCGCATCGGCGCGCTTGAGCCACCCCGGCATCGTGCAGGTGCACGACCTCGGCAACACGCCCGACCCCGACGGACGTGGAACGCTCTGCTTCATCGTCATGGAGCTCGTGTCGGGCTCGACGCTCGCGAGCGCGATCGCTGCCGGGCCGCTCGCTCCGTCGCGCGTGATCGACCTCGGCCTCTCGGCGCTCTCCGCGCTGGCGTACGCGCACGAGGCGGGCATCACGCACCGGGACCTCAAGCCCGCGAACCTGATGCTCGTCCGCACGCCCGAGGGGGAGCGCGTGCGCCTCTTGGACTTCGGGCTCGCGCAGCTGAAGTCGGGCGCGGCGTACACGCGACTCACGCAGACGGGAGCGATCCTCGGGACGCCTCTCTTCATGGCGCCCGAGCAGGCGCACGCGGCGCCTTGCGACGCGCGAACGGACGTCTACGCGATGGGCCTCGTGCTCTGGTGCTGCCTCGCGGGGCGCGAGCCTTTCTCGGGCGGCGACATGGCGAGCATCCTCGTCGCAGTGCTCGAAGAGGCCCCCGCCCGCGTCGATCGCGTGGCGACGGGCGTGCCGCCTTTGCTCGCAGACGCCATCGAGATCGCGGTGCAGAAGTCGCCCGAGCGGCGCTTCGCGTCGGCGCCAGCGTTCGCGGCCGCGCTCGAGCAGGCAGGGCGACAGCTCCGAGGCACCATGCCGCAGCCATCGTCGGCGTCTCCGTCGCGGTCCTCGGGATCCATGGCGTTCGCGGGGACGATGCCCGTCGAGGTGAGAGCCCAGGCGGCGTCGCCGGCGCCGAGCGCGCCCGCCGTCTCTCCGGCGCCGAGCCTCGTGACCGCCCCGCCGTCCGGCTCGCGCTCGCTCGTACCGGTGCTCGTCATGCTCGCCTCGGTGTCGGTACTACTCGCCGTCGCGGGGGGCGCGGCGCTCCTTTTCGCAGGGCGTGAGCTGGCGATCGCGGAGGCCTCGCCTCCGGTCGGAACATCGCCGCCGATCACCGAGTCGCCGCCGGCGCCCCCTCCTCCCTTGCCCGTGCCCTTGCCCTTGCCCTTGCCATCGCCCTCGCACTCGCCATCGCCCTCGCACTCGCACTCGCCATCGCCCTTGCACGCGCCATCGCCGTCACCCTCGATCACGCCCTCGCCCTCGCCCCCTCCAGCAGTGCCCGCCGCCGTCGGCTCGGCCGGCGTCGAAGCGCTCTGTCACATCGCGATCCGCTGCTGCGAGCTGATGGGAGCGCCGCACGAAGCCTGTCAGTCGACGATGGACGGCTTCGACGACCCAGCGATACGCGGCGCGCAGTGCGGAGGCGTCATCGACGGCTACCGGCAGTCCTTCGACACCAACCACATCGAGGCCGCCGAGTGCGCCCGCCCCGGACATCCTTGAGCGCGCCTACTTCGCCGCCCGCGCGACGTTCGCGAGGATCGCCGCGTTCACTTCCGACGCGTGCGTGAGCGGCCCCATGTGGCCCGCCCCCGGGATCTCCACACGCACCGCGTCGGGGATCGCGCTCGCCAGCGCGGCGAGCACTCGCTTGGCCGCGAGCGTCGAGCGCTCCCCGCCGAGGAGCGACACCGGCACGGACAGCGTGCGATACGCGGCGAGCGGCGTGGTGTCGACACCGAGCGTGCGCACCTCGCCGACCATCTTGATCCCCGCGCGCCGGAAGGCCTCGCGCAGCGGCTCGCTCTGCGCGCGCCAGCCGCCGGTGCCGTTCCAGTAGTCGACGAAGCCCTCGAGCCAGGCCTCGAGCTGTTCGGGCGCGTCGGGCCACGGCTCGTCGTCGCCTCGCGAAGGCAGCGAGGCGAGCGCCTCGGCATCACCCATCGAGCGAAGCACCCCGAACGAGACCGGCTCGAAGACCGAGACCGAGCGCACGCGGCCCGGATGATGGAGCGCGACGAGCAGCGCGAGGAAGCCACCGTACGAGTGCCCGACGAGGTGCACCGGCTCGCCCTGCGCCTCGATCACGCGCTCGATCGCGAGCTGGTCGAGCACGAAGTGGAAGCGCTCCGCGACGGGCCAGGGAGAGCTCTCGCCGTAGCCGAGGAGATCGGGCGCCACGAGGCGCAGGCCCGGGGCGAGCTCCGTCTCGAGCTTGCGCCACTGGCGGGACGACATGCCGCTCGAGTGCACGGCCACCAGCGGGACGCCCTCCCCGCGCGCGGTCCAGCGCATCGCGTGGTCTGCGATTCGTACCTCGGGCATCAGAGCGGCGGCGTGACGCCGACGAGGCTGACGGAAGCCGGCGTGATCGCGTTGATGATCGCGCCGCTCTGGCGGAACGGGACCCACGCGTAGAGCACGGTCGTGCGCTCGTCGACGTAGCGCGGCGACGGCGCCTGGCGGTTCCGCTCTGCGAACACGGGCCGCTCGAACACGTCGAACGCGAGCCCATCCCCGCTCGCCATCAGCGCGACGAGCGACGTCCCGTTGCTCCGGCGCGACTCGTAGTAGACGCGCACGACGGTGCGACCGCCAGGCGTCGGAATGAGCGCAGCGCCGGGCGCGCCCACGGAGATCTCGTCGCCGTCGCGATCGTCTCGCTGCGCGAGAGGCGTCGGCGCCAGCGTGGCGAGCTCGGTGAAGCTCGCACCGTCGAAGCCCGCCACGTGGATCTCGCCCGCGAGCTCGTAGTAGACGAGGAGCTCCGTCGCCGGCGGGTCGGTCAGATCGGCCGCGCGCACCGCGCTCGGTCGCCGTGGGACCTCGCCGCCCATCGCCGCGAGGAGCGGGCCCGGCTCACGCGTGTACGGCCCATCGATCGATGCGGCGCTCGCGACGCCGATGCCGCCGGCCGCCGCGTAGAAGAGCAGGAACGATCCGTCCGCGCGCTCGACCACCCACGGGTCGGTGACGTAGCCGCCTTCCCACGCAGCCTCCGCCTCGAGGACGACCGTGCCGGCGGTGAAGCCCCACTCGGCGCGCGGAGGGCTGGTCAGGATCCGGCGGGGCTCGAAGAGATCCCAGCTGACGGCCTCGCGCGGAGGCGGAACACCGGAGTCCACCGTGCTCGCGTCGGGGCGCGCTGCATCCGGCATCGCCGCGTCGACTCCAGCGTCGAGCGGATCCCCTGCGTCGAGCGCGTCCCCGGCGTCGCCCGCATCGACGCCCGCGTCGCGCATCCCCGCGTCCACCGGAAGAGCGACGGCAGCCGCATAGAAGAAGTGCCCGGCCGCGACCATCCCGTTGTCGATCCCGGCGCCCGAGGTGACGATGGCAGCACCGGACGGAACGCCGGCCACGTTGGTCTCGTCGCTCGTCAGAGAGCGGAACTGTCCGGTCCCTGCGTGTGGCACCGGGCCCGGGGTCGAGCCGGGCGTGCCGAGGAGGCTGCACCCGAGCGAGAGGCCGGCGCCGAGTGCGATCGTCGCCGTGCAAAGCCGACGCGTCATCGGAACGCGAGCTCCATCGTCAGGCCGCCGATGAACATGTTGCCCCCCGCGACGTAGTCCCCCGTCGTGTCGACGAGGCTCGCCTTGCGCGTCGTGCGGGGCGGCAGGAACGCGTACGAGAGGTGGAGATCGAACGAGAGGGAGCCGTTGATGAGCGGCTGCAGATCGATGAGCGCCAGGCCGAGCCCGACCGACCAGACCCAGCGATCGGTGTCGATGAGGTTCGTGAGCCCGGTCTGATCAGGCACCGGAGTCTGCTCGTAGAAGAAGCCGCCTCGCACGCGCAGCTCCAGCTGCTCGCTCGAGAACGCGAGCCCCTCGACGCCGAGCCGCGGGACGAAGCGGTCCGAGAAGTTCGCCGCGATGGGGCGGCTCCCCATGATGTTCGAGGGCACGCGGATCGTGTCGCGGAGCGACGCCGGCAGATCGATCTGCAGCGTGATGTCGCTCGTGCCGACCGGGCTGATGTACGCGCTCCAGTTCACCCAGGTGACCTCTGCGTTGATGCGCAGCTCGGGGATCGGCGACCACGACGCGGACACCGAGAGCTGCTGCGGAACGAACGCGTTGACCGACTGGCTGAGCAGATAGAAGTAGCCGCGGAACGACTGCCCGATCGCGCGCAGCATCGCGTTGTGATCGCAGTCGGGCATCGTCGCAGGACAGCCCACCTCGGCGATGAGGGTGTTGTCGAGCGCGAAGCTCCCGCGATACGCGGCGCCGAAGCTCAGCTCCGGGAGCGCGATGATCTGCACGCCGACCTGCGGGTAGCGGATCGTCGTGAGGTCGGCCGCGAGCGAGTGCTCGAGGTGCGAGTTCGTGACCATCCCGGTGTCGATGTCGCCGCGGATCTCGAGCACGTTCTGCGAGAGCGAGAGGAACGAGATCCCGCCGCCGATGAGCAGCCAGTCCCACGGCCGGATCGCGATGTGCGACGCGAGGTAGGTGCGGTGCTCGCGGTTGTCGTAGAGCTCCCAGCGCGGCTGTGTGCGCGGAAGCGAGCGTGTGCGAGAGAGGTGATCGTCGGGGAGGTGCACGGCGATGCCGAAGGCGAACCGGAAGTCGCCGATGTGACCCGGCACGACGAGGCCGAACGTGAGGCCGTGCATCGGGTCGACGTTGCTGCCGAGCCCGTTGACCTGGAAGTCGTGCGCCGCGCCGAACCATCCGATCGAGAGGCGCAGCATCGAGCCGCGCACGAGACCCGCCGGGTTGTAGTAGTTGGCCGAGTAGTCCTGGACGTCGGCCGTCACGGCGCCGCCCATCGCGATGCTCCGCGAGCCGAGCCCGTACGTGTCCATCGCCTGCGCGGCGGCGCGATCTGCGCATGCGAGCGAAGCGAGCACGAGAGCGAGCGTGATGGCGGCGCGTCGCATCAGAAGTCGAGCCCCAGCATCCAGCCGCCGACGATGATGTACCCGCCGGTCGTGAGCCCGGGGATCATCGGATCCGGCGGGTTGTTACCCGTCGCGGTGATGGAGGCCTGCCGGTCGGGCATCATGTGGAGCTGTCCCCAGAGATCGAGGTGCAGGCGCTGGTTCTCCGAGAACGAGTACCCGATGCCGAAGCCAGCCGTGAGGATGTGGCGGTCGTTGTCGAGGATGCGCAGCGCGCGCCCGACCGCGGTGCTCCCGTTCATGTGCGGCGAGCCGTCGGTGTTGCGCTCGGCGCCCCAGAACGCAGCCGGCGCAGGCGTGAGCTCGAGCGCATACCCGGCGCGGAGCACGAGATCGGCGCGACCCGAGTGGATCGTCCCTTCGACGGAGATCCGCGGCGAGATGGTGTCGCGGAAGCCTGGCGCGGGCGGGAGGTAGCTGCCGTCGGTCGTGGGCCGGTACGGGCCCGGGTAGAAGCTCCAGAAGTGCGCCGTCGCGTTGAGCGCCACGCGCACGTTCGGATCCGGAAGCCAGTAGCCCTCGATCGCGAGCGAAGCAGGGTCGTACTGCACCAGCGCACCGATGGTGAGCGTCGGGAGCGGCACCGGAAGATCCTCCACGCGGATGCGAAGGCTCATCTCCGAGCGGACCTCGTGGCGGTAGACGATCCCGAGGCCCCAGCCGGGCTGATCGAGCGCGACGCCGGCGACGGGGGAGAAGCTCGTGAGCAGCTGCGTCTCGACGATGGACTGGAACGAGTTCGTCTCGTCGAGCCGCACCGTGAGGTCGCCGACCACGTTGGCGAGCGCGGTGATGCCGATGCCCAGCCGGAGACCGGGCACGACGTCCGCGAGGTTGATCCCGAGCCCGACGTCCACGGTGAGCGACGCGGCGCGATCGACCACCGACCACTGGGGGAGCTCGGCGTAGTCGACGCGCCCGCGGAGCAGCACGTTCGCCGGTGTGTAGAAACCACCGGCGAGCACGAGACGATCCTGGAGGATGTCCCCGAACGGCAGCGGCAGCTGGAAGCCGATGGTCATGCCGCGCGGCGGCTCGACCGGGAAGCGGTTGCCGTCGAGCGTCAGCTGATACGTGCCGCCCCCGAGACCGATCGCCAGCTCGCGGGTGCGCACGCGGGCGAGGCCGGCCGGGTTCGTGTAGACGGCCTCCCAGTTGTCCGACCAGGAGACGCCCGTCATGGCGAGCGCGGGCGAACGAGCGCCGAGACCAAAGAGGTCCTGGGGGGTCGCCCGCGCACGAATCGGTGCGAGGGACAAGCCCACGGCGAGAACGGCCAAGACCGCGCGGCGCAGCACGGACGGGACTCTACACGAGCAGGATCGGCGGGGTGTCCCTAATCGCCCCGGTCGCACGGGGGGATCGCCCGACCACGTCACGGCCGGTCGGGCCGGTCGGGGTAGACCACGAAAAACTGAAAGATGGCGCAAACAAGGCGATCGAGTATTCTCGCGCCCTTCGTACGAGTCTTCGTACGAGATACTGTACGAGGAAGAACACATGGGTAATCGTCTCTACGTCGGCAATCTCTCGTTCCAGGCGGATGCGGACTCACTCCGCGCCACCTTCTCCCCCTTCGGTGAGATCACCGACGTCCATCTCGTCTCCGATCGCGAGACCGGCCAGTCGCGCGGTTTCGGCTTCGTCACCATGGGCACGGCGGAAGCTGCCCAGGCGGCGATCGCCGAGATGAACGGCAAGGTCGTGGGCGGTCGCGCGCTCAAGGTCAATGAGGCCGAAGAGCGGCAGAGCCGTGGTGGCGGCGGCGGCGGCGGCGGCGGCGGCGGTG
>JBBSAT010000063.1:0-30104 GCA_038252025.1 Polyangiales bacterium | reverse complement strand
GGCCGGGCCCGTGCACGCTGGAGGGGTTGCCGAAGAAGCCTTCGCGCATGGCTCCCATCGCGCGCGACGCCGACGCGGAGAGCGGCGTCGCTGCGTGGTGATCCAGATAGATCACGGTCCGAGCGCGGGATCGATGGGAAGGTTGGAAAGCGTGGGACGCGCATGCACGCGTAGCGACACCTCGGTCCCGGTGAGCGCGATGCCGGCGATGGGCCGAGGCGGTGGGCTCGTGAGCACGATGGCGCCGCCGTGCGCCTCCACGACACGCCGCGCGAACGCGAGGCCGAGGCCCACGCCGCCGTGCGTCCGCGTGACCGAGCCATCGACCTGATAGAACGGCTCGAGCACCTTCTCGAGCCGGTCGCGCGGGACGCCCGGGCCGCTGTCGCCGACGCGGAACCAGAACTCATCGGCCTGTGCCGTCACCTCGATCGCCAGCGCGCCCGACTGAGGCGTGAACTTGACGGCGTTGTCGAGGAGGTGAGCCATCGCGCGCCTCAGCTTCTCGGGATCTCCGAGCCCGGAGAGCGGACCGCTCGCGATGCGCTCGGTCACGGTGAGCTCACGATCGGCGAAGCGAGGGCGCGCTTCGTCGACCGCACGGCGCGCCACCTTCGCGAAGTCGTACTCGCGCGCGTAGAAGTGCAGGCGCCCGGTCTCGAGGCTCGAGACGTCGAGGAGCGTGTCCACCATCGATCGAAGACGGCAAGCGCCAGCCTCGACCGCGACGAGCGCCTTGCGCTGCATCGGCGTGATCGCGCCGAGCTCGCCACCGAGCAGCAGCTTCAGATAGCCGACCACCGGAGTCATCGGCGTGGCGAGCTCGTGGCTCAGGTTGCGGAGGAACTCTCGACGAATGCGAGCGAGCTCCTCCAGCCGCACGTTCGCCTCGGAGAGCTCCTTCACCTTCGCCTCGAGCCGCTCGACGATGCGGTGCGAAGCCTCCCGCAGCTTCGGCTCGGCGTGGCTCGGCCATTCGCGGTGGCCATCGAGGAAGCGCTCGATCGTCCGCGCGAACTTGCGCGCATCGATGGGCTTCTCGAGGAAACCGTCGCAGCCCACGGCGAGGCTGGTGTCGCGGTCCCCCTCCGCGGTGATGGCGACGATCGGCACGCCGGAGAGCCGTGCAGACCCGCGGAGGCGCAGCGCGACCTCGTACCCGTCGAGATCCGGGATGTTGATGTCGACCAGGACGAGGTCCGCGGAGATCTCCGACGCGAGCCGGACCCCCTCCAGCCCGGTCGCGGCGTCGATCACCTCGTGGCCCGCCGCGCTGAGCAGCTTCCGCACGAGCAGACGGCTCGAAGGATCGTCCTCGATGTGGAGAATGCGCGCCATCGGCCGCGAGCTTAGCCAAATGGCGCCGAGGACGCCCGAAAGCCCGACGCTCAGACGCTCAGAAGCTCACCAGGAACGGAGTGTCCACGCGCACACAGCTGATGGGCGCGGCGCAGAACTCTTCGATCTGCGAGGGCCCCGAGCTCGTGGTGAGCACCGCGACGACGACCACGATCACCACGGCCGCCGCCACGCCGCCGCCGACGGCGATCCACGTGATGGGCTCCTCGTACCACTCCGGGCCGCGCAGCGCGTCGGCCGACAGCTCCGTCATCGGGACGTCGAGCCGGTCGCGCCGACCGGACTCGGCGTCGAGCTCTCGTACGACCTCCTCGTAGCCGTGGAGGGTGATCCGCACGGAGTGGTGTCCGTCCGCGAGATCGACGTCGAGCGGGGTCTCCCCTGCGAAGTTCCCATCGACGAACACGTGGGCGCCGGCGGGCGTCGTCGTGATGCTCAAGGCCTCCGCGAGCGCGAACAGCTCGACGGGAACCTCCATGACTGCGCCGCGCTCGATCGTGATCACGTCGCTGTACTCGGAGTAGCCGGGAAGGCGGATGCGCACGGTATGCGAGCCGGGCGTCAGCGTCTGAGGGGCGATGGGGCTCGTGCCCGTCAGCTGCTCGTCGATGTAGACCTCGGCGCCCTCCTGGACGACGGTGACGGTGAGTGTCCCCGTGGTCGAGAGCGGAGCGGCCGGTGGTGGCTCGGGCGTGTGGCGCCGCCGTTGTGCCTGCACCGACGCAGGTGCGAGCAGGCAAAACATCGAGAGCAAGATCATCGAGGGAGCGAGCCGCATCAGCTCGCCAGAGTACGGACCGTCGCGGGTCCGGGTCAATCGCAGTGGCGCGAACCGACGAGAATCAGGGTATATCCGCCGCCCATGGCCCATCTCGAGATCGAGCTCGCCGACGACCTGATCGCCTACGTGAACGCCGCGCCCACGCCCTGGCACGCCGTGACCGAGACCGTCCGCCGCCTGAGCGCCGCAGGGTTCCGAGAGCTTCGCGAGGCCGACGCATGGGTGATCGCGCCCGGCGACAGGATCTTCGTGATCCGAGGCGGGTCGACGATCGCGGCCGTCGAGGTCGGCGCAGCGGCGCCGGACGCGTCCGGCTTCCGGCTCGTCGGCGCCCACACCGACTCCCCGAACCTCCGGATCAAGCCGAACGCCGCGCTGAAGCGGCACGGCCAGCACCAGGTGGCCGTCGAGGTCTACGGCGGCGTCTTGCTCCACACCTGGCTGGACCGAGACCTGGCGCTCGCGGGTCGCGTCCTGACGAAAGGACCGGAAGGTCTGACCTCGCATCTCGTCCGCTTTCCGGGCGCGATCGGCCGCATCCCCAGCCTCGCGATCCACCTCGATCGCGGCGTGAACACCGACGGGCTCGTCGTGAACACGCAGACGCACCTGCCGCCGCTCCTCGCGCTCGACTCGAGCGGCGGATTCGACCTACGCGTCGCCCTCGCGGCGGAGCTCGAGACGATCGGCGCAGGCGTGCTCCCCGACGCCATCGTGGGATACGACCTCTGTTTCTTCGACGCACAGCCCGGGGCCCGGGGAGGCTATCGCGGCGACTACGTGTTCGCGGGCCGTCTCGACAACCTCGCGAGCTGTCACGCGGCGCTGTCTGCGCTCCTCGCAGCGCCGGCGGCTCCACACACGACGCGCGGCATCGTCCTCTACGACCACGAGGAGTGCGGGAGCCAGAGCGCCCAGGGCGCGCAGTCGCCCTTCCTGCGAGACGTCATCGAGCGCATCGCGACCGCTCACCCCTCGGCTGGTAGCTCGCCCGTCCACCGCGCGCTCGCTCGCTCGTTCCTCATCTCGGCGGACATGGCCCACGCGATCCACCCGAACTTCGCGGACAAGCACGAGCCCAACCACCAGCCGCTTCTCGGCGCAGGCCCGGTCATCAAGAGCAACTCGAACCAGCGATACGCGACCGATGGCGAGAGCTCTGCGCGCTTCGAACTCTGGTGTGGCGAAGCGGGCGTGAAGCCTCAGCGCTTCGTGACGCGTACGGACCTCGCGTGCGGCACGACGATCGGCCCCATCACGGCCGCGATGACGGGCATGCGCGTCGTCGACGTCGGCAATCCGATGCTCTCGATGCACTCGATCCGCGAGATGTGCGCCGCAGCCGACGTGCCCCAGATGGTGGGCGCGCTCTCGGCGTTCTTCGCCGCGCGCACTTGATCCCGCGACACGAGCGCTCGCGGATCAGGCGATCAGAGGGTCTCGAAGTCCTTGCAGAACACGACGAGCCGACGCGCGGCGTCGCGCTTGTGCTCCGCCGTCGGATAGCCGTGGGCGCAACGGTCGCGCGCCTCGTCGTAGAGAACGCAGTCCTCGCAGTGCATGCGTAGACCGAAGCGAGCTTCCTCCTCCACGAAGCGAGCGTCCTTGGGCAGCTCCAAGACGCCCTCAGCGCTCGATCTTCGAGACGCGCTCCACGTGGCGGCCACCCTCGAAGCTCTGCTCGAGGAACGCCTCGAGGATCTCGCGGCCGAGCCCGCCGCCGACGACCCGCGCCCCGAGGCACAGGACGTTCGCGTCGTTGTGGCGACGGCCCATCGCCGCGCTGTAGGGCTCGCTGCACACGACGGCGCGAATCCCCTTGTGGCGGTTGGCGGCGATCGACATGCCCACCCCGCTGCCGCAGACGAGCACGCCGAGGGCGTGCTTGCCGTCCAGGATCGAGAGCGCGAGGCGATGCGCGTAGTCCGGGTAGTCGACCGACGCGCTTCCGTCGGTGCCGAGGTCCTCGAACGAGCGACCGAGCTCGGACAGCGCCGAGACCAGCTCTCGCTTCAGCGGCAGACCCGCGTGGTCGGAGGCGATGGCGATCGAGCCGGGGAGTCCCACGCTCTTCTCGTTGCCCGCCGGCCGGCCCGTGTTCATGCGTGCTTGGCGAAGGCGAGCGTGACGTTCGTCCCGCCGAAGCCGAAGGCATTGCTGAGCGCGACGCTGAGGTTCCGCTCGCGCGCGTGATGCGCGACCAGCTCGAAGTCCTTCGCGTCATCGTCCAGGTCGTCGGCGTTGATCGTCGGAGGGATGACGCCGTGACGAACCGCGAGCGCGGTGATCACGGCCTCGAGGCCGCCGGCGGCGCCGAGGAGGTGCCCGGTCATGCTCTTCGTCGCGGAGACCCAGAGGCCGCGTCCGTTCTTCTTCGCGAGCGCATGCTCGCCGAACACGCCGCGCATCGCGAGCAGCTCCTGACGGTCGCCGATCGGCGTCGAGGTCGCGTGCGCGTTGATGTAGTCCACGCGCTCGGGGTCGAGCTTCGCATCGCGCAGCGCCATCTTGACCGCCCGCTGCGCACCGGCGCCCTCGGGAGCCGGCTGCGTGAGGTGGTACGCGTCGCTCGTTGCGCCGTAGCCGACGAGCTCGCACAGGATGTCGGCGCCGCGCGCCATGGCGTGCTCGCGCTCCTCGAGCGTCACGATGCCCGCGCCTTCGGCGATCACGAACCCGTCGCGGCCCTTGTCGAACGGACGGCTCGCCTTCTCTGGCGCTTCGTTCCTCTCGGAGAGCGCGCGCATCGCGGTGAACCCGCCCACGCCCAGCCCCGTGATGGTCGACTCCGCGCCGCCCGCGACCGCCGCGTCGAGATCGCCGCGCTGGATCCAGCGCATGGCCTCACCGATCGCGTGAGCGCCAGAGCTACACGCGCTCGTGGTCGTGTAGTTCACGCCCTTGAACCCGAAGCGCATCGAGACCTGCCCGGGAGCGAGGTTCGCGATCGCCGCTGGGATGAAGTACGGCGTGATGCGACGCGGCCCCTTCGCGAGCAGCGTCTCCTTGACCGCCTCGACGAGCTCGAGGCCGCAGAACCCGACACCGATGAACGTGCCGATCCGTTCCTTCTGCTCTTCGGTGAAGTCCTGCAGACCGGCTGCGCGGACCGCCTGATCGCTCGCACCGATCGCGAGATGGATGAAGCGAGCGCCCTCACGAAGGCGCTTCTTCTCGATGTACTGCTCGGCGTCGAAGTCGAGGCACTCGCCGGCGATCCGCGACGCGAACGCGGACGCGTCGAAGCGGGTGATCGGCCGAATGCCGCTCGTGCCCTTCACGAGCGCGTCCCACGTGCGGGGGACGTCCGAACCGAGCGGGCTCACGACGCCCGCGCCCGTGACTACGACACGTCGCATCCGATCACCCGGCCCTGTTCTTCTTGCTGTGGGCCCAGCTCAGGCCAAAAAACGATCGCCCCCCGGGACTACAGCGCCCGGGGGACCATGGCCACGCTCCGTGCATGAGCGTGCTCAGACGTTCGCGGATGGGTGTCCGCGGGAGCCTTACTGCTTGCGAGACGAGATGTACGTGATCGCGTCGCCGACGGTCCGGATCTTCTCGGTGTCTTCGTCCGGGATGTCGATCTCGAACTGTTCCTCGAACGCCAGCACCAGCTCGACGATCGCGAGCGAGTCCGCCCCGAGGTCGTCGATGAACTGCGACTCCGGCTTGATCTGCGCGATGTCGACGTCCAGCTGCTGCGAGACGATTTCTTTGACCTTCTCCGCGATGTCCATTCTCTGCTCTCCAGCTTCTCTACCGTCTCAAAACTCGGCCCGTCTCGTCTCAGACGTACATCCCGCCGTTGACGCGGATGACTTGCCCCGTGATGTATCCCGCCTCGTCGCTCGCCAGGAAAGCGACGCTCGCAGCCACTTCCGCGGCAGTGCCCATCCGCGCGAGCGGCGTCTGGGCGATGATCCCTGCCTTCGCTTCTTCCGGAAGCGAAGACGTCATGTCGGTGTCGATGAACCCCGGCGCGACTGCATTGACCGTGATTCCGCGCGAGGCGTACTCCCTCGCGAGCGTTTTCGTCAACCCAATCAGCGCCGCTTTCGACGCCGAATAGACGGCCTGACCGGGGTTACCCGACTCGGCCACCACGGACGACATGTTGATGACGCGTCCCGTCTTCTTTCGCATCATGTGCCGGATCGCCGACTTGCACGGCCAGAGCGTCCCCGCGACGTTCGTGTGCAGCGTCTTCGCGAGCTCCTCCTCTTTCACCCGGAGGAGCAGCTGATCCATCGCGATCCCGGCGTTGTTCACCAGGATGTCGAGCCGGCCGCGGCTCTTCACCACGTCGGAGATCGCCTGGTCCACCGCGGCCGCATCGCCGACGTCGAACCGACGCGTCTCACCGTCGGCCCCCGCTTCACGCAGTAGCGCCAACGTCTCGTTCGCTGCGGCTTCGTTGCCCGCGAAGTTGATGACGACGTACGCGCCCTGCTTGCCGAGCGCGAGCACGCACGCGCGACCGATGCCGCGCGAGCCGCCGGTGACCAGCGCCGTCTTGTCCTTCAGCGAGAACATCACCCCTCCACGAGAACGACCGTGCTGCAGCGATCCCGAAGGATCGAGGGCCTCACGATCGAGGCCCAGACCGTGGATCTCTCGATCCAGGCCCGCTCACGTCTCGGCCGACTCGCCCTTCTTGATGACCTCGCGACCCGCGTAGTGGCCGCACGCGCCGCAGACGCGGTGCGGGACGCTCATGGCGCCGCAGTTCGGGCAGGCGATCAGGGTCGGCGCGGCGACCTTGTCGTGGTTGGCGCGGCGCATGTTGCGCTTCATGCGGGTGGTTCGACGCTTGGGAAGGGACACGGTGACACTCCTCGCTTGGAAAGCTTCGGGACGACTATGGGCGCGACTTCTTCTTCCGAGGCTCGGCAGAAGAGGCGCGTGAAGAACGAGACGACTTGGCAGGCTCCGCGTTTGCGGCGCCCGCTTTCTGCGCGAGGGCGAGCAGCGGCGCCAGCCGCGGATCGATGACCTTGCCATCTTTGTCGAACACGGCGTCGGGACGCACCGCGTCGAGCTGGGCCGGGCCGCGGACCGACTCGGGGATCTCGATGCCCGGGCAATCCTCCCGGCAGTGCACCTGCATCGGGACCTCGAGGACCAGGTGCTCGCGCACCACCTCGTCGAGAACGACCTCGTCGCCGGTGAAGAACTCGCGGTCCTCCTCCTCGGGCGTGAGCTCCTCTTCGTCGGCGACGGGGCGGTGATCGCTGCCGCGCTTGATCATGAGCACCGCGATGTCGGCGTCCGCATCGACGTGCGCGGGGCCGAGGCAGCGGCCGCACACGGTGTCGATCCGCGCCCGCGCATGCCCGCGCACGAGCACGTCGTCGCCCGAGGTCTCGGCGGTGATCTCGAGCGTGCCGTCGCTCGACGCGACCGGCGTGTCGTCGCTGGCGAGGTCCGCGAACTGCTCGCACAGCCACGCAGCGCGGATCGGGAGCGAGTACTCCCGGGATCCGGCCTCGAGCTCGCTGAGCTTGATCTCGAATTCCGCCACGAAAACAGGCCTCCGGCGCATGGAGCCGGTGCAAAAAGGGGCGTAGGGATAGACGCGGCCCCTCGGTGAGTCAAGGCGTGATCAGTGTGGGGTCTCGCCGCGCAGCCCGTCGGGCGAGAGCTCCACGAGGCGCGGCCCGCTCGGAAGGCGCGACCCGTCGGAGAGGACGGTGCTCGGACCGACGAGCGGCGGAGCGAGCAGCCGGGCGGTCCTCGACGGAGCCGAAGGCGAGTCCATCGGGACGTCGGGCCACGCGAAGAGACCGCCGGTCGCCGACGCGCGGCTCGCGAGGTCCCTCACGAGCGGGCTCCCGGCCTCTCCTGCCTCGATGCCCGGGAGAGGACTGGGCGCTGCAAAGCCCACGAGAAAGCGAGTCGACGGGCTCTCGGGGAGATCGTGGACGATCGCGTCGACCTCGTCGGTCCCGAGCCCGCAGGCGCGATCGTCCTGTGCGTAGCGACCGAGAGGCGCGCCAGCGACGGGGATGAGCTCGATGCCCGCGACGCGCACGGATCGAAACGGGCTCGCGTCCACGACGAGCCCGGCCGTGCTCGCAGGAAGCGCAGCGATCGCGCGTGCGAGGGCGTCCTGGTGATCGCGCCCGCCGAGGACGACGAGCGTCGGCATCGGGAGCTCCGAGAGAGATGAGACGAGCGCTTCGAGCCCAGCGTCCTCGCCGACGCTGCCCAGCAACAGCAAGATCTCCGGGCGCAGCGCCTCGATCGCGTCGAGCGCCGGCGGGAGGGGCTCGTCGGCGAGGGCCGGCCCGCGAAAGACCGCGGCGCGGAGCGGAGCCGTCGCGCCTTCGATCGTGAGCATCCGGCCCTCGGAGCGCACGTGGAGGGCACCTACCTGTCGGTCGACGACGGCGGGCTCGGCGGCGGCGCAGCGCACGTACGGCGTCGGGCCGCCCGCGGTGGGCCCGCCGTCCGAGCAAGAGCAGGAGGCGACGAAGACCGCCAGCGCGATGAAGAATCGGTGCATCGAAGGGACGTCAGAGAAGATCGAGCTGCCCGGGTAGCACGCGATCGCCCTCCATGCGGACGCCTTCCATCCGCAGCAGCAGACGCTTCCGCGGAAGGCCGTCGGAGTACCCACCGAGCAGGCTTCCGTTGGCGACCACGCGGTGACAGGGAACGACGAGCGGCAGCGGGTTCTTGGCCATCGCGGTCCCGACGGCGCGCGTGGCGCGGGGCGAGCCTGCGTCTCTCGCCAGGCCCCCGTAGGTGCGGACGTGCCCACGCGGAATGCGGCGGAGCTCGGTCCATACCCGGACGAAGAACGGCGACCCGCGGAGGACCACCGGGAGCGCCGCGAGATCGATCGCTTCACCTGCGTCGAAGCGCTCGAGAGGCTCGCGCAGGATCTTGGGGACCGCGCGGACCGTCATCCCGTCGCGGGCCCACGCGGCGCGTCGTTCGGCGCTGTCCGGACGCTCGGCCTGCTCCACGCGAACCAGCCCGTCGGGCAGCCACGCCAACCAGATCGAGCCCAGCTGCGGGAGCACGACGACGCCCTGCCCCGCCTCGAGCATCCCGATGCTAACGTCGTGGGTCATGGCCCCGCGCGCCTCCTTCTCGTTCGTCGCGCTCGCCCTCGTGCTGGCGGCCGTGGCGAGCGGCTGTGGCCCGAGCTTACGCCGGGTCCATCAGGGAAACGTGTACTTCGAGCGCTGCTACGCGGCCGACCTCGACGCCCTCGTCCCCCCGACGGAACGACGTACGTGCTGGCAGGCGTGGCACGCGCACTACCAGACCGGAGCCAGCCCCGAGCGCATCGACTACGTGACCGAGCGCCTCGCCATGCTCGACCCTGCGCAGGCCGAGGCGATCGCCCTCGCGACGGGAACGGACCCGACGGAGGTCGGGGCGCGAACCGACGATACCGCCCTCGCCCGCATGGTCGCGCCCGAGGCTCCCCCGCCGGCTCGCGAGCCCGAAGCGATCGAGCCCACGCTCACGACGACTGACGGCTCGGAGCCCGTCGCCAGCCTCGAGGACGCGCCGCACGCCCGCCTCGTCGAGGACACCGCCACGCACATCCAGATCGTGGACCAAGAGGAGCGCGAGCGCGCCGAGGAGCGGCGATCGCATCGCACCATCGTCATCCCGAGGAGCACCACGCCCCACTGCGCGCGCTCGTGTCGGCCGGTCTGGGAGCGCTGCGCGGCTACCTGCAGCGCGCACGAGCGCGGCTGCATCGCGGCATGCCGGCAGGAGCTCGTGGTCTGCTCGCACGGCTGCTACTGAGCCACCCCTTGCAGGGTGCTTCAATTGCCGTTTCGTCCACCTCGGTGACATAGTCCGCGCGACTCGCGCTCCGATGGTGGGCCGACGCGAGGCCAGACGGGTGATCTCACCCGCGAGGGAGGACGCTATGGACTGGATCCCGTGGGCAGTACTGACGACGGCGGCGTGCGCGCTCGGCATCTACGGGCTCGGCGTGATCGCCGTTCTTCGCCACACGAGGCGACCGGCGTTCTCCGTGGACGGCGCAGAGCTCCCCCCGGTCTCCATCCTCAAGCCGCTCAAGGGCGACGAGGAGGGGCTCGCCGAGAACCTTCGCTCGTTCTTCGTGCAGGACTACCCGAGCTTCCAGATCGTCTTCTCGACGACCGAGCCGGACGACCCGGCGATCGCCGTGGCCCGCAGCGTCGCCGCCCAGTTTCCGGACGTCGACGTTCGTTTCGCGCACTCCGACGCAGCCTTCGGACTGAACCCGAAGGTGTCGAACCTGCGTGGAGCCATGCGCGCGGCCTCGTACGATCTCGTGCTGCAGTCCGACGCGACCGTGCGCGCGCGGCCGGACTACCTGCGGCGCGTCGTCTCCGAGCTTCTCTCCGAGAAGGGCTCGTTGCTGTCGAGCCTGGTCGTGGGCGTGGGAGAGCGCTCCATCGGCGCCGCGATGGAGAACCTCCAGCTCTCCGCGATGATCGCTCCCTCGGTCTGCTTCGCCCTGCACTTCTTCAGCGTCACGTGCGTCATCGGCAAGTCGATGCTGTTCCGCCGGAGCGAGCTCGCCGAGATGGGCGGCCTCGAACGGGTGAAGGATCTGCTGGCGGAAGACTTCATGCTCGGTCGCTTCTTCGAGGAGGCCGGTCGAAGGGTGCTGCTCTCGACGACGGTCGCGGAGAACGTCAACCACGAGACGACCGTCGATCGCTTCATGAGCCGCCACGCGCGCTGGCTGAAGATGCGGACGATGATCCACGTGCCCGCGTTCATCCTCGATCTCTTCGCGAACCCGGTCGCGCTCTCGGTCCTCGCGATCGCGCTCTCGCTCGGCGACCTTCGCATCGTGTCCCTCGCCGTGCCGATCGTCCTGGGCAAGGTCGCCCTCGACGCGTGGGTGCTGCAGCGGGTGCGTGGGACGCGCATGGCCCTTCGGCACCTCGCGGTCGCGCCGCTCAAGGACATCCTCCTCTTCGCGCTCTGGCCCTACTGCGCCGTCTCGCGATCGATCGAATGGCGCGGCGCGAGGCTCCGGCTCGGCTGGAACACCGTGCTCCGCCCCGACCACGGCGCGCTCCCCGTCCGCGTGGCGCGCCGTATCTTCGGCGCGTCGGCCTGATCACCGCCAGGCCGCTCACGTGGTCCGCGGACGCCCGCTGATCTCCCGCCCTTCTCGAACGAGCCCAGAATACAGCGCGCCCGCAGCGCAGCACCGGAGCGGCCTCACAGCCGTGAGGATGCTGAGCGAGGACGTAAGCGCATTCTGGGCCGTTCCAGAAGGGCGTGCTCGATGCGAAGGAACCCCGTGGAAGGCTATGATCAAGCCACGCCGGCGCCGCGCGGGAGGCGGCCCGGCCGGGCGAAGCACACCACCGCGTCGTAGCCACCGAACGCGAGCGCGTTGTTGAGCACGATGTCGATCTTCTGGCCCGTGGAGCCCACGTCGCGGGCGACGTTCGCGCAGATCTCGAGGTCACAGTCCGGATCGGGCGTCTCGTAGTTGGTGGTCGGCGGGATGATGCCCGTCTGGATCGACATCACGCACGCGACCGACTCCATCGCGCTCGACGCGCCCATGCAGTGGCCGATCATGCCTTTGATGCTCGTCACGGGGACGCGGCGCCGGTTGAACACCTTGTTGATGACGAGCGCTTCGACGCTGTCGTTGTTCGACGTCGCGGTGCCGTGCGCGTTGACGTGATCCACGTCCTCGGGCGAGATCCCGCTCGAGGTGATCGCCTGGCGCATGGCGGTGACGCTGCCCTCGCCCTCGGGGTGGGGACGCGTGATGTGGTGCGCGTCACACGCGAGCCCGTAGCCGCCGATCTCGGCGAGCGGCGTCGCCCCACGTCGGACCACGTGCTCCTCGGACTCGAGGATGAGCATCGTGGCGCCCTCGCCGAGCAGCAGACCCTTTCGGTTCTTGTCGAAAGGCTGACAGCGGTCGGGGCTCATGGCGCCGAGCCGCGCGAAGCCAGCGAACTCGAGCTTCTCGATGATCTCGACGGCCCCCGTGACCACGACGTCGCAGCGTCCGGCGCGGATCTGATCGGCCGCGAACCCGATGGCGTAGTTGCCGGCAGCGCAGGCTGCCGGGAGCGTCTGCACCATCCCGCGAGCACCGAACGCCCGGGCGACGTGGATGGGGAGCAGGGTCGTCCCATAGAGCGCGAGCTTCGACGCCTGGAGCGCTTCGTCGCCCTGGTGGATCCAGGCCTTCTGCAGCTCGCCGAGGACGTTCGCCTCGCCCATCGTCGTCCCCAGCACGACGCCGGTCCGCTTGCCCGCGATGAGCTTGGCGGGGATCCCGGCGTCCTCGACGGCCATGCGCGCCGCCGCGACCGCGAACGCCGAGCAGCGGCCGGTGCGACGCGCTTCGGCCGCCGACAGGAAGTCGCGGGCGCGGAAGCCCTTCACCTCGCCGGCGAGGTTTCGCCCGATCGACCCCGTGTCGAAGAGCGTGACCTCGCTGATCCCGCTCTTGCCCGCGACGAGCGCCTCCCAGTACGCCTTGCGGCCGAAGCCCAGCGAGCTGACGACGCCCATCCCGGTGACGAACACGCGACCCATGGTGCGGCGCGATGATGCGAGCGTGAACCGGGAGGCGCAACACGTCCTCTGTCGCTCCGCCCACGGCTCGTTGCGCGGGCACGGCTCCGGCGCGAGAGTCGCTTCCGTGCTGCGGAACGAAGCGCCCCACGTGGTGATCCTCGGCGGAGGCTTCGCCGGCTTGGCGGCCGCGCGTGCGTTTCGCGGTACCCGCGTGCGCGTGACGCTCGTCGACCGCCAGAACCATCACCTCTTCCAGCCGCTCCTCTATCAGGTCGCGACGGCCGCCCTGGCCGCCCCCGACATCGCTGCGCCCATTCGGAAGCTCCTCCGCGCTCAGCTCAACACGACGGTGTTGATGGCGGACGCCAAGCACGTCGACGTCGCCAGCAAGACGGTCACGCTCGATTCCGAGTCGCTCACGTACGACTACTTGATGGTCTGCACCGGGATGACCAACGCGTACTTCGGCCACGACGACTGGGCCGAGCACGCGCGCGGTCTCAAGTCGCTCGCCGATGCGCTGGACATGCGCAGCCGGATCCTCACCGCGTTCGAGGCCGCCGAGCGGGAGCCGGACCCCGAGAAGCGCCGCGAGCTGACCACCTTCGCGATCATCGGCGCGGGGCCGACGGGGGTAGAGCTCGCCGGCGCGATCGCCGAGATCGCAGGGCGAACGTTGACCCGCGACTTCCGACACTTCGATCCCTCGACCACGCGCGTCCATCTGATCGAGGGCGGCGACCGCGTTCTCTCCACGTTCGCACCGGAGCTGTCCACGAAGGCCCAGGCCTCGCTGGAGAGCCTCGGCATCCAGGTCCGGCTCGGCGCGCGCGTCACCGGCGTCGACGCGCACGGCGTCAAGATCGGCGACGAGCGCATCCGCGCGAGCACGGTGCTCTGGGCCGCAGGGGTCACCGCTTCGTCACTGACGAAGGACCTCGACGCGCCGCTCGATCGCTCGGGGCGCGTGCGGGTCGAGCCCGACCTGAGCGTACCGGGCCACCCCGAGATCTACGTGCTCGGCGATCTCATCGGGCGCGAGCAGGACGGCAAGCCGCTTCCGGGCGTCTGCCAGCTCGGGATGCAGAGCGGCAAGCACGCCGCCGAGAACGTGCTGCGCATGATCGCGGGCGAGAAGACCCGCCCCTTCCGCTATCGGGACAAGGGCTCGATGGCCACGATCGGGCGAGCGCGAGCGATCGCCGAGATCGGCCGCGCGAAGATCTCGGGCTTCGCCGCCTGGTTCCTCTGGCTCTTCATCCACATCCTGTTCCTCATCGACTTCCGCAACCGCGTCGCGGTGTTGATGGACTGGGCGTGGGCATACCTGACCTGGCAGCGGAGCTCGCGCGTGATCCTGACCGCGCCGGAGCGGAAGCACTGCGCCGAAGAGCAGCCCCGCATGTCTTCGCATCCCTGACCCAGGAAGCGCGACCGAGGCGGGACGAACCGCTACTCGACCGAGTCGACGTGAGCGAGGAGGCGAAACTCGCCGTTCGGCCCGCTCGCGTCGTACCAGATCTCCAGCGTGCCGTCGACGGTGCTGAGCGTCATCGCCGCGTCCTGGTCCTCGCTCGTGGTGGTGGGATCGCTGCCGACGACGTGGCGCGGCGGCCCCTCGTAGAGCGTGCAGGGGAAGAACCCCGCCGTGGGCCCGCCGTAGAGCAGGTGCCCGCCGCACACCATCTGCGCGTTGCACCAGAACGTCCCATCGTCGCGATCTCGCCGCTCGACGTTGAACTCGCACGACTGGCCTGGGGTGGCGACGGGTGAGCCCGTCACGCTCGTGACCGAGGCGCGCACGAGCCGCGGCGCAGTGTCCGTGACGCCGCTCGTGCCGGGTGGAAGAGGCGGCGGGAGGAGCGGCGGCGGCGGCAGCGGGACCGACGGCGGCATCGGCATCGATGGCGGCGTCGGCGTCGGCATCGTCACGGGGCCGGACGACGAACGCGACCGAACGAAGAACACGGCGCCCGACACGCCGCACAACAGGATGATCATCAGGAGCCCGCAGCCGGCGGCAGCTCCGACGAGGAGCCATGTGTTGTCGTTCTTCGGTTCCATCGATCCTCGAGGCGCGAGCGCTGGCCCCGTCATCACTCGTCGTCGTCGTTCGTCCCCCCGAGGAGCGACGCCAGCGCCGCCGGGTCGTTCCCGAGCGTCTGTCCGAATCCCTCGATGAGCTTTGCGATCGCGGGGCTCTTGGCGAGCGCCTCGAGGTCGAGCCCGCCGTCCTTCCCGGCCCCTTCGAGCTCCCGCTGCGCGTCGGGGCTCGCCGCGAGCGCCTCGGCCATCTGCGCCATCATCTGCTGGATGAGCGGCGAGCTCATCAGGGCGCCGAGATCGATCGGGGCGTTCGCGTCGTCGTCCTCCTCACCGTCCGCCGCGGCTGCGGTGCCGTCGTCGTCGTCCTCGTCGTCCTCGCCGTGGTCGGGCATGCCCCCGAGGAGGGACGCGAGCAGCGCGGGGTCCACGGGTCGCCCGGAGAGCGCCTGCGCGAGGATGTCGTCCATCCCGAGCGCCCGATCCTCCATGGTCTCGGCTCCGCCCACGGTTCGCGTCCTGACCCAGGCGCCGCCGTCGCCGACCGCCTCGAGCGCGGCGTCGTAGGACCTCGCATCGCGCGCGGCCCCGAGAGCGACCTCCGGCAGGACGAACACGCCGCGCGCGTCATCCTGATGATCGAGCGCGGCCCCGAGGCGTGCCCTCAGCGCCTCGCCCAGCTCGGACGGCTCCAGGTCGAATCGGATCGACGTCTTGACGAGAGTGCCGCCTGCCAGCGCCTCCGTCTCGAGGCCCTCGGGGGCCACTTCGCCTCGAAGAAGAACGACCGCGGTGATCGGCATGGGCCGAGCCTATCAGGCTCTCGTCGGTCCGCCGCTTCCCGCGCCGACGTCAGCTCACTCCACGCCGCAGCGGGTCAGGCCGAGCTCGAACGAGACGCTCGCGGTCTCCCCCGCGGGTCCCGTGATCACGCAGTCGTTCGTGCTCGAGAAGGCCAGCTGCCCCGTGGCGGCGTCGAACGCGGTGACCGTGATGTCGCAGCTCCCGTTCGCGAAGTCGTCCTGCCCCAGCTGCGCTTCGATCCGACCACTGGCAGCGTCGGTCCGGGTCATGATCGTCATCGAACGAATCGCCCGTCCATCCGGGCTCGCGTCGCCGCTGTAGAGGTCGACGACGACTCCGTACGCGCCCGCCGTCCCCCGCGTCATCACACAGCTGCCGGTGATGAGCCCTGCGCCGCCATCCAGCCGGACTGGCTGGGGGAAGTTGAACCCGGTGGCAGCGGCCGACGTGGCCACGTCGACGTGGCCGGAGACCTCGAGGCCCCCGCCGCCACAGCCTGCGAGCGCCAATACCGAAGCGAGAGCCAACATCTTGCGGGTCATGCGGACGCTCATAGCCACGAGCGTGCCAGAGGCTCTTTTGCGGGGGAAGTGGGGGTCGACCGATCGCGATCGATACCTTCCGTTCACGTCCGGGCGACGTCGTGTGAACGGCCGATCACCCGCCGGGCTGGAGGATGACGAGGGCGATGGCGACCAGCGCGAGCGCGAGGTACGCGATCGCGACACCCACGAAGAGCGTGGGCGAGCCCGGGGCGGTCCCTGCCGCCGCCCGCCGCACCCGGCCCACGAGCACGCCGTGCAGCACCGAGAGGATGAGCCCGATCGTGAGCTTGCCGTGCATCCAGCCCGCGTGAGAGTAGTGACTCCAGCCGGGCACGAGCATCGCGAGGCCGCCGGCCCAGGCGAGCAGCAGCCCAGGGGCACCGAGCATCAGCAGCGTCTTCCGGACCGACGAGAGCGACTTGCGCTCGCCCTCCGAGACGAGCGAGGCCGCCGTCCAAGCGGCCGCTGAGGTGCTGCCCACCCAGAGGACGACCCCGAACACGTGAACGATGAGTGCGATCTGTTGGGCCATTCGTCTCCCGCTCCGCTCAGCTGGCCGCGATCGGCTTCTCGTAGATCCGGTACGTCTTGTAGATCTTCGCGCCCATGGACTTGATGCCGAGGTTGATCGGCCGGTTGTCCTCGAGCGTCCAGCTCAGCTCGCCCCAGCGATAGCCGTTCTTCTCACCGCGCTTGGCGACCTCGACGTAGAGCGCGTGCGAGAGGCCCGCGTACTTCTTGATGCCGCGCATGCTCGAGTGGATGCCGAGCATCATCAGGCGCGCGCTCTTCGGGCGCTTGATCTTGAGCCGGTAGACGAGCTTCGCGAGGGTGATCGGGTTCAGCTTCCCGTCGAAGTCACGGATGACCTCGTTGAGGTTCGGCAGCGCGATGCACATCCCGACGACCTTGCCGTCGACCTCGGCCATGAAGGCCATGTCCGGATCGAGGATGAGCCTCAGGTCCTCGGCGGTCTTCTTCACCTCGTCTTCCGTCGCCGGGACGTGGCCCCAGTTCTGGTCCCACGCGTCGTTGAAGATGTCCTGGATGATGCGGAGCTCGCGCTCCATGTGCCTCGGCTGCACGGAGCGCAGCTTCACCTCGGGGAGCGCCTTCGTCTCCGCCCAGGCCTTCTCCGCGCGCGCCGGGATGTTGCCGACGTCGAAGCGCCACGCGTAGAGGTCCTTCGCCTTCTTCAGCCCCGTCGAGAGGGCGACGCGGTCCTGCCACGTGCGCGCGTGCTGCATCAGGAGCGAGGGCGGCGTGTCGAAGCCGTCGATGAGCGTCCCGACCTCTTCGTACATCGTCATCGACAAGGGACCGCGCATCGTCGTCATGCCGCGCTTGGCGAGCCAGTCGGCGGCGGCCGCGATGAGCGCCTGGCCGACCTCGTCGTCGTCGATCGTGTCGAAGAAGCCGAAGAAGCCGACCTTGTCCTTGTAGCGATGGAGGTGCTCGTGATCGATCTGCGCCGAGACGCGCCCGGCGAGCTTGCCGTCTTTCCACGCCGTGAAGAGCGCGAGCTCGCCGCGCTTGAAGAACGGGTTCTTCCCGGGCGTGAGGCGAGCCTTGAGATCGAAGCGAAGCGGCTCCACCCAGTTCGGGTCGCCCGCGTACACGATCTTCGTGACGCGCATGAAGTCGTCGATGTCGACGCCGGGCGTGTGCTCGCGGATCTCGATCGCCATGGGTGTCCTCCGAGGGCCGCGAGGTACCACGCGCCCGCGCCGCGTGCGAGCGCGTGCTGGCTCAGCCGTGCGAGTAGGGCTCGTTCCTCAGGATCGTGAACGCGCGATAGATCTGCTCGACGAGGACGAGGCGCGCGAGACGGTGCGGGAAGATCATGTCGGAGAGCGAGAGCCGCACGCTCGCCGCTTTCGACACCGTGCTCGGCAGCCCGTACGCGCCGCCGATCAAGAAGGCCATCGCGGGGACCGCGCCGCTCTCACACTGGCCGACGATACGCGCGAGCCCTTCCGAGGACGCGCGCTGGCCGTCGACCTCGAGCGCGATGGTGCGCGCGCGCTCGGGGATGGCGCGGAGGATCTTCGGCTCGACGTCCGGTCCGTCCGTGAGCTCGATCTCCTCGAAGCGCGCGTAGCGGGAGATCCGTTTCTCGTAGTCGTCGATGAGCTCGCGGAGACCGCGCTCCTTGAGCTTCCCGACGGCGATGACCACGACCTTCATGCGGACCGAGGGCCCTGCCCCGCGCGGCTCAGGCCTGCGCGGCGACGGGGACGCGGGCGGCGTCCATCCAGAGAGACTCGAGGTCGTAGTAGCCCCGCACGTCCTCGTGGAAGATGTGGACGACCACGTCGCCGAAGTCCATCAGCACCCAGCGGCCTTGCTGCACGCCCTCGACGCCCAGGCAGCGCGTCTTGGCCTTGGTGCGCACGTCCTCTTCGATCCCGCGCGCGAGCGCGGCGACCTGACGGTCGCTCCGGCCGCTCATGACGACGAGGTAGTCCGCGTAGTCGACCTTCCCGAGGACGTCGATGATCTCGACGTTCACGGCCTTCTTGTCGAGCCCGGCCTCGGCCACCGCGAGCGCGATGCGCTTGCCCGGAGACTCGACCGTGGGGACCGACCGCTTGACGGTGCTGGCGCGCGCGACCGCCGCTCTCGGCGTCGACGAGCGCTTCAGCGAAGCCTTCTTCGGCGAAGCTCCGCCCTTCTTCGGAGCGGCCTTCTTCGTCGCCTTCGCGGCGGCGGCGCTCTTGCTGGGTGCCGTGCGGGTGCTGGGCGCCTTGCGGGCGCTGGACGCCTTCCGCGCGCTGGACGCCTTGCGCGCCCCTCCCGCCGTGCGGCTGCTGCTCGCAGCCTTGCGGGGACTGGGTGCCTTGCGGGGACTGGGCGCCTTGTGGGTTGCCTTCTTCGCAGCGGGCTTCTTCTTCTCGGCCATTCGTTTCTCTCTCGCTCCGTCGTTACCGTTTCAGTCTCGCGTCTGTCCGGACCCGAGCCCGATCCACTTCTTCGTCGTGAGCTCCGCGGCGCCCATTGCACCATAGGCGTGGAGCTTCGTGGTGGAGATCCCGATCTCCGCTCCGAGGCCCAGCTCGCCCCCATCGTTGAAGCGCGTCGAGGCGTTGGTCAGGACCAAGCTCGCGTCGACCTCACGAATGAAGCGCGCCGCGCGGTCTTCTCGGCGCGTCACGATCGCCTCGGTGTGCCGCGTGCCGTGTCGCTCGATGTGCGCGAGAGCGCCATCGATCCCGTCCACGACGGCGATCGCGAGCACGAGATCCAGGTACTCCGCGTCCCAGTCCGCGTCGGTCGCGACGTCCATCGGAACGAGCGCGCGCGTCCGCGGACAACCGCGCAGCGCCACGCCGTGCGAGCGCATCGCGAGGGCGATGCGAGGAAGGAACGCGTGCGCGCACTCCGCGTCCACGAGGAGCGTCTCCATCGCGTTGCACACGCCGGGACGCTGGACCTTCGCGTTGACGGCGATGCGCTCGGCGATCTCGAGGTCGGCCTCGCCATCGACGAACACGTGGCAGACGCCCTTGTAGTGCTGGATGACCGGAACGCGCGCGTGCTCGTTCACGAACGCGATGAGCCCCTCGCCGCCGCGCGGGATGAGCACGTCCACGATGCCCGAGAGACCGAGGATCTCACGGAGGGTGTCGCGGTCGGTGCGATCGACGAACGAGACGGCCGCAGCGTCGAGCCCCACCTCCTCGAGCGCGCCCGAGAACGAGCGCGCGATGGCCACGTTGGAGCGCAGCGCTTCGCTGCCGCCGCGAAGGAGCACGGCGTTTCCGCTCTGGAGGCAGAGGGCGGCCGCCTCGGCGGTCACGTTGGGACGGCTCTCGTACACGATCGCCACCAGCCCGAGCGGCACGCTCATCCGGCCGATGCGCAGCCCGTTCGGCCGACGCTCGAGGGAGTCGACGCGACCGACGGGATCGGGCTGGGCGGCGACCGCGCGAACGGCCCGGGCCATCTGCGCGATCCGGCCCGGATCGAGACGGAGCCGGTCGCGCAACGCGGCGGTGATCCCCGCGCGGTCTGCAGACTCGAGGTCGGCGGCGTTGGCCGCACCGATCTCCGCCGCGTCCGCTTCGATGCGACGCGCCGCAGCCGCGAGGGCCGCTCCCTTCGTGCGCCCGTCCGCGATGCCCACGGCTCGCTGGGCGGCGCGGGCGGCGAGCGCTTGGGCTCGGAGGCTCGATGGAGCGGTCATCGGGGCGGCGTCTTTAGCCCAGACGAGTGCGAAAGGCCCTTCGCATGCCGTGAAAAACCTCTCGACCCCACCATGACCCGCGGGATCGGCGTGGTACATGACGCGCCGTTTCGATGACCGCCGCACTCGCCCAGACGACCGAAGACAGAGCGCCCGAGAGCGCGGCCGACGCGCCGCGCGCCGTTCGCGAGCCGTGGCCGCCGGGCCGGCGGGACGGGAAGACGCTCCTGGCGGCTGCAAAGGAGTTCCAGAAGGAGAACCGGGCTCGAAGCTGGTTTCACTTCTTCGAGACCTTCGCCGTCTTCTTCGCGCTGCAGGCCGTCACGGCGCTCGCGCCGGGCATGGCGCTGGCCGCGGAGACGACGCCGACGGCGGCCGCGTGGTGGGGCGCGGGGCTGATCGCGGCGATCGTACAAGGCCTCGTGATCGTTAGACTATTCATCGTTTATCACGACTACATGCACCTCGCGATCTTGCGCAACAACGCGTTCGCGAAGTGGGTGATGTACGCGTACGGCGTGTACGTGCTGACGCCGCCGAACGTCTGGCGACAGAGCCACAACTACCACCACGCGCATACGGCCAAGATCGTCGGCTCGCACGTCGGCAGCTACATGATGGTGACCACCAAGATGTGGCAGGCGATGACGCCGACGCAGCGGCTCGTCTACAAGGCGTTTCGCCACCCGCTGACGGTGCTCTTCGCCTACTTCACGGTCTTCGGCATCGGGATGTGCGTCCAGCCCTTCCTGCGGAACCCGAAGAAGAACTGGGACTCGGCGCTCGCGCTCGTCGTGAACGTCACGGTGTCCGCCGCGCTGATCTGGTTCGCTGGCTTCTGGGTCTTCTTCTTCGCGTACTTCCTGCCGCTCTTCGTCGCGACCGCGACGGGCGCGTACTTGTTCTACGCACAGCACGACTTCCCGGAGATCAACGTGCAGCCGCGCGAGAGCTGGGAGTACACGCGCGCCGCGCTCGAGAGCTCGAGCTTCATGGAGCTCTCGCCGCTGAACCCGGGCATCCCGTTCTATCGGCTGCCCGGGGCGATGGCCGGTATCCCCGAGCTGCGCGAGCCGCTCGGCAAGACCTCGCTGCGACTGAAGGACGTTCGCGCCTGCTTCGCGCAGAAGCTGTGGGACCCCCAGGCTGGCCGCACGGTCGGCTACCCGTCCGGCTGAGACCGCCCGGCTGAGACCCGTCCGGCTGAGACCCGTCCGGCTGAGACCCGGCGTCGGCGCTACGCGGTGCGCGTGCGCGGATCGACGTCGACCTGCCCGTCGCGGACGGCCACAAGGCGCCGCAGGAACATGTCGCGCTCTCCGTCGGTGCGCGCGCTCGTGAGGCCGCGGGACAGCCAGGTGCATGCCGCCGCCCCGTCGCCCGCACGGATCGCCAGGTCGCCGAGCGCGGCCCAATAGAACGGGTACGCGTCGAGGCGCTCTCTGCCTTCGAGGGCGAGCACCTCGGCGATTCCGCTGCGCGGTCCGCCCACGAACGCGCGCGCGATCGCACGGCTCAGCGCGACCACGGGCGTGGGCTTCCGCGCGTAGAGCAGGTCGTAGAGGCGAGCGACCTCCCGCCAGTTCGTCGTGTCGACCGACGCCGCCGCGGCGTGCTGCGCCGCGATACCGGCCTCGATGTGAAAGACCGTGAGCTCCGCCCCCGTCGCCGAGTCGGCGAGGTGCTGCATCCCGAGCGCGAGGAGGCGCGCGTCCCACGCCGATCGATCCTGCTCGTCGAGCGGTACCAGCACGCCCTCTGCGAACCGCGCCGGGAGCCGCGCGCCGTGGAGGCAGGTGAGCGCGGCGAGGGCGTGGGCCACAGGGCCGGTCGTCGCGCGCGCCTGCGCGAGCAGCGTCGCGAGACGGATGGCCTCGGCAGCGATGTCTGCGCGCACCACCTCGGGCGCGACCGAGCTGTGGTAGCCGCCGTCGAACATCAGATAGACCGCGTTCATCACGGCCGCCTGCCGCTCGTGCGCCTCCTTCCGCGTGGTCACGTCGAAGAGCTGCCCCTCGTCGGCGAGCACCTTCTTCGCCCGTACGAGGCGCTTCTCCATCGCGCGCGGATCGCAGAAGAAGGCGTGGGCCACCTCCGTCGTCCCGAAGCCGCACACGAGGCGGAGGATGAGCGCCGTCTGCGTGTCGGTGGTCAGCGACGGGTGGCAGCAGGAGAACATCATGCGGAGCAAGTCTCCGTCGTAATCGTCGTCCGGAGCCTCCTGCGCGAGCTCGCCCGAATCGAGCGCGACGGCGCCGTTGCCTCGCCGCACGCTGCGGCGCCTTCGTACGTCGCGGGCGCGATTCTTCGCGACGGAGAAGAGCCACGCCCTGGGATTCTCGGGCATCCCTTCGCTCCACGACTGGAGCGCGGCCAACAACGTCTCCTGGGCGATGTCCTCGGCCGTGGCGAGATCCCGCACGCCGAAGAAGCCGGCCAGATACGCGACGAGCCGCCCTGACTCTTGCCGAAAGAGAACAGCCAGGGCGTGCTCGTCGCGGGGAGTCACCGCGGCAGCTCGGGGTGCGGGATCACCATCAGCGGCCGGACCTCCACGGAGCCGTCGTACTCGTAGATGGGGCAGCCGCGCGCGAGCTCCGCGGCAGCGTCGAGCGACGCGGCGGAGACGACGAGGATCCCCGACACGAGATCCTTGGCCTCCGCATACGGGCCGTCGGTGAGGGTCTTGGACCTCCCGCGGACGGCCTTCCCCCCGTTCTCGAGCGGCGGGAGATGCGCCTCGGTGTGGCCAGCCTTGGCGAGCGCGTCGACCCACGCGGTCCACTTGGCGAGGTGGGCGCCGATCTCGGCGGGCGGTGGCGGTGGCTGCACGACGATGCCGCCGCCTCGAAAGATGAACATGAACTTGGACATGGTGTGGTGACTCCTTCGAGGCGTACGACGCGCGGGCCGCATGCGGGCCGGACATGAGCGCGTGCGAATGTTGGCAGCGCCGCTGCGGTACGCACGCGGGACGGTGCAGTGGGCGCAGAGGATGGGCTCGTGGTCGCTCCGGCGGTGCTTCTTCGTGCTTCTCGCCGTCGCGGGCTGCGCGCCCACCGCAGCGCCGAGGGATCTCGCCTCCCGCTGCCGACGCGATCGACCTCACAACCCGATCTCGCCTCCCGCCATAGACGAAATCGACCTCACAACCCGATCTCGCCTCCCGCGGGTGCAAGGCTGGCATCGCGGCGCCGCGGGGGGGCTCGCTGATGGTGATCCATCGCGCGGGCAGCGATCTGAAGGCCAACCTCCACTTCCATTCGATGTTTCTGGATGGCTGCTACTCGGCCTCGGGGCGCTTCTGGACCGCGCCGGCGCCGACGCCCGCGGAGGTGGAGAAGATCCTGACCCGCATCGTGGCTCGCGCCGAGCGCCTCTTCGGTGACGACGTGCAGCACGACCCGGACGAGGAGGAGCAGGCGATCGAGAAGGCCTACACCCTCTCCACCCGAGCCGAGCGGCACGGCCCCGAGGACCAAGACCCGCACGACTTCGGGGTGCAGCTATCGACGCGCCGCAAGGCCAGGCTCGGCCAGTGGGACCTGGACGCCGAGGTGGCGCTCGAAGCTCACGACCGCGAGCGCCTCGAGCACCTGTGCAGGTATCTGATTCGGCCACCTCTGGCCCCCGACCGGCTGCGCCTGCTCGCGGACGACAAGGTCTGCGTGGAGCTCGAGCGTCCGTGGAGCGACTTCACGACACACGTGACCATGACCCCCGACGCGTTGATCGCGAGGCTCGCGACGCTCGTGCCGAGGCCGCGGCGGAACACCACGATCTACTTCGGCGTGCTCGCTGCCAGGGGCGACATCGTTCCGTGCCCGGAGAACGAGCGCAGGCGTGCGCCCCGAACTTCAACCACGTCGCTCGCTAACACCTCCGGGGTAAGTTTTGCGTTGTTCAACAACGGCCGACGAACCTCCGGGGTAGGTTTTGCGTTGTTCAACAACGGCAATCCAACCGCACGGTTCCGTTTCCGTTGTGGAAGAACGCTCAGCCGAGCCAGCGGTCCCTGTCCGGTACCTGCGCAACGTCGTGGCGACGTGAGCGAGCCAGCGCTCATCCTGCCCGATCGTACACTGCTGCCCTCCGAGGAACGTTTCCTTCCTCCAAGAGCAGCCAGCTGCTCTCCGAGGAAGCCCTCCCTTCCTAACTGTGCACTCCAATGCTCACTTGCGAAGGCTCCCCTTCCTCCAAGAGCAGCCAGCTGCCCGTCGAGCACCCCGACCCCTCCCGTCCACACGGCGCTGTTCTCTTCGCGCAGAATGGGCACCCGAGACGGCGGACTCCACCCGCATGCAGACGGCGCGAGGAGCCGACCAGCACGTGCGGCGGCTACTCGCGTGTCATGATCAGCGTCAGTCTCGACAGGGAGCCGTCGTCATGTTCGACATGAGGGAAGATTCCGCCAACCTCACGATCGAGATCCTCAAGCAGATTCGCGACGGCGTCGCGGTCACGAACCAGCGTCTCGACCGCACGAACGAGCGTCTCGACGGCGTGTCGGAGCGCCTCGACGGCGTGTCGGAGCGTCTCGATCGCACCGAGAAGCGACAGACCGAGACCGAGACCCGCCTCGCCACCGAGCTCGTCGCCGTCGTCGGCGCCGTCCACTCATTGCGCGATGCGATCCTGTCGGACCGCGATCTCCGGCACACGGTGAACGATCACGAGCAGCGCTTACGGACCATCGAGCGCAAGGCCGGCTGAGCAGCGGCACCGGTCGTTGGTCACCCGGGTGGCCAGGCCCTCAGGAGCGCTCGGCAATCGCAGAGTGCTCCTCGGTCGTCTCGGCCTGGGTCGCGCGCACCGTCTCGATGGCCCAGTAGACGTGCTCCGCGGTGGACGGGCATGCGAGCGCGACGGGAGCGAGGCGGCTCTTCGGCGCGAACGCGGCGACGGCGGCGCGGATCGCCTCTCGCACCGAGATGGCGAGCATCAGCGGCGGCTCGCCAACAGCCTTGCTGCCGTGCACGACACCAGGCTGCGCAGCGCGCTCGAGGAGACGCGCATTGAACACCGGTGGACACTCGCCGAGGCTCGGAAGCTTGTACGTCGAAGCGTTGCTCGTCTTCAGCACGCCGGCGGCGTCCCAGACGAGCTCCTCCTGAGTGAGCCAGCCGGCGCCTTGTGCAAAGCCGCCTTCGACCTGTCCGAGATCGACCAAGGGTGAGATCGAGCTGCCGGCGTCGTGCAGGATGTCGACGCGCGTGATCGCGTACATGCCGGTATAGCCGTCGACCTCGACCTCCGTGACCGCCGCGCCCCACGCGAAGTAGTAGAAGGGCCGCCCGCGACCGGCCTTCTGGTCCCAGTGGATGAGCGGCGTCTTGTAGAAGCCGCTCGCCCAGAGCTGGACGCGATCGTGATAGGCGCGATCGCAGACGTCGGCGAACGTGACGGCCTTCTCGCGCTTGCCGAGCACGTGCACGACGCCGCGGTGGAAGACGACGTCGCCGGGAGGCGCGCCGAGCATGCGGCCAGCGACGTCGGCGAGGCGCTCGCGCAAGGTCTCACAAGCGTTCTTCACCGCGGCGCCGTTGAGGTCGGTGCCCGCCGACGCGGCGGTCGCGCTCGTGTTCGGCACCTTGTCGGTGCGCGTCGGCATCACGCGGACGGCCTCGAGCTCGATGCCGAGCGCGTCGGCCGCGATCTGCAGCGTCTTCGTGTAGAGCCCTTGCCCCATCTCCGTGCCGCCGTGGTTCACGTGGACGGAGCCGTCCTTGTAGAGGAGCACCAACGCGCCGGCCTGGTTGTAGTACTTGGCGGTGAAGGAGATCCCGAACTTCACCGGCGTGATCGCGAGGCCGCGCTTGAGCATCGGCGAGTGCGAGTTGAGGTCCTCGATGGCGGAGAGGCGACGATCGAAGTCGCTCTCCCTCTTCAGCTCGCTCCAGATCCGGTGGATGCGCTCCGCGTCGTCGACCGGCTGCTCGTAGTGAGTGGAGTCGCCCTGCGCGTAGAGGTTTCGTTCGCGAACGGTGTGCGGCGGGAGCCCCAGCGATCGCGCGACGGCGTCGAGCACCTCCTCGATCGCGACCATCCCCTGCGGCCCGCCGAACCCCCGGAACGCGGTGTTCGAGCACTTGTGCGTCTTCGCGGCGCGGCCCGAGACCTGGATGTTCGGCAGGAAGTACGCGTTGTCGGCGTGGAACATCGCGCGCCCGAGCACGGGGAACGAGAGGTCGAGCGAGAAGCCGCCGTCGGAGACGAGATCCATGAGGACGCCCTCGATCTTCCCGTGCGCGTCGAAGCCGACCTCGAAGGTCGCGCGGAACGGATGACGCTTCCCGGAGAGCTGGAAGTCGCGCATCCGGTCGAGGCGAACGCGCGTCGGACGGCCCGTCTTGATCGCCGAGAGCGCCGCGATCGAAGCGTACGGGTTCGCCTGCGTCTCCTTGCCGCCGAAGCCGCCGCCCATGCGGAGCTGTTGAACGATGACCTGGGACTTCGAGAGCCCACAGACGCGCGCGACGATGTCCTGTGTCTCGGTCGGATGCTGCGTCGACGCGTGAACGAGGACGCTGCCGGCCTCGTCGACCAGCGCGATCGTCGCGTGCGTCTCGAGATAGAAGTGCTCCTGGCCGCCGATGTCGACGGAGCCCGTGAGCCGGTGCGCCGCCGCGTGGATCGCGCACTCGGGCTCGCCACGACGGATGCGCTCGATCTCGGTGTGGAACGAGCCGCTCCGCTCCGCGTCCGAGACGGTCAGGATCGCGGGGAGCGGCTGGTACTCGGCGATGACGCGAGAGGCGCCGAGCTTGGCCGCCTCGACGGAGTCCGCGATGACCCACGCGATGGGCATCGAGTGATAGAGGATCTCCCCCCACGCGGTCTTCCCGCCCTCGGGTGGCCGAGGAAAGAGCGGCTCGTCCTTGCGCGATGCGCCGGTGTCGTTCTCGCCCGTGACGTCGTCGGCGGTGAGCACGAGGACCACTCCCGGGGTCGCGCGCGCGGCAGACACGTCGACACGCGTGAGGTAGGCGTGCGCGTGTGGGGCGCACGCCGGCCAGCCGTGGAGCAGGTTCACGAAGCGCGGGCCGAGGTCGTCCGTGTAGAGGGCGGCGCCGGTGACGTGGAGCGCGGCGCTCTCGTGCGGGATCGGCCGGCCGACGTGCGTGCGGTCGAGGCGCGGCTCGCCGGAGGCGCTGCGGTCGGGTGAGCTCACGACACGCCTCCGCTCGTGCGCGCCGTGGCCTCGGTGAAGTCGCCCTGGCGGACCTCGTCGAAGAACTTGTCGTAGAGCCGGAGCACCATCGCGCGGCGGTAGGCGCCCGAGCCGCGGTGATCGTCGATGGGGGAGAACTCGGCGGCGAGGAGGCTCCGACCGCGAGCGACGCTCTCGGCCGTGAGGCGCTTTCCGACGAGGCTCGTCTCGGTGCGGGTCGCGCGCTTGGGAGTCGCAGCGACCCCGCCGTAGGCGAGCCGCGCGCGCGCGACGAGGCCGCGCGGGTCGAGATCGAGGACGAAGCCTGCTGCGACGGTCGAGATGTCGTCCATCCGGCGCTTGCTCACCTTGAAGAAGCGCTGGATCTCCGGGAAGGGCTTCGGGATCCGGACCTCCACGATGATCTCGTCCGGCTCGAGCGCCGTCTTGCGGTAGTCGAGGAAGAACTGGTCGAGCGGGACGAAGCGCAGGCTCACGCCGTACTGATCGTCGTGCTTGGCGAGCACGAGCTCGGCGCCCAGCGCGAGCAGCGCCGGAGGTCCGTCGCCGATCGGTGAGGCCGTGCCGAGGTTGCCGCCGAAGGTCGCGCGGGTTCGGATGAGACGCGACGAGAAGAGGGGAAGCAGCTCCTTGAGCATCACGAGGTGATCGCCGAGCGCCTTGTCCTGGTGGAGCCGCTCTTCCACCTCGGCGAGCGAGACGCCGGCGCCGATGGCGAGGTGCTGCTTTCCGTTCTCGAACGTCTTGAGCTCGGGGACCGCTTCGAGCGAGAGCATGCCGTCGAGCCGGCGATGTCGCTGGTTGAGCTCGACCACGAGATCGGTGCCGCCCGACAGAGGCACGAGGTGCGGCTCCTTCGCGCGGACGCGACACGCCTCGAGCAGCGAGAGGGGACGCACGAACCGACGCGGCTGATTGTTCGCGAGCGGCGCGTAGTCGACGGCGGGGAGCGGCGGCACCGCCTTGGCGAGGCGCGCGCGGTGTGGGTCGTCCGTGCGCGCGGCCAGCTGCTTGGCGCGGATCTGTGCGAGGCGCTGGCCTGCTTCACGGATCGGGCGGTAGCCGGTGCAGCGGCAGAGGTTCCCGCCGATCGACTCCTCGTCTAGCGGTCCGCTCTTGGCGCGGTAGTACTCGGAGAAGAGCGAGACGACGAAGCCCGGCGTGCAGTAGCCGCACTGCGAGCCGCCGGCGCGTGCCATCTCTTCCTGGCACGGGTGGAGCACGTCGCCCTGGGCGATGCCTTCCACCGTGAGGACCTCGCGCCCCGCCACCGCTGCGGTCAGCAACAGGCAAGAGTTGACCGTCTCGTAGCGAGCAGTCCCGTCGGGGCCCCGAGAGAGCAGCGCGACCGCGCAGGCACCGCACTCGCCCTCGCCGCAGCCTTCCTTCGTCCCGGTGCGACCGCTCGCCCGCAGGTGATCGAGCAGCGTGGTGTTGGGATCGATGTCCCTCGCGACGTGCGGCACGCCGTTCAGCAGGAAGCGAATCTCGGGCATGGGCCGGTGATGGTATCGCGACGACGCCCGGCCACGCCCGGAATCAATAGCCGCAGGTGTGATTGCTCAGGCAGAGCGCGTCGCACTCTTCGGTGTTCAGGCAGGGCTCGCCGATCTGCTGAGCCCTGCAGATGCCGCCCTCGCAGCGCTCGAAGCCGCAGCAGTCCGCGTCGGCCGAGCAGGCCTCGCGAGGGGTGAGGCAGCACTGGGTCGAGCCGCCGGCGTTGGGCAGACAGACGGCCGACGCGCAGCAGCCCGCCATCGGGTCCGTCGCGTCGCACGTGTCACCGATCATCGAGCACATCGAGACGTCCTCGCAGTACTCACGGACGCACTGGATGTTCGGGTTCGTGTCCGCGCCGCAACAGTCGAGGCGGTCGGCGCACGCAGCGTCGATCTCGCGGCAGACGTCGCACACGCCCGGCGCGGTGGTCGTGCCGCCGACGCAGCTCGCCGCGTCCGCCGCCGCGTGGCACTGGCCATCGCCCGGGCAGAACTCGCAGCCAGGGGTCGCCGTGCAGTCGCCGCAGCCGAGCGCGGCGCACGTCGCCGGGGGAGGCGGAGGCGGAGGCGGAGGCGTGCACATGCTGTTCGCGTGGCTGTCGTCCGCGGAGCAGACGTCCGGATCCGTGCAGAACCAGGCGCCGTCGGAGCAGGCGTACCAGCCGCAGCGCGACATGCCGCAGCCCGCGTAGCTGACCTGCACGCACGTGCCGGACGGGACGTCCTCGCCGAGCGTCGCCGAGTGGCAGCTCGCCGGGCCGGCGACACGGAGAGAGAGGCTCACCGTCTGCCCGAAGAGCTCGTCGCCGTGCGTCATTCGGTACGAGACGGCGTACGTCCCGGGCGCCGTCGGCGCCTCGAACGTGACCTCGAAGCGGGTGTTGGCGTGCGGCGCGATGCGCTCCGCGACGCCGGCGCGCTGAAGCGCCATGAGGTTCGGGCCCGTGGTGTGGACCAGCGCGTAGCCGTCGCTCGACCACGTGGTCGTGCCGGTGTTCTCGAGGCGCCAGGCCTGCGTGACCGTCTGCCCGGGCGCGACCGTGACGGTGCGCGGGTAGGTCGAGCTCATGTAGCGCGAGTCGTCGCGCGGCGTGGAGGGCGAGCAGGAGCCGCCCCAGAGATCGCCCGACTGGGTGGAGCAGCTGCCGCCGAACGGATCGGTGGGCGTGCGGTCGTAGTAGTTGCCGAT
>JBBSAT010000062.1:0-30123 GCA_038252025.1 Polyangiales bacterium | reverse complement strand
TGGGTGCTCCTCGGGGTCCGGGCAGCGTAGCCCTCCTCCGATGCGGAGAGAAGCACCTCGCATTCAATGACGGTGGTGCCGGCGAGCTCTGCGGGCGGCCTCCGGGTCGGTGCCGAGCAGAAGCCCCGCCATGATCACCGAAGGATCCTCGAGGTGCTCGGTGTGCAGCTCGACGTGCAGGTGCGCCGCGGACCGGTGCATGCCGGTGCGGCCGACGGTCCCGACGAGATCGCCCCGATGCACGGTGGCGCCGAAGACCATCGCGACCTGATCGAGGTGCATGTAGCAGCTGCGGAAGGCCTGCTCGCCTTCGCCGTGGCGGATGCAGACGTAGCGGCCGCCGGCTCCGAGCACGGACTGCGGATACCTCGCGTAGCCACTCGCGTGCGAGATCTGCACGTGCTCGACGGCCCCCGGGAGATCGACGCCTGCGAAGGTCACCGTGCCGTCCGCGACCGCGCGCACGGGCTCGCTCGGGAGAGAGTCGACGTCGATGCCACGGTGCTCGCGCATACCGTCCTCGCGCTCCTCGCCGAGCCAGCTGAGGATGACGCGCGGGCAGCCGTCGAGCGGGCAGCCGAGCGGCACGCCGCGCCACGTGATCGGCGACATGCGCGGGCGTGCGCCGACGTACTCGAGGAGGCGACGACGGTCGGTGAGGATGCGCTCCTCTTCCCAGTCGCTCCGGACCCGATCGCCCCAGACGAAGTGCGAGACGTAGTGCCGGTGCTCTTCCTGCGCGAACTCGCCGTCGACGGTCGCGTGCTGTTCGCGCCACATCCGGAGGATCGCGGCCGACCAGTAGATGTTCGGCTCGGCCGTCGCCAGGCGCGCGGGCCCGAACGGAAAGCGGCTGGTCGGCAGCGCCCGCTCGACGAGGCGATCCCCGTCGCGCACGCGGTAGTGCAGCGTGCCGTCGTGGACGTCGCCCGTGTAGCTGTCGCGCGGGATCTGGGTCAGGCCGATCCCCGGGCCCTCGACCGAGTCCGCCTGCGACTGGCAGCGGCTCTCGCGATAGACGAGCGCGCCGAGGAGGAACGGATCCACGTCGAACTCGGCCGCGTACGTGCGGATCGCGTCGGCCCAGGGTCGCTCGCGATCGCGGCGCGTCGTCCCGCATAGCGTGTGTAGCGCGTCCGCGAAGCGATCGGGGTCGACCGTGCGTGGGCTCGTCGGCTCGCCGGGCCACTCGGAGGGCAGGACGCGCGCGGCGAGCACGGCGTTCGGGCTTCGTCCCGGGCGGCGCCGCGCACGCCACGGCCCGCGCGCCTGCCCGGAGACGAGCAGCGCGAGCAGGAGGGTCAGGACGAACGACATCTTCGACCGCACCCCACGACGCTCACCCCCGACGAGGGGTGTCGTCAAGGAAGCGGGCTGTCGCGAGGCGCGCGTTCTGCGGTAGCGTCCCTCCATGATCGAGGGGCTCTTCATCGTTCTCGAGGGTGTCGACGGCGCGGGCACGACGACTCACACCCGCATCCTGGCCGAGACGCTCGAGGCCCGTGGCCTGCCCGTGCGCACGACGCGCGAGCCGAGCGACGGCCCGGTCGGGGTGCAGATCCGGCAGATCCTGAGCGGCCGTCTCGTGGTGCCCGGGCTCCACGGCCCGAGGCCTCCGTCCTGGAACACGATGGCGCTGCTCTTCGCCGCAGACCGGATGGATCACGTCGAGGCGACCATCATTCCGAACCTGATGGACGGCGTGACGGTGCTGAGCGATCGCTACTATCACTCGTCGGTGGCGTACCAGAGCACCACGGCGGGCGGCGAGCCGGAGATCGTGAGCTGGGTGAAGGAGATCAACCGGCACGCGCGACGGCCGGACCTGACCATCGTCCTCGACATCCCGCCGGAGGTCTCGGCGCGGCGTCGGATGGAGCGACACTCGGGCCACGAGATCTTCGACGACGGCGACCTGCAGAAGCAGATCGGCGAGTTCTATCGCTCGATCGACTCACACTTCCCCGGCGAGCCCATCGTGCACATCGACTCGAACCGGGACGTGGCCGCAGTGGCCGCGGATGTGATGATCGCCGTGCGGCGCGCCCGGGGCGAGAAGGTCTGAGCCTAGCGCCGGCGCGCCTTCGACTTCCCGACCACCTCGAAGACGATCCGCTGCGGATGCACCGCCTCGTGCTTCTCGACGAGCAGCCCGGCCACGACCAGGCGCAGCACCGTCTTTCGAACGGCGTTGGGGGTCGCTCCGTAGATCTTCTGGATGGACTTGTACGTGATCGGCTTCCGGTCCCGCGCGAGCCGGCGACACGCGTCGAGCGCGCGCGCCATGCCTTCGGGCACCTCGACCCGACCCTCGCCCCCGCAGCAGCTGCACACCATCGTCTCGGCGCGGCGCTTCATGGTCATGCGCAGACGTTACACCGAAGCGCGGGCCGTTGTGAGCCCCGGCGCGCCCCTCGATCTGTTCGCGCCGAACGGATGGCGATACCCTCCCGCGTGCTCGAATGACCATGCGTCCGAATCGTCTCGCCCTCGTCGCGTGCCTCGTCGTCAGCGCGTGCGCGTTCGAGCGACGGACGCCACCTCCTCCTCCACCGCCGCCTCCGGCCCATGCAGACCCGACCACCGAGGCGCCGCCCTCGGTCCCGACGACGACGCTGGCGCCGACGCCAATCTCCCCGACGCCGACGGTGCCGCCCACGACTGCCGCGCCGACGCCTCCGACGACGCCGACGCAGACCCCGATGGCACCGACGACGGCGACCAGCGAGACACCGCCCACGAGCCCGCCGACGCCCGACGTCCCGCATCCGTCGGTGATGTGCACGCGCGCCCTGCGCTGCTGCACCTTGCTCGCGCGGTATGCGCCTATCCGCGGCGCCGCGTCTCGGTGTGCGGCGCTCGCGCGCGCGCGCGAGTCTCAGTGCTCGGAAGCGATCTCGCAATTCGCCGAGGCCATCCTCGAGCAAGGCGAGCGCCCGCCGAGCGTCTGCACGCAGCCGGGCCGCTGACGCGCGCCGTGGGCACCGTCATGGGTCATCATGGAGACCCGTGACGCCCAGCCCGACCATCCCCCCGGCAAGCCCTCTGGCGACGCCAGCGATGCTCGTCCTCGCGATGGCGATCGCGACGCTGCCCACCGGCACTGCCGAGGCGCAGGCGCCTGCAGCGCGACGTGCGATCCCGGCTGCGATACGCAGCGCGCTCCTCGGCTGCTGGGACCTCGGAAGCGGTGAGACCTTCGTCATCGAGGCGCACGGCGAGCAATGTCTGCGCACTGGGAGGCGAGCTCACGCGCGGGCACGAGCGAGCGGCATCGAGGCACCATGATGTACGAGCCGGACGCCCACGTCGTGAGCGCGGACTGCGGCGCGACGACTCAAGGCGTGACCAACGATGGTCGCGCCTTGTCCTTTCCCAGCGTGAAGCGCTGGGAATTTCTCTCAGTCGAAGGGATCTGACCAAAGTATTTGGGTCACATCCCGTTCCTGCCGACGCACCGATCAGCGCGCTGCTCGCGCGGCGACCGGCGACGGGAACGGCTGGACGCGCTACGGCGATGGTCTCGCGATCCAGTTCGATCACGGCGTCGCGATGCGGGTCCGCGCGCGAGTGACGCGGGAGCCGTTCAGTCGATGATCGGAAAGCGCAGGTCGTAGCGCGCGCCGTCGCGGATCACTGCGAGCGTGATCTCGCTCGCGACCCGCAGACCGGTCCACGCAGTGAACGCTTGCTCGGGCCGCTCGATCGTCTGACCGTTCACCGCGACGAGCACGTCGCCCGCGCGGATGTCGACGCCGTCGAACAGCGACGCGTCGCGAAGCTCGACGAGCCGGAAGCCGATGAAGCGTCCACGGTCGAGGGTCGCCTCGGTGTCGACGCGAGAGAGGAACGCACCGAGCCCCTGGTCGAGCACCTCGTCGAGCGCTGCGCGATGGATGACGCCCACCTCGGCCACGATCGGCGCTGCCGGCGGCGGAGCGGTCTGCGCCACGACCGGAGCCGGAGGCGGAGCGCTCCCACAGCCTTGAGCGAGCGCGAGCACGAGCGTGAGCGTGATGGCGAGGAGAGCGCGCATCGGGGTGCGGTAACGCCGAAGGCCGCCCGCGTCCAGTTCCCGGCTCACTCGACCTCGATCACGAGAACGTAGCCGCCCATCGACGTCCCACCCTCGCCTCGCACCTCGACGTAGCCCTGGGTCGGAATCCCCGTCAGCAGCTCCGTCCCGTCGTGCTCGACGCTTGTGCTGATCTCGGTCTGGCTCGCATCGTAGGCGACGAGCTCGAGATGGCCAACGCGCCGGTCGTACTGAAGCGACGCGCGGTACGTGCCCGGAGGGCGGATCCGATAGAAGTCCGAAGCGTCGCAGACGCGGCCGTTCAGGCTCGCGGCCGTGACCGGGATCGCGGTCGCGAAGTCGCCCTGAGCGCCGAAGAGATCGCAGCCGAGCGTCTGATCGATGCTCCCGATGCCGTAGCGCCAGCGGAAGGTGGTCGGGGTGCCGTCGACCTCGACGTCGATGCGCGCCTCGTACTCGGCGCGCGCGAGCATGCTGCCGACCTCGGGGACGAGAGCGATCGAGCCCTCGACGTAGCCGCCCGACTCGGTCGCAGACGGGCCGCCGTCGTACCAGAGATGAAAGAACGGCAGCTCGTCGCCCGTGTCGAGGCGCACGATGTGGCCGACCGGGTTGGCGAGCCGATGGCCGTGGAGGCCGAGCGTCGCGATCGCCGCGCTGCCTGGGCAGTCGCCGCCGGCGAGCGGATCGTCGAGCGTCGGGCACGGGCTCTCGTAGCCGTCGAACGTCGCGCGTGTGAACGCGGAGTCGGCCACTGGCCAGAGGATCGGATGCGGCGCTGCCACCTCGACGGTCCCGGGCCGATACTGGACGCACGCGAGGTTGTCCTCGAACGCGACGCCGATCGTCGTCAGCCCGGGATGGAGGAGCGGAAGCCGGTGGTAGAGCGTGTCGAGCCAGCCGTCGATCGCCGCGCCGATGTCCGCCTGGCCGAGCGAGAGGACGGAGTCCGTGCCGGCCTGCGCGCCCTCGGCCGTACCGAGCGACGGGCAGTCACCCTCGTCGTGCGCGAGGAACGGGCCGCCGAGCTGAGCGGCGCACGCGACGAGATAGTCGAGGTGGACCTGGCACGTCCGCGACTGCTCGAGGTCTTCCGTCACGAGCGCGAGGCCGAGCTGATCCCGCCAGAAGTTCAGGCGCGCGAGCGCGTCGGCGTGGACATCACCGGTGAGCGCCGGCGCTTCGGCCGGATACGTGCACACGTCGCGCTGGTCCGCGTTCGCGAGCGAGGGGCAGTAGTCCATGTCGTTCGGAACGCCGTCGCCGTCGATGTCGTCCGCGGTCGACGGTCCGTGCATCGCGTCGGGAACGCCGAGGGTCCCCGTGCCCGTGGGGCGCGGCGGTCCGTCCGGCGGGTTGCTGCAGCCCGCCGAGACGAGGACGAGGAACGCGATGGAGGACCAAGCAAGCCGGCTTCGCATGCCGGCCAGCATAGCCTGACAGCCGGCGTCGCCGCGCTACTCGACTCGGAGGTAGCCGCCTTTGAGCAGCTTCACGAGGATGGTGCTCGTGTCGAGATCGCTCGCGAGGCTCTTGTTGAGCACCGACTCCACGTGGCCGTAGTTGTACGCCAGCTGCAGGACGTCGATCTCCTCGGGCGCCAGGTCGCGGAGCGGCGGCACGAGCGGCATCGCCAGCAGCACGTTGGCCGTCAGCGGCGGCATGTCGGAGCCGAGCCGGCGGATCTCGTCGATCTGCCGCATCGCATCCATCAGGATGCCCTCGGTCGACATCTCGATCTTCGTGTGGAAGTCGCGCTCTTCCGGCGCGTCCATGTCGAAGCTGCCCACCGCCCACGTGAGGATGCGGAAGAGGCTCTTCATCGGCGGTACGTCGTAGTGGTCGTTGACCACCGCGAACTGCACGCGCCCGTTGTCGATGAAGATCTTGCCGACGTCCGCCTCGGTGCGGACGACGAGCACGCCGGTCTTCTTCGACGCGGAGAAGAGCTGCATCAGATCGGGAAGCGGGATCTCGGCGATCGAGCCGCTCATCGTGCGCACTTGCGAGGTGCGTCGACCCTGCGCGACGTCCTCGAGCTTCGCCTTCGCCTCGGCCGGCGCCGCGCCGTCCGCCGCGACGAGCTTGATGATGCTCGTGCCGATGAGGATCCGGTCGCCCTCGCTCAGGCGCGAGCGCTTGATCTTCTCGCCGTTGACGAAGGTGCCGTTGGTCGAGCCGAGATCCTGGATGAAGATCTGGTCGCCCGTCACCGTGAGCTTCGCGTGGCGGCGGCTGACCATGTCCTCGACGAGGACCATGTCGAGCTCGCTCGATCGTCCGACGACGATCTCCTTGTTGTTCGGAAGAGGAAACTCTCCGCCCTGGTACTTGCCCGAGATGAATCGGAGCGCGTACGTCTTCGCACCCCGGAGGGGTGGGGGCGGGGTGATCTTCGGCGCCGGGGGCTCCATCGCGTGGAAATAGCTTAGAGAACGCTCGGTTCCCGGGTCAAGGAACCGATCGCGTCCAGGGCAGGATTCGACGTGCCGAGCCGGAAGGCGGTCAGATGAGGACCGTGGCGCAGCCGAACTGGACGTTGACGTGGCCGCTGTCGTCGGCCTCGACGGTGCCGCACTCCGTGGGGCAAAGGATGATCTGGGTCGGGGCTGCGTCGTCGTCGTAGACCCAGCCGCGGCCGCTCGCGCAGCCGTCGGTGGCCCTCGGGAAGGTCACCGGATCGCCGCCGGTGCCGGGGGTGAAGACGACGTTCACGCGATCGCGATCGAAGCTCATCCCGTCGGGGGGCGGTGGGATCTCGAAGCGGCACGGGATGCGCGTCGGTGCCGCCACGATCGCGAGGAGGTCGTTGAAGAGGACGGTCCAGTCCTCGGCGCAGATGGAGAGGCGCGCGCCCCCGGTCGACGCCGCGAGCGCCCAGTACTGGTTGCCGGTGGCCGCCGCATCTCCGTGGGGACCGGTGCAGCCCATCGCCGGGAGGCAGATCCCGAAGACGCAGATGGGCGGCCCCTCTTCGCCTGGCGGCGAGGCAATGACGTTGGCGTGGTAGCTGCGGCCGAGCGCCGTTTCCATCATCGAGTTGAACGCGCCGGCCGAGATGCGGCTCTCGTCGTCCGTGACGAACACGAAGTGGAGCTCCGAGTCGGCGCGGATGAAGCTGCGATAGTCGGGCAGACGTGCGAGAGCGTCCGTGAGCGGATCGTTCGACTGCACGTCCTCGTCGACGAAGAGGAAGTGAGCGGGGTCCGTGCCGAGGGGCGGAGGCACGGTGACCCAGCCGGCGCGGGTCATCACGACGACGTGGTAGTCGTCGATGCCCGAGCTCGTGATCGCGGCGGCGAAGTCGTTCATTCGGTCCTGGATGAGCGAGGCCTCCTCGTCCATCGAGCCCGAGTTGTCGATGACCCAGACGATGTCGACGGGCGCGATGCCGTTCTGCGCGTCGAAGATGAGCCCGGTGCACTCACCAAAGCCTCCATCCACGCGCGGGACACCCGTATCGATGTTCATGCAGTCGGCGAGCGCGTAGCAGTCGGGATCGGCGCAGTCGCGGAGGCCGTCCATGTCGTTGTCGAGGCCATCGACGCACTGGGCGCCCGTCTCGCCGCCGCCCGTGCCCGTGTCGCCGCCGACGCCCGTCCCGGAGTCGCGCCGTCGCGTCCCGCTCGTCGAGCACTCGCAGCCAGAGAGGACAGCGAGCATCAGCCCGAGAGCGCACCCGAGCTGGACCAACGTTCGAACGGTCATGGCGAGCCCTCCTGCGATCGTGCAGTGGCCACCATACCGGAAGTCGGCGCCCGCGCGCGCCGCTTGACCCGGCGCCTCCTCACAGCGACCGTCGCGGCCGTGCGCTGGGCCCGTCTCGCCTTCCTCGCCTCGGCGCTCGCGGTCTGCGCGTCGGTCGGCACCCCCGCGCGCGCGACGGGCCAGATCCGTGATCCGCTCCTCGAGTGGCGCACCGTCCACACCGAGCACTTCGACATCCACTATCACGACCCTCTCGCGATGGTGGCGCGGCGCGTCGCCAGGATCGCGGAGCGCACCAACTCCACGCTGAGCGAGATCTTCGGCTTCCAGCCGACCGAGCGCGTGCAGATCGTGCTGTCGGACGACAGCAACCTCGCGAACGGATCGGCGACCGCCCTCCCCTACGACACGCTGCGCATCTACGCAGAGCCGCCGGAGGACCTCTCGCCGCTCGGCGAGTACGACGACTGGCTCGCCACGCTCATCGCGCACGAGCACACGCACATCCTCCACCTCGACCAGGCCTCGGGACTGCCTTCGATCCTCAACGCGATCCTCGGCAAGGTCTACATGCCGAACCAGGTCGCGCCGCGCTGGTTCCAGGAAGGCATCGCCGTCTGGCAGGAGACCGAGCAGACGAGCGGCGGGCGTCTGCGCTCGACGCAGTGGGACATGTACCTGCGGATGGACGCGCTCGAGGACCGCTTCTGGGGCTTCGACCAGGTCTGGAACGACGCGGACCGCTGGCCGCACGGAAACGCGGCATATCTCTACGGCTCTTTCTTCATCCGCTACATCGCGGACCGACATGGTCGCGAGTCGATCGCGACGATGATGCGCGACTACGGCGACTCGGTGCTTCCCTACGGGCTCAACCGCGTCGCCCACCGCGCGACGGGGCACACGTTCTCGGATCTCTGGGTGGACTTCCTGGCCGAGCGCCGCGCGCACTACGAGGCCATGCGGAGCGACGTCGACGCGCTCGGTCGTCGCGAAGGCATCCGGATCACGACGCACAGCGAGATGACGCGCGCGCCGCGCTTCCTGCGCGACGGGCACCTCATCTACATGCGCGACGACAACCGCAGCCGGCCCCGGCTCGTGGTGATCGACCCGAGCGACGGCGCGATGGGCGACACGCTCGTCCGCCTCAACGAAGGCGGCGAAGCGGCCGTGCATCCGGATGGCTCGTGCGTCTTCTTCTCGCGCGTGGACGTCACCCGCGACATCTACTCGTACGCGGATCTCTTCCGACGCGATCTCGTCACAGGCGAGGAGACGCGGCTCACGCAGGGCATGCGCGCGAGAGAGCCGGACATCTCACCGGACGGAAGACACGTCGTCTTCACCGTCACGCGCGCAGGGACGACGCGGCTGATGATCGCGGACAGCGAGGACATCCCGCGCACCATGCGTGAGCTCGTGGGCAGCGAGCGCTTCGATCTCGTCTACACGCCGCGCTTCTCGCCGGACGCCCGCTCGGTGGTGTTCTCGCGCTGGACGACCGGCGGCTACCGCGACATCGCGATCGTCGACATCGCGACGGGGAACATCGACGAGCTCACGCACGATCGCGCGCAGGACACGGGCCCCGTCTTCTCCCCGGACGGACGCGTCGTCTACTTCTCGTCCGACCGCACGGGGATCGCGAACATCTACGCCTATCACCTCGCGAGCGGGACGATCCGCCAGGTCACGAACGTCGTCGCGGGCGCATACCAGCCGGCGATCTCCGAAGACGGCGCGACGCTGCTCTACATCGGCTACACGAGCTACGGCTTCGATCTGTTCCGGCTCGACGGTCTCTCGCCCGACGGCTTCCGCGAGGCCGTGCCCTTCCACGACACGCGGCCGGCCGGCTCCGATCCGAGCGCCATCCTCGACCTCGAGAGCGAGGCGTACGACCCGCTGCCGACGCTCTACCCGCGCAGCTACGCGCTCGACCTCGGCCAGGACGCGTACGGCTCGCAGCTCGGCATCAGCGTGCTCGGCGAGGACGCCGTCCAGCAGCACTCGTACAACCTCCGGGTCGGCATCGGGCTCGTGAGCGGGAACGTGCAGCTCGAGGGCAGCTACACCTACCAGCGATCCCCGCTCGCGTTCTCGCTGCACGGGTTTCGCTACGTCGCGCTCGCGGGTGGCCTCTCGGTCGGCGGGGAGGACCGCCTCTGGGCGCAGGACGTGTTCGGCGGAGACGTCGGGCTCGCGTACTCGTTTCCCCGCGCGTTCCGCTACGACACGATCAGCCTCAGCTACGCCGCGACGTACACGATGCGGGCGGCGCCCTGGGCCTTCGAGCTCGACCCCAACACCCCACCGCCGACCCTGCCGGAGCGCGGCTTCTACTCGACCCTGCGCTTCGGCTGGGGATACAGCGACGTCGAGCGCTACTCGTACGACATCAGTCCCTCGAACGGCCGCTCGATCGGCATCGGCGTCGCCGTCGCGGACCCGCTCATCGGCAGCCAGTTCAGGGTGGTGACCCTGAACTGGTCGATCACGCAGTACGTGCCGCTCTGGGAGCACCACGTGCTCGCGATGCGCTACGGCGGCGGCTGGAGCACCGGCGACCTCGGCCGGCGGGGCGTGTTCGGCCTCGGCGGCTTCCCCAACGTCAACCCGATCGAGGGCCTGCAAGCGCCCGCCGTGCTCGGCGGCGTAGCGCTGCGCGGCTACCCGGCGAACAGCCGCGTCGGCGTGCAGCTGCACCTCGTCCAGCTCGAGTACCGCTTCCCGATCTGGCGCTTCAACGGCGGCCCATGGACGCTGCCGCTCTTCTTCAATCGCCTGCACGCAGCGGTCTTCTGCGACTACGGCGACGCGTTCTCGGACAGCTTCGACATCCGGACGTTTCGCGTGGGCATCGGCGCCGAGCTCTTCCTCGACTTCACCGTGTTCTACGTGCTCGCGTTCTCGCTTCGCGTCGGCTACGCGCGCGGCGTGAGCGACGGGGGGATCGACCAGGTCTACGCCCACCTGGGCTCTAGCTTCTGAGCCGAGGGCGGAACTTCCTCCGCGTCTCGGGTACTGAAGCGCCATGCGAACGCGAGCCCTGGCGGTGTGCCTTCTGTTCATCGGCTGCGGCGGGCCTCCCGACTGCCCGCCCACCGAAGCGCCCGCCCCCGTTCCGCCGAGCCCCAGCGAAGCCGAGGTCGTGCCCGCTCCCGAGGAGCCCGAAGAGCCCGAGGAGCCGCGCACGCCCCCGACCGCTGGCCCGGACGCGCACCGGTTCGACCAGATCGTGTACCCGACCGTCGACGACGCGTTCGGGCCCGGGACGCGCCTCGAGCTCGAATTCTTCGGGAGCTCGCTGCGCATCCTCGCAGAGGGGCTCGAGCGCGATCCGCTCGAAGGGATGGAGGTTCGAATGCACTTCCCGGACGGGTCGATCCTCGAGCCCAGCGGAGACGCGTTCGCCAACGTGTTCGGCGGCTCCCGCATGCAGGAACAGCCTCGGACCTCGTGGATGCGACAGGCGCCGTTCACGTGGACGACCAACACGCTCGACGAGGCGTGGGTCTCCCTCGATCTCGGCGAGGACGGCCGCTACTGGCTCGAGATCCCCTACGGGTGCGCGCGCGACCCGGACGCGCCGCTGCCCGAGTCCGACCGTCGGACGCTACCGCGGTATGCGCCCGCGATGAGCGAGCTCTCGGCGCGCGACCACGTCGTGCCCTTCCGGCACGTTCGATACGACATGGGCCAGATCGAGAACGGCTGGCGCCTCGCCGTCCTCGCGAGCAACCCGTTCGACGCGCACGTCGAGCTCGAGCTCTATCGCGACGACGGCGGCGTGGGGCAGAGTGCCTACCTCTGGGCGATGGACGAGCCAGGGACCAGCGCGACCTTCGTGGCTCACGGCCACGGCCGGCTCGAGAGCATGCGGATGATGACGCTGCTGCACGAGGACGGGCTCCGACGCAGCGATCACTTCCACTTCTTCCATCGACCGAGCGGGAGGCGCAGCTGGGGCACGCTCGAGGTGAGCGTCGCTGGCGTGGTCCACGCGCTCCGCGTCCCGTCGAGCCTCTTCCTCTACACGCACGGGACCGCCGACCCTTACGACACGCACCGCACGGTGGGCGCGGCGGGAGTCCTCGGCCCGGATCTGTTTTGAAGTGCGCCCGCGCGTCAGCGCTCGATGATCTGCACGCTCGTGATCCGCGTCGGCGCGGCAGGCGGCTCGCCGCGCGCGATGAGGGCGAGCACTTCTTGCCCCTCGATGACGCGGCCGAACACCGTGTAGCTCCCGTTCAGGCCCGTCTGCGGCGCGAACGTGATGAAGAACTGCGAGCCGTTCGTGTCGGCGCCGGCGTTCGCCATGCCGAGCACGCCCGCGCCATCGAACGAGAGCGAGGGATCGATCTCGTTCACGAACTGATAGCCGGGGCCGCCGGTGCCCCACGTGGCGGGCGACCCCGAGACGGTGTTGGGATCGCCGCCCTGCGCCATGAAGCCCTCGATGACGCGGTGGAACGCGATGCCGTCGAAGAAGTGGTTCCGCGCGAGGAACACGAACGAGTTCACCGTGATGGGTGTCTCGGCCTCCGTGAGATCGAGGACGATCGTGCCGACGTCCGTGACGATGCGCGCGCCGTAGTCCGTCCCGGGTGTGGTGCCCGCTCCAGCGGCGGCGAAGCTCCGCAGGGGCGTGGGGCTCAGCTCGGGCGTGTCGATCCAGTCGGTCGTCCCCGAGTCGGCACGCGGCGCGTCGACGGCAGGCGCATCGACCGAGCGCCCGGCGTCCGCGGACGTGGCGCCGCCCCCGCAGCCGATCCCGAGCGCGAGACACACGATGGCGATTCGGACCGTAGTCATGACCGCAACGCTATCGCATCTCGGCCCAGCCGGGCATCAGAGGACGTGGGAAGATGCGTCGCGTGAAGCTCGCGCTCGTCAGTCGCACGGGACCGATCGCCGGCGTCCTCAACGCGACGCTGTTCGCTCGCGGCGAACGAGTGGCGGTCTGGACGGAGCACCCTCCGCGCATGTTCGATGCTTCGTCGGGCGCGTGTTTGCTGACGCTGTCCTCGCGTCAGGCGAGGTTCTTCGCGCTCGAGCGCGAGGGTCCTCTCATCATGGTGTGCGACCGAGGCGAGGCGCTGCACGCTCGGAGCACCGTCGAGCTCTGGGATGCCATCCGGTGCGAGCCGATCGCGAAGCTGTTCACGTTGGAGCCAGATCAAGCTTTCATGGCCCCGATGATCGGAGCATCGACCGTCGCGATCGCGCGCGGTCGCCCGAGTCGGCGAGGATCGCAGCCAGCGGTCAGAGCGGCGCCGCGGGACATCGCGCGCTTCCATCTCGTGAGCCCAGCGTGCGCCACCATCGGTGAACGTTGCCGTCCTCGGGGCTCCCGCCCCATGATGCCGACCACATGGCGCGCCCCGACGGCAAGAACGACAAGCCCACCACCGAGGCGACCCGCACGGCCGTCGAGGCCTTCCGGAACGATCTGACGCGAGTCCGCACCGCCGTTCAGAAGCGCATCGTCGGACAGGACGCGATCCTCGACGGCCTGATCACGTGCCTGGTCGCCGGCGGGAACGTGCTCCTCGAAGGCGTCCCCGGGCTCGGCAAGACGTTGCTCGTGAAGAGCCTCGCCGAAGCCGTCGACCTGCGCTTCTCGCGCATCCAGTTCACGCCCGACCTCATGCCGGCCGACGTGCTCGGCACGACCGTCATCTCCGAGGGCGCTGGCGAGCGACGCCTCGAGTTCCGTCCTGGCCCAGTGTTCGCGAACGTCGTGCTCGCCGACGAGGTGAACCGCGCCACGCCCAAGACGCAGAGCGCGCTGCTCGAGGTGATGCAGGAGCACGCCGTCACGATCGGCAACACCACGCACAAGATGGAGGAGCCCTACTTCGTGCTCGCCACGCAGAACCCGCTCGAGATGGAGGGGACCTATCCGCTTCCCGAGGCGCAGCTCGATCGCTTCCTCTTCAAGCTCGAGGTCGGCTTTCCCTCGCGCGAGGACCTGCACGCGATCCTCGATCGCACGACGGGCGCCGATCAGCCGGAGATCGAGAAGGTGCTCGACCGCAAGCGCATCCTCGAGATGCGCGCCCTCGCGCGCGACGTGCCGGTCGCGAGGCACGTGCAGGACTATGCGATCCGCCTCCTCGAGGCGACGCACCCCGAGCAGAAGGGCGCGCCCGACCAGGTGAAGCGCTTCGTCCGCTACGGAGCGAGCCCGCGAGGCGCTCAGGCCTGCCTGCTCGCCGCCAAGATCGCGGCGCTCGCGGACGGACGCTTCGCCGCTTCCGTCGACGACGTGCAGAAGGTCCTCAAGCCCGCGCTCCGCCACCGGATCCTCCTCTCGTTCGAGGGCGAGGCCGAGGGCATCAAGACGGACGCGCTCCTCGACGACATCCTCGCGCGCGTTCCCGAGACCGTCTGAGGCGGGCGTGATGTGGCCGTTCGGCAAGCGGCGCGAAGAGCAGATCGCCGAGGATCGCGACCTCTTCGACGAGGAGTTCCAGCGGCGGCTCGAGTCGCTCGCGATCGTCGCGCGAAGGACGGTCGACGGGAAGACCCGCGCCGAGCGCCGCAGCAAGAAGACGGGAAGCGGCATCGAGTTCGCGGACCACCGCGAGTACGCCCCGGGCGACGACTTCCGCTTCGTCGACTGGAAGCTCTACGGCCGCGCCGGCCGCCTGCTCGTGCGCCTCTTCGAGGAAGAAGAAGACCTGAGCGTGTACGTGCTGCTCGACGTGTCGGCGTCGATGACGCTGGGCACGCCCCGCAAGATCGACCACGCCAAGCGGCTCGCGGCGGCGCTCGCCTACGTCTCGCTCGCAGGGCTCGACCGCGTGTCGCTCTCCACGTTCTCGGATCGGATCACGTCGCGCCTTCCACCGCTCCGAGGCAAGGCCCGCGTCTTCCGCGTCTTCGACTTCCTCCGCCGCGCGGAGCTCGAGCGCGCGACCGACCTCGCCGCGGCGATGCGGCAGTTCGTCGCCTCCAACAAGCGCCGCGGCGTCGTGCTCTTGATCTCGGACCTCTACGATCCGAAGGGCTTCGAGAGCGGGATCGACGTGCTCCGCTACGCGCGCTTCGAGCCTCGCGTGCTCCACCTCGTCGATCCGCGCGACGCCGCCCCGGCGCTCCACGGCGACGTCGTGCTCGTCGACCGCGAGACGGGGGAGCGCCGTGACGTGACCATCACGGAGAGCGTGCTCGCGCGCTACCGGGCGGCGCACGCGCGCTATCGCGAGCGCATCCAGTCGTTCTGCGGCGAGAAGAACGTACCGCTCGTCGAGGTGCCGACCGATCAGGCGTGGGACCAGGCCGTCCTCGCGCTGCTCCGGCGAGGAGGCGTCGTCGGATGAGCGGCCTCGCTCTCGCCGGGATCTCGGAGACCGCGGCGCTCACCACGCTCCTCGGCTTCGGCCTCGCCGTCCTCGCGCTCTACTTCCTCAAGCTGCGACGGCGGCCGGTCGAGGTCCCGTTCGTTCACCTGTTCCTCGAGGTGCTCGCGACGGAGCGCTCGAGCCGGCTCTTCGCGAACCTCCGGCGCGTCCTCTCGCTGCTGCTCGCCCTCCTCTTCGTCGCGCTCGTGACGGGAGCCCTCGCCGATCCGCGCCCGACCGGGAGCGAAGGAAGCGGGCGCATCCTCGTCCTCGCCCTCGACGCGAGCGCCTCCATGCAGGCGACCGACGTCCCCGGCGGCCGGATGGAGGCGGCGCGAGCCGAGGCGCGGCAGCTGGTCCGGTCCCTCGGCGCCACCGACCGCGCGATCGTCGTCGAGCTGACGGACCGCGCGCGCCCTCTGTCCTCCCTGACGTCGAGCCGCGCCGATCTCGACGCGGCCATCGACGCCGCCACCGCGCGCGACGTGGGCGCCGATCTCGCGGAGGCCGCGCGCTTCGCCAGAGACGTCGCGAGCGGGTCCCAGCACGCCGAGCTGGTGCTGATCTCCGACGGAGGCGTCGCGCGTGTCGAGGAGGCGCGCTCCATCCTCGACGACGCGAACATCGCCGCGCGCCAGATCTCCATCGGCGTCGGCGCCGGCAACGTCGCGATCACGGCGCTCGCCGTGCGCCGCTATCCGCTCGACGCGAGCCGCAACGAGGTGCTCCTCGAGGTGCTCGACGCCGGCGAGGCGGACGAGGACGTCGAGGTCGAGCTGCTCGGCGACGGCGAGACCGTGGACGTCCAGCACCTGAGGGTCCCGGCGGGCGGGCGCGTGCGGCGCTTCTTCGCCGGCCTGACCGGCGTCGACGAGGCGCTCGAGGCCCGGCTTCGTCGCGCCGACGGATCGCACGACGCGCTCGCCGTCGACGATCGTTTCTACGCTCGCGTTCCCGAGCGACGACGCGCCCGGGTCGCGCTCGTCTCCGAGGACGACGTGTACTTGCAGGCCGCGCTCCTGCTCGACGAGTACCTCGACGTCTTCGAGGTTGCGCCAGCCGACTTCCCGCCGTCGCGCGAGTACGACGTCGCCATCCTCGATCGCTTCGTGCCCAGCACGCCGCTCGATCACGACGCGATCTACCTCTCCCCCGCGCCGGCCGAGGGCGTCACCGGCCCGCTCGAGGTCGCCGGCACGATCGAGCGTCCGTTCTTCGACGTCCTTCGCCGCGATCATCCGCTCCTCCGCCACGCTGCGATCGCCGACGTGAACATCGCGCGCGCCCTCCTCGTGCGCGCACAGCCAGACGACGTCGTCGTCGCGGGCGATCGGCGCGGGCCCCTGATCGTCGCCGGCACACGCGGCTCTTCCCGGTTCGTCGCGCTCACCTTCGACGTGCGCGAGAGCGATCTCCCGCTCCGCGCGGCGTTCCCCGTGCTGCTGCTCAACGCGATCGACTCCTTCGCCGAGACCGACGCCGCCTACCGCGGGAGCGTCCTGACGGGGACGTCGGTCACCCTCGCCCTCCCCGCCGGCGCGACGACCGCGACGCTCGACGGCGTGCGCCTCGCCGTGCGCGATGGCCGCGCGTCGGTGCGCTTCGAGCGGGCCGGCTTCCACACGCTGGAGACGGACGTCGGAGACCAGATCGTCGCCGCCAACCTCGAAGCCGACGGCGAGGCCGACCTCTCCCCGGTCTCTCTCGATCTCGGTGTCGAGCTCGGCACGCCCGCTGACGAGATCGTCGCGAGCGCCCCTGCAGCGAGCGCCGGCCTCGCGCCCTGGCAGTGGCTCGCGCTCCTCGCGCTCACTCTCCTCCTGGTCGAGTGGTTCACCTTCCACCGGCGATGGACGGTCTGACGTGAGCCGCCCGATCGCCGTCGGCCTCGGCCTGTCGTGCGCGCTCGCGCTGCTGCTGCTCGAGGTCACCGGGCACGCCCTCGGCGTCACGCTCGACGGGGACCGCTACGAGCTCGCCGAGCCGCGGTGGCTGATGCTCCTCGCGCTCCTGCCGATCACGCTCGCGTCCGCGCATCGCTCGCTGGCCGATCTCCCGCGCGCGCAGCTCGTCCTGTCCGGAGCGCTGCGCGGCCTCGGCATCGTGCTGCTCGCCCTCGCGCTCGCCGAGCCCGCGCGCACGACCGACGTCACGCGCACCTCCGTGGTCTTCGCGATCGACGTCTCGGACTCGATCACCGATCGCGATCTCGCGCGCGCCGAAGACCTCGTGCGGGCGGCGATCGAGGCACGCGGCGAGAACACGATCGCCGTCGTGAGCTTCGCAGCCACGTCGGAGCGTGTCCCGGTCGACCTCGAGGATCCCGCCTCGTTCCACGTCGCGCGGCACGAGGACGGCGCGGCCAGCGATCTCGGCGGCGCGCTCCGCCTCGCGCTCGCGCTCCATCCCGAGGGTCACCTCGGCCGCATCGTCGTGGTCTCCGACGGCAGCGAGACCCGCTCGGGTGCCCTCTCCGAGCTGGGCACGCTCTCCACGCGGCACGTGCGCGCGCTCCACGTCCTCCTGGACGACGGCCCGCCCGCCGAGATCGCCGTGGAAGACCTCGTGGCGCCCGCACGGCTCCGCGTCGGCGAGCCCTTCACCCTGCGCGCGCGAGTTCGCTCGACGACGGCTGCCCACGTGCGCGTTCGCCTCTACCAGAACGATCTCCTGAACGGGCTCGACGGCGTGCGCGAGGTCGACCTCCCCGAGGGCGAGACCGAGATCGCGCTGCGATCCGTCGTCCACCTGCCGGGGCCCGTGACGTATCGCTTCACGGTGACTCCGGCCGACGAGGCGAGCGATCGCTTCCCGGAGAACGACGAGCTCTCGCGCACGCTCGTGGTCCCGGGCCGACCGCGCGTGCTCTACGTCGAGGGCCAGGCCGCGGGCGCGACCTATCTGTCGCGCGCGCTCGAGTCCTCCGAGCTCGACGTCGAGGTCCGCTCGCCTCGCGCGTTCCCCACGTCGCTGCCGGAGCTGTCGGCGTTCGACTTCCTCATCGTCTCGGACACGCCGGCCGACGCGATCTCGCCCTCGCAGCAGGAGCTCATCGAGCGCTACGTGCGCGACCAGGGCGGTGGGTTCCTGATGGCGGGCGGCGATCAGTCCTTCGGGCTCGGCGGCTGGGAGGGCAGTCGCGTCGAGCGCCTCTTGCCGGTGCACATGGATCCCGAGCGGCGGCGGGATCAGCCTTCGCTCGCCCTCGCGCTCGTCCTCGATCGCAGCGGGTCGATGGCCGGCGAGAAGATCGAGCTCGCGAAGGAGGCCGCCCGCGCGACGGCCGAGCTGCTCTCCGGCGACGACTACCTCGGCGTCGTCAGCTTCGACTCGCAGCCCGAGCGCGCCGTTCGAATGCAGAGCGCGGGGAACCGCCTCCAGATCCAGCGGGACATCGGGCGGATCGCCGCGCGCGGCGGGACGGCGATCTTTCCTGCGCTCGACATGGCGTTCTCGGACCTCACGGTCACGCGCGCCAGGCTACGGCACGTCATCCTGCTGACGGACGGTCAGACGAACGAGACGGGCATCCCGGATCTCGTCTCGCTGATGCACGCGGAAGGGATCACGGTCTCGGTCGTCGGCGTCGGGAGCGACGTGAACCGCGCGCTCCTGCAGGAGGTCGCCGACACGGGCGGCGGGCGCGCCTACTTCACGGCGGACCCGCACAACATCCCGCGCATCTTCACACGCGAGACGACGACGGCGATGCAGAGCGGCGTGGTGGAGGACTACGTGACCGCGCGCGTCACGGCGCCGGCTGCCTTCTTGCGCGGCGTCCCGATGGAGAGCGCGCCGCTCCTGCGCGGCTACGTGGCGACCCGGATGCGCGCGGCCCCCGCCGAGGAGATCCTCGAGAGCGATCTCGGCGAGCCGCTGCTGGCGCGCATGCGCGTAGGCCTCGGCTGGACGCTCGCGTGGACGAGCGACGTGAAGAACCGATGGGCGGTGGACTGGGTCCGCTGGCCGGGCTTCGCGCCGCTCTTCGGTCAGATGGTGCGAGAGCACATGCGGCAGCGACACGAGGAGGAGCTGCCGATGGAGGCGCGCATAGAGGGCGAGACGGCCCGGCTCGTCGTGGAGGCGATGGACGACGAGGACGCGTTCGTGAACGACCTCGATCCGGTCGCGCACGTGATCGGCCCGATGGGCGCGCCCGTCGACGAGCGCACGCGCATCGACGTGCCGATGCACCAGGTGGCGCCCGGCCGCTACGAGGGGGAGACGCCGATCGAGCGCTTCGGCGCATACGCGATCACCGCGGAGCACCGTCGCGGCGGCGCGGTCGTCGCGGAGAGCACGGGGAGCCTCGTCTATCCGTATGCGCCGGAGTACGCGGCGCTCGAGCCGGACCCGGCGCTGCTCGAGGCGCTCTCGGAAGCGAGCGGCGGCGGGGTCTACGCCGAGCCCGCCGACGCCTTCGACGCGATGGGCGAGCACGTCCGCGCGAGAGAGGACGCCCGCGCCCCGCTCTTCTTCGCGGCGCTCGCGATCTTCGTCCTCGATCTCCTGACGAGGCGAGTGCGCCTCTTCGACCGCAGCTTCCGCGCGAGCTGAAGGCGTGACCAAATACTCTGGTCAGATCCCTTCGACTGAGAGAAATTCCCAGCGCTTCACGCTGGGAAAGGACAAGGCGCGACCATTGTTGGTCACGCCTTGAGCGCTCGCCTCGCCCGCGACGCTGACATGCCAGCGCCGTGTTCGTGCGTAGTCGCCCACGAGCGGCGCAGCGGCCTTTCATGGTCCGGTTGCTCGTTGCCCCAGCATTTACGCCGTGTTACGAGGGCCCGCCTTCATGGAGACCTGGATGAAGCGAGCGAATCGAGCGCGGCCTGCGGGGCGCGGCGCGCTGGAGTGGGCCCTCCTCGCGACAGCCCTCTCTGCGGGCGGCGCGATGGCGATCGCGCCGGCGCACGCCTTCGCGCAGCCTCCGTCCGCTTCCGACGCCGGCACGCCGCACAGCGACGCGGCCGCACCGAGCGACGAGGACGAGGTCGAAGAGGAAGAAGGCTGGGACGAGGAAGAGCCCCAGCTTCGCGCGCCCACCCTCGACATGGGCAACACCGCGCCCGCCGAGGAAGAGGAAGAAGACCTCGACGAGGACGAAGAGGCCGACGACGACGAAGAGGCGGAAGAGGAAGAAGAAGAGGACGAGGACGACGAGCTTCCGAACCCCGACCGCGTCGCGGAGCGCCTCGATGGCGCAGGGTCGGATCCCACGGTCGCGCCCTGGGTCACGCCGCAGACGGTCTTCGAGCTGCACGGCTACATGCGCATGCGCGGCGAGTTCCAGGACGACTTCTTCCTCGGCCGCGTGATGCCCGGAATGCTCCAGGCCCAAGATCTACCCTTCAGCCGCTTCATCCCCGTCGAGGATGGCGTCGCGATCGACGGGCTCTGCCCGAACACGTGTGATCAGAACGCGCTCGCGTTCGCCAACATGCGCTTCCGGCTCGAGCCGACGATCCACCTCTCGGACGACGTGCGCATCCACGCGCAGATCGACGTCTTCGACAACCTCGTGCTCGGCTCGACGCCCGAGGGCCTGTCGACGCAGCAGCCCGGCTGGGTCACCGGCCAGCCGAACCCGTACGTCCCGCTCATCGCGACGAGCCAGAGCCAGCAACCCCCGCAGTACGGCCAGAACAGCCTGACCGACAGCATCCGCGCCCGACGCGCCTGGGCCGAGGTCCGGAACCGCGGTCTCGGTGAGATCCGCTTCGGCCGCATGGGCAACCACTGGGGCCTCGGCATCCTGGCCAACGACGGCCGCGGGATCGATCAGGACTACCAGTCCGACGTCGACCGGATCATGGCGATCACCCGGATCCTCGGGTTCTACGTCTTCGGCGCCTGGGACTTCGCGTCCGAGGGCTTCCTCTACCAGAACCCGCAGGACACCTCGCGCTACTCGTTCGACCGCTCGCGCCTCGACGACGTCGAGCAGGTCGTGGTCGGCGTCGCTCGGCGCTCCACGCCCGAGGAGCAAGCCGAGGCCCTTCAGCGCGGCGACTTCGTCCTCAACGGCGGCATCTTCTTCGTCTACCGCACCCAGAACGTCAGCCTCGAGGGCATCAGCAACCAGCTGACCTCCGGCCTCGGCGGGCCCTCGGGCACACCGGCGTCCTACGTGCGCCGCGGGTTCGAGGTCTTCGTCCCCGATCTCTGGGTGCAGTTCCTCTGGGGCGACCTCCGCCTCGAGGCCGAGGGCGTGGTCGCGGTCGGCTCGATCGCGAACAGCAACCCCGGGCTCTACGACCCCAGCTCGCGCCTGAACATCCTCCAGGGCGCGTTCGCGTTCGAGGGCGAGTACCACATGCTGAACCGCCAGCTCGGCATCTACTTCAACGCCGGCTACGCGAGCGGCGATGCGGACGTGGAAGGCCTCTCCATCGAGAACGGCGGCGTCCAGCAGCCAGGCCCGAACGGCGTCGACCACACGTCGAGCACGTTCTACATGCACCCGGCGTATCGCATCGATCTCATCTTCTGGCGCACGATCATGCGCCAGATCGGCGGCGCGTATTACTTCCGCCCCGGCCTCTCCTACGACTTCATCCGCAACAGCTTCGGTCAGCTGCTCGGCGCGCGCGCCGACGTGATCTACAGCCGCGCGAGCGAGGTCGTGCAGACGTACGGCAACTCGGCCGACCTCGGCCTCGAGATCGACGCGCAGGTCTACTACCGCAGCGAGGACGGCCCCGACCTGCTCGACGGCTTCTACGTCTCCGTGCAGTACGGCATCTTCTTCCCGTTCCAGGGCCTCGGGTACCTGCCGGGAACGTTCGCGCCGGGCGTCACGCCCACGGGCGGCCAGAACGCCCAGACGCTCCGCCTCGTGCTCGGCGTCCAGTATTGAGCCCCCCCCTGCACGAGTGCTCGCGGAGCGGGACGCGAACGCGAGTGCCCGCACCGGGCACGCACGGGAGCGGCCCGCCCCGCGAGCCGATCCAGTGACCGACGCAGTCCGCTTCGTCCCGCTCGGCGGGCTCGGCGAGATCGGCATGAACTGCATGGCGATCGAGCACGAGGACGACATGGTCGTCATCGACTGCGGCGTGCTCTTCGACAACCGCGGGCTCGGCGTCGACGTCATCCACGCCGACCTCGATCACCTCAAGGACAACCAGAGCCGACTCCGCGCGCTCGTGCTCACCCACGGCCACGAGGATCACCTCGGCGCGGTCAGCTACTTCCTGCGCGACTTCGACGTGCCCATCTATGGCCCGGCGTACGCGCTAGCGCTCGTCCGGATCCGCCTCGGAGAGCACCCCTGGCACCAGGGCCGGAAGCTCGACCTGCGGCCGATCGCGCGAGGCGAGAAGTTCACGATCGGCGCCTTCACCTTCGAGCCGTTCCAGGTGACGCACTCGATGCCCGAGTGCATGGGCCTCGCCATCGAGACTCCGGCCGGGCTCGTCGTGCACAGCGGCGACTTCAAGATCGACGACACGCCCCCCGAGGGCGACCGCTTCGACGAGGCGCGCCTGCGTGACTTCGCCGCGCGCGGCGTGCGTCTTCTCCTGAGCGACTCGACGAACGCCCTGACGAAGGGCTCCTCCGGCAAGGAGGTCGACGTCGCCGAGTCCCTCCACGAGATCGTCGCCCGCGCGGAGGAGCGCGTGATCGTCGGCCTCTTCGCCTCGAACGTGCATCGGATGCGCGCGCTCTTCGACGTCGCGCACCGCGTGGGCCGCAGGATCGCGCTCTTCGGTCGCTCGGTGGAGACCCACGTCCGGATCGCGCGCGAGCTCGGCATCATCCCCGATCCCGGAGACCTGCTCGTCTCCCGCGAGCGCGCCCGCGAGATCCCGCGAGAGAAGCTGCTCGTCCTCTGCACGGGCTCGCAGGGCGAGGAGCGCGCCGCCCTCCCCCGCCTGGCTTCCCAGCAGCACCCCGACCTCACGCTCGATCCGGGCGACCTCGTGATCCTCAGCTCGCGGATCATCCCGGGCAACGAGCGGCCGATCCTCGATCTCATCAACTCGCTCGAGCGGCGCGGCATCCCCGTGATCCACCGCCAGAACGACGAGACCATCCACGCGAGCGGGCACGCCCACCGGGACGAGCAGAAGCGCCTCATCGACATCGTGAAGCCGCGCGCCTTCCTGCCGGTCCACGGGACGTACATGCACCTCAAGGCGCACGCCGGGATCGCGCGCGAGCAGGGCGTACCCGACGTGATGTTCGTCGAGAACGGCACCATCGTGGAGCTCACGAAGGACGCGTTCCGCACCGCCGGCCACGTCTGGTCGGGCCGCACGCACATCGACCGCGGCGGCGAGCCCGTCGAGGGCCGCGTGCTCGGAGAGCGGAAGGCGCTCGCAGAGCACGGCATCGTCGTCCTCTCGCTCAGGCTCGACGATCGCGGCCGGCCCGTCGGCGTCCCCGACGTGGTGAGCCGCGGCGTCGTCCGGCCCGAGCACGACGACGAGATGATCGAGGACCTCCTGAAGTTCGTGGTCCGAGAGCTGAGCGAGATCCGCTCGCCACGTCTCGTGCTCGATCCGGCGGACGTGCGCGAGCACGCCGAGCGCTCGGTGCGGCGCTTCTTCCAGCGGGAGCTCGGGCGCAAGCCCATCGCGATGGTGCTGCTCCACCCGGCGGGGGCGCGCGCGTGACCGGCCGCGCGACGATCCTCGTCGCAACGCTCCTCACGCTCTCCGCCTGCGGCTCGAGGGCGACCGAGGCCTCGCTCGCCCGGCCGCAGACCGAGGCGCACGCGGTCGCAGGTCCACCGAGCGCGGAGCCCCTGCGAGGCAGGCCGCCGTCGCGCGAAGAGGAAGACGCGATCCGTCCCCTGCTCCGCGCCGCCGAGCGCATCCGAGGCCTCCGCTTCTCGCACGACGTCCCCGTCCGCGTGCAGAGCGCGGAGGACATCGTCGACTTCGTCCGCAGCCAGATCGACGACGAAGAGCTCGAGCACGCGCGCGTCTTCTACGTCGCGATCGGCCTCCTGCCGCCCGATCTCGACGTCCGAGCGCTGCTGCTCCGCGTGATGGGCGAGCAGGTCGTCGGCTTCTACGACCCGCAGCTCGGGACGATGGTCATGCGCGAGGACGTCGCGCGGGATCTTCGCGCGCTCCGGAGCGCGGGCCGCGGCATCGAGGGCGACGAGAGCGCGATGGTGCTCGTCCACGAGTACGTCCACGCGCTCCAGGATCAGCAGCTCGGCCTCGGCGAGCACTACCGGGACGAGCGCAGCATCGACGGCGAGAACGCCTTCGCCTCGCTCGTCGAGGGCGACGCGACCCTCTCGATGATCGGCTGGCTCTCGCTCGCGGCCGGCGGGCACCTCTCCGCGCTCACGAGCGATCTGAGCGCGCTGCGCGCGATGGTCGATCAGGGCGGCGTCGGGACCGGAAGCGGGGCGGAGATGGCGGCCGCTCCGGCGATCGTCCGCGCGCCCCTCCTCTCGCGCTACATCGACGGCATGCTCTTCTGCGCGGCGCTCCACGGGCGCGGCGGGTTCGCGGCGGTCGACGAGGCGCACCTTCGCCCGCCCGTCTCGACCGAGCAGCTCCTCCACCCCGCGCTCTACTTCGCGCACGCGCTCCCGGAGGTGATCACGCTCCCCGAGCTGCCCGCGCTCGCGGCCGCCGGGTACGCGCCGCACGAGGAAGACACGCTGGGCGAGCTCGAGATGAGCGTCTGGCTCGCGATCGGCTCCTCGGCCGACCGGGATCGCGTGGCGGCAGCCGGCTGGGGAGGCGACCGCCTCCGCGTCTATCGCGGCCCGGGCACGGCCACGGCGGCGGTCTGGTGGACGACCTGGGACGACGAGGCCGAGGCGATCGAGGCCGAACGCGCCGTGACGATCGTGGGGAGCCACGTGTTCGCCGTCCGCGGTCACCGCGTGGGGCGCGCCCTCTCGATCCTGATCGACGTACCGGACGAGGCCGCCGCCGCCATCGAGTCGACGTTCGACGCCTGGGCCGGCGAGCTCGCGGCGAGCCCTGACCGATAGCTCAGCTTGAAGGAAGCGCGAAGAGGCCCGAAAACAGCGCTCCGATGCCTGTTCTCACGCTTGACGCTTCTGGAGGCGAACGCTACCACCGAGCCCCTTCTGCCCTCGCTCTGGAGCCCCTCATGGAATCGCAGGTCACCGAGATCGATCCCGTCACCATCGAAGTGAAGGTCGAGGTGCCCTGGGACCGCGTCCGGAAGGGGCTCGACGACACGTTCGGCAAGCTGCAGAAGACCGCGCGCGTGAAGGGCTTCCGCCCCGGGAAGGCGCCGCGGAACGTCATCCAGCAGCTCTTCTCGAAGGACGTCCGGCAGGAGGTCGTCTCGATCCTCATCGAGGAGGGCCTGATCGAGGCGGTCAAGAAGCACGAGCTGCCGATCGTCTCCAACGCGCAGGTGAAGGACCAGCCCTCGCTCACGGATGGCCAGCCCCTGGCGTTCTCGGCGAAGTTCGAGGTGCGCCCGAAGATCGAGACGCTCGTGACCGAGCTCGAGCTGACGCGCGTCAGCAGCGACGTGAGCGAAGAGGACGTGAACGCCGAGATCGAGCGGATCCGCGCCCAGAGCGCCACGCTCGAGCCGCTCGAGACGCCGCGCCCCGCGAAGAGCGGCGATGTCGTCAGCATCGACTACGAGGTCACGATCGACGGCGAGAAGAAGGCCGAGATGAAGGGCGAAGGCCGCACGGTCGAGCTCGGCGACGGTAAGGTCCTCACCGAGCTCGAGGCCTGCCTCGACGGCGCGTCCATCGGCGACACGCGCGTGGCCACCGTCGCGCGCCCGAAGGACGACGAGAACCAGGAGCTCGCGGGCAAGGTCGTCGTCTTCGACGTCACCGTGAAGGGCATCCAGGAGAAGAAGCTGCCCGCGCTCGACGACGAGTTCGCGAAGGACCTCGGCGAGTTCGAGAGCCTCGCAGCGCTCCGCAGCAAGACGCGCGAGCGGCTCGAGGTCTCCGCGAAGAACCGCGCCGAGGGCGCGCTCCGTGAGCAGGCGGTCGACAAGCTCGTCATCGCGAACCCGGTCCCCGTGCCGCCCTCGCTCATCGACCAGCAGCTCCGCGCCATGGCGCAGGAGTTCCTCCAGTTCATGCGGATGATGGGCCAGGCGCCGAACTTCGACGAGACGATGGTCGGTGAGATGCGCGGGCGCGCGGAGCAGAAGGTCCGCGCCGCCATCCTCCTCGGCGAGCTCAGCCGCCGCGAGTCCATCGTGGTCGAGGCCGCCGAGATCGACGCGAAGCTCAAGGAGATCGCGGAGCGCACCGGCAAGCACATCGCCAAGGTGAAGGTCGACTACCAGGGCGAGAAGCGAGAGCAGCTCGAGACGCAGATCCTCGAGACCAAGCTCCTCGATCACCTCCTCGCGAAGGCGAAGATCACCGACGCTCCGAAGACCGATCCAGCGACCGAGAAGAAGGAAGGCTGAGACCATGACCGACCGACCGATCTCCATGTTCGTCCCGCACGTCATCGAGACCACCCACCGCGGCGAGCGGCTCTGGGATCTCGGCAGCCGCCTCCTTCGCGACCGCATCGTCTACCTCGGCAGCGAGGTGAACGACGATGTGGCCAACGTGATCGTCGCGCAGCTCCTCATCCTCGAGGGCGAGGATCCCGACAAGGAGATCACGATGTACATCAACAGCCCGGGAGGGGTGATCACCGCCGGGCTCGCGATCTACGACACCATGCAGTACGTCCGCTGCCCCGTCTCGACCGTCTGCCTCGGCCAGGCGGCCTCCATGGGCGCGGTCCTCCTCGCAGCGGGCGACAAGGGCAAGCGCCGCTGCCTCCCGAACAGCCGCGTGATGATCCACCAGCCCAGCGGCGGTGCCCGCGGCCAGGCGACGGACATCGAGATCCAGGCCAAGGAGATCGTCGGGCTTCGCACGAAGCTCAACGAGATCCTCGCCAAGCACACCGGCCAGAAGGTCGAGCAGCTCAAGTTCGACACGGAGCGCGATCGCTTCCTGTCGGCGGTCGAGGCCAAGGAATACGGCCTGATCGACGAGGTCATCGTCCCGCGCAAGTGACGCGCCGGCCCCGGCGCAAGAGGCTGGTCGATTGATTGCGACCCAAGGCCGTGGGCCGTAGAATCACCTGAGGCGCGGCGAGGGCGGTCGCCGCGAGCCGTTAGGCTTTTTCGAGCTTCGTTTCCGGTTTCCGTTCACCCGGCTCCGTTCACAGACAGGGCGACCACACATGGCAGTCGATCGACGGCGCGACGACGGACACGGCAACCTCCAGTGTTCCTTCTGCGGCAAGTCCCAGAAGGAGGTGAAGAAGCTGATCGCGGGGCCGACCGTCTATATCTGTGACGAGTGCATCGCGCTCTGTAACGAGATCATCGCGGAGGAGGTGGACCGCGAGGACTCCTTCCAGAACGGGACCCCACTCCCGAAGCCGAGCGAGATCAAGGCCGTCCTCGACGAGTACGTGATCGGCCAGGAGCGGGCGAAGAAGACGCTCGCCGTCGCCGTCCACAATCACTACAAGCGCATCGACTCCAGGGTCGATGCCGACGGCGTCGAGCTGCAGAAGTCGAACATCCTGCTCATCGGCCCCACGGGCACGGGCAAGACGCTCCTCGCCCAGACGCTCGCGCGCATCCTCAACGTCCCGTTCGCGATCGCGGACGCGACGACGCTGACGGAGGCCGGCTACGTCGGCGAGGACGTCGAGAACATCATCGTCCAGCTCCTCCAGAACGCCGATCACGACATCGAGCGCGCGCAGCGCGGCATCGTCTACATCGACGAGATCGACAAGATCGCGCGCAAGGGCGACAACCCCTCCATCACGCGCGACGTGAGCGGTGAGGGCGTGCAGCAGGCGCTCCTGAAGATCATCGAGGGCACCACGGCCAACGTCCCGCCCAAGGGCGGCCGCAAGCACCCGCAGCAGGACTTCATCCAGGTCGACACGTCGAACATCCTCTTCATCTGCGGCGGCGCGTTCGTCGGCCTCGAGCAGGTGATCGAGCGCCGCGTCGGCGAGCGGACCCTCGGCTTCGGCGCAGACCTCCAGAGCAAGCGCGAGAAGAAGCTCGGCGTGATGCTCGAGCAGGTCCAGCCGGAGGATCTCATCCGCGCAGGCCTCATCCCCGAGTTCATCGGCCGCTTGCCCGTCGTGGCGACGCTGCACGAGCTCCACGAGGACGCGCTGATCGACATCCTCACGCAGCCGAAGAACGCGCTCGTGAAGCAGTACCAGAAGCTCCTCGAGATGGACGGCGTGCGCCTCAAGTTCACGCGCGGCGCGCTCGTGGCCGTGGCCAAGGAGGCCCTCCGCCGCAACGCCGGCGCCCGCGGCCTCCGCGCGATCCTCGAGAACGCGATGCTCGAGGTCATGTACGAGATCCCCGGACGCGGCGGCGTGAAGGAGGTCCACATCAGCGAGGACACGATCCTGCGCAACGAGAAGCCGCTCATGGTCTTCGAGAAGGAAGCAGGCACTGCCTGATTCTCATGGAGGGCTGACCCTCCAGGCGTCTGACTTTCCAGACGCTCCGTGCCGCTGGTCGAACGTGCGGCTTGGCCTCCACCGCGAACGACACTAGAGAGGCACTCATGTTCTTCAACAAGGGCGACAAGAACGATCCGGCAGCCAAGGGCAAGAGCCGGGTGATCCCGCTGCTGCCGCTGCGCGACATCATCGTCTTCCCCCACATGGTGGTGCCGCTCTTCGTCGGTCGCGAGAAGTCGATCCGCGCGCTCGAGCAGGCCATGGCGGGCGACAAGGAGATCCTCCTCTCCGCGCAGCGCAAGGCCAAGACGAACGACCCGACGCCCGAGGACATCTACGCGGTCGGTACGGCGGGCACGATCATCCAGCTCCTGCGCCTCCCGGACGGCACCGTGAAGGTGCTGGTCGAGGGGAAGCGCCGCGCGCGGATCAAGCGCTTCGTCACGGGTGAAGAGCACTTCGTCTGCGAGGTCGAGAACGTCGAGGAGACGCTCTCGGCCAACGTGGAGCTCGAGGCGCTCCTGCGCAGCGTGCAGTCCACGTTCGAGCAGTACGTGAAGCTCAACAAGCGCATCGCACCCGAGGTGCTGATGCAGGTGCAGACGATCGAGGACGCGTCTCGCCTCGCCGATGCCATCGTCGTCCACCTCGGAGCCGTGAAGCTCCAGGACAAGCAGGACATCCTCGAGACCACGGATCCCGCTGCTCGCCTGTCGCGTCTCTTCGAGCTGATGAACGCCGAGATCGAGATTCTCAACGTCGAGAAGAAGATCCGATCGCGCGTCAAGAAGCAGATGGAGAAGACGCAGAAGGAATATTACCTCAACGAGCAGATGCAGGCGATCCAGAAGGAGCTCGGCGAGCGCGACGAGTTCAAGTCCGAGATCCAGGACCTCGAAGAGAAGATCAAGAACAAGAAGCTCTCGAAGGAGGGCGAGGACCGCATCAAGAAGGAGCTGAAGAAGCTCAAGATGATGCAGCCGATGAGCGCGGAGGCGACGGTCGTCCGCAACTACATCGACTGGGTGCTCGCGCTGCCCTGGGAAGACAAGACCGAGGAGAACTACGACATCGATCTCGCCGAGACGATCCTCGACGACGACCACTACGGTCTGAAGAAGATCAAGGAGCGCGTCCTCGAGTACCTCGCGGTGCAGGCGCTCGTCCGCAAGCTCAAGGGCCCGGTGCTCTGTCTCGTCGGCCCGCCCGGCGTCGGCAAGACCTCGCTGGCGCGCTCCATCGCGCGCTCCACGGGCCGCAAGTTCGTCCGCCTCTCGCTCGGCGGCGTGCGCGACGAGGCCGAGATCCGCGGCCACCGGCGCACGTACATCGGCGCGCTCCCGGGCCGGATCATCCAGTCGCTCCGGAAGGCCGGCTCGAACAACCCGGTGTTCTTGCTCGACGAGATCGACAAGATGTCGTCGGACTTCCGCGGGGATCCGACGACGGCGCTGCTCGAGGTGCTCGATCCCGAGCAGAACAAGGCGTTCAACGATCACTACCTCGATCTCGACTACGATCTGTCGGACGTGATGTTCGTGACCACCGCGAACTCGCTGAGTGGGATCCCGATGCCGCTTCGCGACCGCATGGA
>JBBSAT010000061.1:0-30236 GCA_038252025.1 Polyangiales bacterium | reverse complement strand
GCAGCAAGCGCTCGCGATCGCGATGGGTCTTCTCGCGAGCCGGGGCGAGAGCGTCGAAGTGGACGATCTGTCTTATCCAGCCGCGCTCGACCTGCTCCGTGGTCGGGGCGTACGCCTCGTCTCTCCTCGTGAGCCGACCGAGCAAGCGCCGTCGCTCACGTACGTCATGCCCGGCGTCGCGAACCCGACCGGCCTCGGAATGCCGGAGTCGCGCGTCTCCGCGCTGCTCGAAGCCTCGCATCCGATCGTCGTCGACGAAGCGTACGCGGAGCTCCGGTTCGACGGATCGATGCCGCCGCTCTTCCTGGCGAGCGCCCCGGGTCGCACGTGGCACGTGGGAACGTTCTCGAAGACTCTCTGTCCAGGGCTGCGAGTCGGGTTTCTCGTCCCGCCGCGAGCATCGCGCGCCCAGGCGTTGTCGGCGAAACAAGACGCCGATCTGCAGGCGGGCACGCTCGCGCAGAGCATCCTCGCGCACTTTCTCTCGGCGGACGACTTCGCCGCGCGTCTCGAGCGGACGCGAAGGACGTACGCCGAGCGCGCGGACGTTCTGACGCGAGCGCTCGCGAGGATCTTTCCCTCGTTTCGTGTGCGCGCGCCCGAGGGCGGCTTCTCCGTCTGGGTGGAGACCGATCGGCGCGTGGACAATGTCGCGCTGCTGAACGCAGCCATTCGTCACGGCGTGTCGTTCGATCCGGGCCGCATGTTCCAGCGCGAGCCGGAGTCGAGGCCTTTTTCGTTTCGCCTCTGTCACTCGTCCGCGCCGCTCGCAGATCTCGAAGAAGACGTGGCTCGCCTCGCCAGCGCGTTCGCGTCGGAGCGGCCGTCGCGGCTCGACGCGTGAGGCGAAGAGCCGTCAGCGCGTCACGAGGACGCGGGACGACCATGGGCTGACACGACCCGCGACGTCGACCCACGCGATGTCGGCGCTCGCGCCGGGCGGCGGAGCGAGCACGGAAGCGGGAAGCGAGCCGCACCCGTTGGCCGTGGCGTACAGCGTCTGCGAGGTGGCGCCGGCGGCGGCGGTCGCGAACGAGCTCCCGGCTGGGTGCCCGCTCACCCACCAGCGCGTGAGCACGAGGATCGCGCCTGTCGGGACGGACACGCCGAGGGTCGCCGACGCGGCGAAGCGCTGGCCAGCATGTCGATCGAAGCCGAGGCTCCCGTACGAAACGGCGCGGAGCTGCGGCGCGGGCAGCACGGACGGCAGTGGCGCGGCCGTGTACTCGACCGAGAGCGGCTCGCGTAGCCCCAACACTCGATATACGCCCGGCGTCGGCGGCGTCACGGGCACGAGCGCCGTGACGTCGGGCGCGATCATCCGCTCCGTCAGCGCGATCCGCCGTGGGCCCACGAGCTCTCGCGTGACCGGGCCATGAGCGCTCCATGCGTCGCCGGGGATCACGATGATCGGCGCGTCGATGGGTAGGCGCGTGCCCGTCGGGATCACCGCGCCGAGCTCGAGCCGTGAGATCGCGCAGTCCGCCTCCACGAGCGTCGCGGGGAGGGCGAGAGAGAGCGTCAGAAGCAGGGCGATTCGTCGCATGGGCGGCCTCGGTCCGTCGGAGCATCGCACGTCGTCAGGGCTTCGACGCGCTCGCGGCGCGCGCATTCGCATGAACGCCCGCTCCGAGGGCTGCAACACATCGAGCCAGAACGAGAGAGCTCGTGGCCGTGTTCGCCTCGCGCGAACGACGTGCGCGTCATGAGCTCTCTCGTCTGATCGCGGCCGAGCCGCGCCTCTCTCCACGCATCGTGGGGCGGGACGCGCGCGCGTTCTGCCGACGCTCGTCCACCGAAACCCAACGACCCTACGGAGCTCCGTTCATGAACCTGCGCGCACGACACCTCACGCCGCTTCTCCTCCTGCTCGCCGGCTGTCAGGCGGCGCCCGAGGCCACGCCGACCCTGGACCAGGGGCTCCCGTCGTTCGTGGGGTGGCGTCCCTTCGACCTCGCCGTCTCTCCGCGTGACCACGCCACCGTGCCCGACTTCGGTGGTGGCGTGCTCATGGTCGAGAGCGGCGACTTCGCCTTCACCGGCGAGACCGCGCATGGCGATGCGACGTTCGACCACGCGGTGCTCTTCGACCCTTCGAGCGACGCGATGCCGACGGACGGCGGCACTGGCGGCTTCTCCCTGGAGATCGACGGCACGCGCTACGAGGCCGCGGATCTCTCGACCATCGGCGCCGTCCTCCCCGACGCCGGCGACGGTGGTGAGACCTACCTCGTGCTCGGAGGCTTCAGGCTCGAGACGGACGCAACGGGCCGCGACATCGGCAGCGTGATCTGGGCGATGGTCCCGCTCAGCGACGTGACTGCGGGTGCGACCGTGACGCTCGATGGCGAGCGCACGCTCGCGTACTTCGCCTCGGGCCCGATCGACTCCGAGAGCCCCGACCTGGTCGCGATCACGGCGAGCGGATCGATCACGTTCGGTGATGACCTGCCCGCGACGTTCGACGTCGGCGCGACGCTCTCGGCGAGCCTCGAGGGCGAGTTCGGTCGCGTCGACGTCACCGATCCCGGCCCCGGCCTTGGCCTCGGCCCTGGCCCTGGCATCGACCCGACCGGCATGGCCGCGGGCGACTACACGCTGAGCTTCGCCGGTACGGGCGCCGAGATCTTCTGCGACGGCGCGCTCGCCGGTCACGAGGCCGACTTCGCTGGGCTCGCTCCCGACGCGCTCGGCCTCGCAGGCGGCGCCGTCACCGTGGTGAGCCCCGACGTCCGGACGATCGTGCTGAGCGGTGCGGTGATCGAGACGTCGTTCGCGTCGCCTTCGCTCGACGCGAGCTGGCAGGACGACGCTGGCTTCTACATCGGCTTCGCCGACCACGGCGGGGTGAGCATGGGCGGCGGGGCTCGTGTCGGGAGCTTCGCGTTCCTCGCGCCGGGCGATGACTCGACGGGTCGCGCGCTCTTCGTCGGCGCCGTGTTCGCTGCCGACCCGGCGATGCCCGACGCGGGTCAGTGTCAGATCGGATGGGAGGCGACGCTCGCGCTCTGACTCGACCCAGAAGCGGATGGCGACTCCCTCTTCCGCCCCGGCGGGAGGGGGAGTCTCTGTTTGGGCGGCCGCGCTCGGCCCGTCCGCGACCGGGGCTCGACGACGGTCGCTCGCGGTACGAGGCTTGGGCCTTCGTGATCGACCGATCTCTCCGCCACGCACTTCGGGCCGCCTTCTCCGCGTCGGAGCCGGTCTTCCGGCGGCTCGGTCCTGGCCCTCGGAACGATCGCGGCCACGAGCTCGATCACTCGACGCGTGCCTTCCTTCACACCGTCGGCCGCGCCCGCGGCGGGGACGATCGGGTCGTATCGGCGATGCGTCACGAGATGGACCACCGCGCGCCGCTGGCCGACTTCGAAGGCTGCGTCCTCCATCGCGTTCGCGACCGGGTGATTCAGAGCGCGGGCCATGCGCTCCCGCTCCGGATCTACGAGCCGGGCCCGCGCCGCACGTCACCGCGTCCGATCTGCGTCTACTTCCACGGCGGCGGGTTCGTGGTGGGCAGCGTGCGCTCTCACGATGGTCTGTGTCGTCGCGTCGCGCGCGACGCCGACTGCGTCGTCGTCTCCGTCGACTACCGTCTCGCGCCCGAGCACCGCTTCCCCGCCGCGGCCGTCGATGCGATCGAGGCGTTCCGGTGGGTGGTCGCGCATGCCCTCGAGCTCGGGGGTGAACCCTCGCGCGTCGCGGTCGCGGGTGACAGCGCCGGCGGCAATCTCGCAGCCGTCGTCGCCTGGCACGAGCGAGCGAGCGAGACGCCGCCGTGCTTCCAGCTCCTCGTCTACCCGGCCACCGATTACGTGAACACGAGCGCTTCGCACGAGCGCTACGGGTCCGGGTTCCTCCACGATGCGGCTGCGATCGGCTGGTTTCGGCAACACTACTTCGGGGAGCGCCACGGCGATCGCGATCACCCGATGGCCTCGGTTCTGCGCGCTCCCGATCCTCGCGGGGTCGCCGCCGCGCACATCGTCACCGCGGGCTTCGATCCCCTTCGGGACGACGGCGAGCGCTACGCCGCGCGGCTGATCGCTCACGAGGTCCCAGTCGAGCTCGTCTGCGAGGAGCGCATGGTTCACGGCTTCTTCTCGCTGGGCGGGATCCTGGGCTCGGCGGGCGCAGCGGTAGATCGGGCGATCTCCGCGCTCGACGTCGGCATGCGACGCTGACCCGAGGCCGGCTCGTCGCGAGCGCTGCTGCGGTGGCTCAAGGCGTGACCAACAATGGTCGCGCCTTGTCCTTTCCCAGCGTGAAGAGCTGGGAATTTCTCTCAGTCGAAGGGATCTGACCAAAGTATTTGGTCAGACCTTCAGTGTCCCTGGGAGAGTCCACGACGAAGGCCGCGGAAGGCCATCAGAAGTCCGCTCGCCACCAGGCCCGGACGAAACGCGGGATCGGTCGACTCGATCGCCTGCACGATGGGGACGCCGTCCGACGGATCGATCCGCGCTGCGAGCGTGGCGAACGTGCCGCCATCATCGGCCGCCGTCGTGACGAGCAGGCGGCCGCCGCACATCGCGCCCGAGGTCGCCATGAGCTCCACCTCGTGCTCGTTCGCGTCGTGGATCGCGAGCTCGCCGCTCGAGCCGATGAGCGCGAGGTCGACATCCCAGCGATAGCGAGCGAGGTGCTCCTCGCGCCCGAGCTCCGTGATCCGTGCCCCCGAGAGCAGGCCGACCGTGAAGCGCGGAGGATCGAGGAACGCGCCGCGTACGCGATCTTCGGGGAACACCAGATGCGCGAGCCCGACGATCGCCCCGAGGTCCGAGCCGTCGCTCGTCTCGACGACGAAGACCTCTCCGCGCCCGAGCAGCGCCGTGAGCCCGGCCGGGTCGACCGACAGCGAGCGCGGATCTCCGAGCAGTCTCTCGACGTGCGCGCGCGGCACACCTGCGCGGCGCTCACTCTCTCCGCGCACCCGCGCGAGGGTCGCGATCGACAGGATCAGGTTGAGGCTCCGGCTCATCGTCGGCGCCGAAGCGGACGACTCCCGCGCGAGATAGTTCGCGTCGCGGAAGTCGTGGTGCGAGGCGAGGACGAGCAGACAGCTCGGGCCCCCTTCGCCCGTCGAAGGCGTTCCGCGCAGCACGCGGCGGGCGCGACCGAGGTCTCCCTCCGACGACTCGAACACCACGCGGAAGCCGGCATGTCCGTCGCCGTCCGCCATGATGGACGTCGATGCGCGCCCTCGGAAGGAGAAGACCGCGGCTTGCCAGGTCCACTCGTAGCTGACGGCCTGGTCGGTCGCGGAGTCGATCGTCACCTGGTCGATGGCCGGCAGGATCGTCGGATAGCTCGCGACGTCCCGAGCGACGGCGAGCACCGCCTCGCATCCGACGTGCGCCCGCGCGACGACCGTGACCTGGGGAAGCTCGATCAGCTCGGTGGTCTCGATGTGGGCGACCAGCGTGTGGTCGAGGTAGGGCTCGAGGGAGGCGAGCTCCAGCGGCGCGAGCGCGTGCACGGGCGCCCTCAGGGCCTCGTCCTGCGCGCGGGCGGTGCGCGGCAGCGCGAGCGCGAGCACGGCGACGGCGAGGTTGATCAGGACAGGAGTGCTCGCGGAGCAGCGGGCGGACGGGAGTGCTCGCCCCGAGCACGGACGGGAGCCGGCAGCGCAGCGAGCCGTTTCATTGATCGCTGCGCTGAGTCTCATGGGTCTCATGTCTTGCCCGGTGCGCGTTCACGCGTGCTCTCCGACTCTCGCCGAGGCTCGTATGTTCACTGGATCGTAGGCCGACCTCCAGCCTCCACGAAGAGGGGCTACTGGGAGGCGACGGCGGGTCGGAGGACGTACTGCTTCATCCTGCCGATCGCCTCGCGCGCTCTCGGCCAGAGCAGCCCGAAGCCAGCGCTCAGCACGAGCATGCCCGTCGACACCCCGAGCCCTTCGTCGAGCGAGAGGTTTCTGCCGACGCGAGCGGCGAGCATGACCGGCGGGAAGAACAGGACGAGCAGGTGGAAGACGTAGACCGGCAGCGTCTCCCGCGAGAGCACGGCGATGGGCCCCGGCAGCGCGCGCACGCGGGACATCAGCGGCGCGAGGACGGCGAGCGCACCGAGCACCCACGCGAGCTTCTCGAAGAAGAACGCGGGCATCGAGTGGTACGACGCGGGCTCGGCCCAGAGCGAGAACGGAGCCCGCCAGAGAGCGAAGGTCAGCGCGCTCGTGGCGAGCGTCGCCCCGGCGAGGCCCCCGATGATCCGGCGCGCCGGCGTTCGTCCGCCTTCGGGGAAGGCCACCGCCGCGAGCGTCGCGCCCGCAAAGACGTACCCGCTCCAGGGAAAGAGCGGGAAGATCGAGCCGGACCCGTGACCGAGCCATCCGGTGAGGAACGACCACGGGAGATCCGTCGTGGTCAGCTCCGTCAGCGGGGAGACGGCGATGACGACGCACACCAGCACGGCGGTCCCGATCTCGACCCGCCGGCGATCGCGCAGCAGGTGCGCGAGAGCCTCCAGCACGAGCAGCGAGACACCGATGACCTGCAGCACGTCGATCTGCGCGAAGCGCCTCAGCGACGCCGTCACGACGTGGGGATCGTCGGACCACGCGCCGAGCGGGAAGCGCAGCGCATACCCGATGGCGATGATCTCGAGCATCCGCAGCACGCGCTTGCGGGTGCCCTCGGGCGCCTTGCCCGTCAGGCGCGAGAGCGTCGTCAGATGGAAGGCGACTCCCGAGGCGAGCATGAACGAGACGGAGACGAGTCCACGGAAGAAGCTGTATCGGGCGAAGCCGGGCCCGTGCCGAACGGACTCCGACAGCACCGTGTCGAGCGTGTGGCCGTTGACCATCTGGAACAGCGCGAGGAGGCGCAGGAGGTCGACGATGTGAACACGCGTCGAGCTGGGGCGGTCGGCGGTCGGCTTGGGTTGGGACTGCTCTGTCGTCATCGCTCGATCAGAGGCGCTCGATCTGCGCCGCCGAGGTGCGTACGTAGGACAGGGTTCCGTCGCGCACCAGCTCTCCGTGCAAGCGGACCGGCTCGGCGACGAACGGCAACACCCACTCGGTGCTGGGCGCGCCTTCCGCGTCGACGACGACTGCGCGCACGTCGTGTCCCTCGGCGTCCACGCCGACCAGAACGGGTGGAATGCCGCCGGTGACGCAGAGCTGCGCGCAGGCGCGGTGCGTGCGGCCGCCGCCGGGACGCATCCGGCCGAGCCAACACTTCTCGTCGACGATCTCCCCAGTGAGGAGCACCTCACCCTCCGAGCGCTCGGCTCGTTCTCCGAGGGACCGAGCCACGTCGCCTTCGAGCTCGGCCGGCTGAGGCGGCGCTCCGAGCTCGACCATGCGCTGCCCGTCGCGCTCGAGGATGAGGCCCCGAACGCTCACGATCGTGCCATCGAGCGCGTCGAAGCCCGACCCGATCCCGAACTTGCCCTGAGAGACCAGCAGCACGGCCTCGGGCCCGCGCTCGCCGGGGATCCAGAGCACGCCGTACGGCGCGGTCTCGAGACGGCCGACGAGCCCGTCGCCCTCCGTCTGCACGGCCGGAGCGACCCCATGCCCGGTGTCACCCGCGCCGAGCACGAGCAGCGCGGCGATCGCCGGGACGAGGACGACCGCGGCGAGGATGACGACGCGCACGAAGCGGAGCGTGCGCGGCGGCGTCTTTAGGTAGCCGACGAAGAGCTCGTCGTCGTCGACGTCGTCACGCATCGGCGGATCGCTCCGCGCCCGGCTCGGCCGCGCCTTCGGTCGGAACGGGGGCGGGCTCGAGCTTGGTGCCCGCCGGCTCGGCGGCGGTTCGGACGAGGATCCTTCCCGCTTCGATCTTCACGCGGTACGTCGGGATCTTCTCCGTGAAGGGCGGCGGTGCGCAGCCGTCCTCGGGACGGTACTGCCAGCCGTGCCACGGACACGTGAGGCAGCCGTCGATGAGCTTGCCCTCGGCCAGCGGGCCGCCCTGGTGCGCGCAGACACCGTGCACGGCGGAGACTCCGCCTGCGTGCCTCACCACGGCGATGCCCTCGCCGGTCTGGCCGATCACCTTGAGCACACGGTTCGGCCGGAGCGCGTTCACCGGACCGGCGTCGAGCCAGGTCGAGCCGTCATCGCCTGACTTCACCGTCGGGCTCGGATGCCGATCGAGCGCGGTCGAGCGCTGCGCGGCGACGATGTGCAGCGTCACGACGGTCCCGACCGAGAGCGCGAAGAGCACGGCGAGCCCGGGATGCATGTCGGTCTGCATCGCGCCGAAGGCCACGTGCAAGACGAGCAGCGCGTACGCGGCGTACACGCTCATGTGGAGCCACTTCCACGCGACTGGCCCGAGGAAGCGCTGCCAGAAGTCGTGGCTCGTCGCCGCCATCACCGCGAAGACGACGAGCGCTGCGATCCCGAAGATCGGGAAGGGCAGGGTCGCGCTCGAGAACGATCGATCCATCGAGAGGGCCATCGTGATCGGACGACCGCTCGAGTACGCGTAGTAGAAGCCGAGCACCGCGTACGCGTGCGCCATCGCGACGCCGCACGTCGCGACGCCGAGGTGCCGACGGTTGTAGAGCAGCGGGGCGAAGCGCCGATCGAGGCGTGCGAGCGGCCCGATGGCGAGCACCACCGAGATCATGAGGAACGCGCACGTCCCGAAGGTGCGCATCTCGAGGACGGGCGGGGAGAGATAGCGGTCGCCGTGGAGGATGCTCTGACCGAGGATCCGATAGACCTCGATGAACGCTGCGGTGAGCAAGGCGACGACCACGTCGTAGACGACCTTCGCGCGGGTCCACTGCACGGCGACGTACTTCACGCTCATGGCCGCGCCTCGGTGTGCGCGGTGGCGAGCTCCTCGGTCGATGCGGCGATGGAGCGGCGATAGATCGCGAACGCGAGCGCGAGGGTCAGCGTGACGGCGAGCACCCTCGCGATCCACGCGTGCGCTCGGCGCTGCGCGCGGGTCACGGCCGCACCGTCATCCTTTGCTCGGTCATGCGTGCTCCTTCTTCGCGGGGCGAAGCAGCGCACGCACCGTGCGTACGGCCACGAGCGGCCAGAGGAGGGTCGCGCCGGGAAGGATCAGCAGCCTGAACGCGAACGAGCCGCCCCGGGCCGATGGCTCCACGCGGCCGACGAGGGCGGCGAACGCGACCGCGACCGCGAGCCCGACGCCCAGGTACCACTCGACCGCGGTGACGATGCCGTTCGCCGTGAGCACGGTCTGTGTTCGAAGCCAGGGAGCGATCGGTTACAGACGACGCGCCGCCGACGGCCGCGTCATCGGCCTCAGCTCAGTACATGCTCGTCGTGCCGGCGTCCTCGCCAGGCACTGGGCACACGGAGCTGGGGGCCGTGTAGCAGGTGTTCGTCCCGAGATCGCAGCAGCTCGCGCTGCTCGCGACGAACGGGCACGTCGACCCGCACTGCGAGTCCACGGTGCACGAAGACGCACAGACGCGCGCCGCGTCGCGACCCGCGTCGTGCGGAAGGGGACTGTCGCTTCCCGCATCTACGGTCGGCGGAACGTATGCGTCCGGCCGAGGCGGCAGGCCGGTGTCCGCCGGGATCGGGATCGCCGAGTCCATCCTCGGTGTGCCGGCGTCCGTCCCTGGCGACGACGTTCGACGACTCGACGTGCAGCCCGACATGGTCGCGAGCACCATGAACAACGAAGCAAGGATTGTTACGACGGTGGTCTTCATGGCACGATAACGGTAACGTGATCGCCGGGCGCCCGGCAATACCCGGTGCTTCGTGAGTGTGAGAACCCCCCGTGTCGAGACTCCACCGCCGGAGGGGCCGCCGGGGGAGGGCTCGCTTGACGCCTCGGTCGGGCCCCCGAGTGACCCGCGGCGGGAGCCGGGGCCGGTGGTCGGGCCGAGCTGGCTCGCCCGTCGGATCGCTCGGCTGCCGTCCTGGGCCGGGCTCGCCGTGGTGCTCGTTCTGGGCTCGATCGTCCATTTTCCAGCCCTCCGCGCCGAGCTCATGCTCGACGACTTCCTCCACTCTTCGATGCTGGAGGGGACGTTCCCGGTCGCCCGCCACCCCCTGGATCTCTACAATTTCGTAGACGACAGCGACCGGGCCATCCTGCTGGAGCGGGGCCTCTTGCCGTGGTGGTCGCACCCCGCGCTGACGATCCGCTTCTTTCGGCCGCTCTCGAGTGGGCTGCTCTGGGCGGACCACGCGCTCCTGGGCGAGGGTGCGCTGAGCCGGCACGTGCACTCCTACCTCTGGTGGGTGCTCGCGGTCGTCGCTGCGGCCGCGCTCTTGAGGCGTTCCTTCTCGCCGCGCGTCGCGTGGATGGCGACGTTCGCCTACGCGCTCGCGCCCTGTCACGCGATGCCCCTCGCGTGGATCGCGAACCGCGAGGTCCTCGTCTCGCTCGCGTTCGGCACCGCCGCGCTCATCGCGTACCTGCGCTGGCGTGAGCAACGGCGCCCGGGCGACGCCGCCCTCGCGGCATTGCTGTTCTCCGGCGCGCTGCTCGCCGGAGAGTACGGGCTCTCGTTCGGCGGCTACGTCCTCGCGCTCGAGATCGTTCGCCGCGGCGAACGCCTCCTCCCTCGGGCCTCAGGCCTGCTGCCGTTCGCGGTCCCGGCGTCGGCGTACCTCGGGGTTCGCGCCTACCTCGGGTACGGCGCCATCGGCTCGGGGTACTACCTCGACCCGTTTCGCGAGCCGGTCCTCTTTCTCTGGATGGCGCCCCGGCGGCTCGCGATGCTGCTCGGTGAGGCCTGGTTCTCTCTGGATCAGGACACGCTGACCTGGTCCATCCCGTCGTGGGCGATGGTGATCGGGGCCCTCGCTCTCGGCGGGGCGATCACGACCACCTTCGTGCGGAGCATCCGCCGGCTCGAAGCGGCGCCGCGTCGCGCCGCGATCTGGATGGCCCTCGGCTCGTGCTTCGCGCTCGTGCCCGTCCTCGCCGTCGTCCCCGGGCCCCGGCTCATCGGCGCGAGCGTGCTCGGCATCGCGGCGGCTGCGGCGCTGATCATCGACGCGGCGTGGTTTCCTTCCGACGCCGAGCTCGAAGCGCGCGCGCACGCCTCCGCGTCTCGGCGGCGGATCGTCGAGGCGAGCGGCCTCATCGCGCTCGCGCTCGCGTTCTTCCAGCTCGTGCATGGGCCGGCGATCGCCTGGATCATGGGACGGCACTTCCGCTCGACGTCGGTCGGCTTCGCCCGGCAGCTCCACTCGCTTCGCGAGCGCATCGGCGATCCTTCGACCGCGGACGTGGTCGTCGTTCGCGGGATGGCGGGGGCGTTCTTCGCGCCCTTCGGCGTCGACCCGGCAGGCATGGCTCCGGCGCGCTTTCGCGTCCTCGCGTTCACGGGTCACGTGCTGGTCCAGCGGCGTGGGCCGCGCACGCTCGACATCATCGCGGCCCACGATCGAGGGCTCTTCCCCGGCGGCGAGGCCAACCTCTTTCTCGCCGGGGTCACGCTCCACGACGGCGACGTGTTCGAGGCCGCAGGCATGCGCGTCACGCTGCTCGAGGTCGAGCAAGGCCTGCCGCGCATCGCGCGCTTCGAGCTCGCAGAGGCCTTCGACGCGCCGCGCCTCGTCTGGCTCAACGAGACGGACAAGGCGTACTTCGACGGGACGCCACCCGCCGAGGGCTTCGGTCGACCCTACGACTTCGATCACTGAGCCTGGGCTCGCCCGTCAGCCCGCGACCTTCTGGCGGACGAACAGCGAGGGCTTCTCGATGACGACGTGCATCGCGTAGGCGATCACGAACGAGAACAGCGTCACGACGAGCAGGGACGCGGGCCAGACGAGCCACATCGAGACCTCGGCGTCCTCGAGGTCGTGCGCCACGGGAACGACGACGTGATCGATGATCGGGATGTGGACCAGGTAGACGCCGTACCCGAGCGTCGCGAGTCGGCGGAAGATCGGCGCGCCGAGGAAGCGATGGAACGGGCCCTCGCCGTGGAGGACGAGGAGGAGCGCGCAGAAGTACATCACGCTCGTGACGGTGCCCCAGGCGAACACGTGGACCAGCGGTGTGTGCTCGCTGCCGAACATCGCCGGACGCAGCAACAGCCAGAGGCAGGCCATCGCGGGCAGCGCGAGGAGCGCGCGGTGGAAGGGATGCGTGAGCCAGCGGCCGATGCGCTCACCGTAGCGAAGCTCGACGACGGCCAAGAGGATCCCCATCACGATCGTGTCGAAGCGCGTGTACGTGCGGAAGTAGATCGCGTCGTAGAGCGTGAAGTCGGTCCACGGTCCGTACCCGTAGTAGACGACCAGCCGCGAGACGAGGCCGAGGCTCCAGACACCCGCGAGCAGCGCGATGCGCGCGCGATCCGTCGAGAGGCGATGGAGCACGACGAAGAGGATCGGAACCGTGAGATAGAACTGCTCTTCGAGGCTCAGAGACCAGCCCCAGAACATGACGATCTGCGGCCGGGAGAGCGGCATGAAGTTCGTCAGGTAGAAGTACTCGTACGGCAAGTGCGCGCGCTGGAACGTCGTGAGCGGCGTGAGGAGCACGATGATCGTCAACACGACGTAGTAGGACGGGAACGTGCGGAAGACGCGGCGCAGGTAGAAGCGCCGGATGTTCTGCGTGCCGTGGACGTCGAGCGAGCGGAGGAGGATCGAGCCGATCAGGAAGCCGCTCAGGAGGAAGAACAGGTCCATCCCGAAGAAGACGGTGAGGGAGCGATCGACGAAGTCCTGGTCGAGCGCGATCGACTGCTCGCCGCTGAAGATCCAGGTCACGTGGTACTGGATGACGCTGACGATCGCGAGGACGCGGAGCCCGTGGAGCGCCGGGTATCGGTTGTCGAGCAGGTCGAGCGAGAGCAGCTTGCGGAGCCCGGTCGGGGCGGTCGTGCTGGGCGCCGGCTCGGACATCGGGGCGCGAGTATGTCGGCCGGGCTCTTCCGATGAAAGCGCCGTGTCGCAGCCCGTCCCCGGCAACGCAATGTGTGCGAAGGTCGGGCGCGATGGGCGAACCACGCGCGAGGGATCGATGACTTCGTCCCCGTCCGGTGCCGACCGGATCGCCCGCCGGCTCTTCGATGCGGGCTGCCGGCATGCGTTCGGGATTCCCGGCGGCGAGGTGCTCGCGCTCGTCGACGCCCTCGATCGCGCCGGGATCCGCGTCGTCACGACCCGGCACGAGACGGCAGCTGGGATCATGGCGGAAGGCGCGTGGCACGCTGACGGGGCGCCGGGCGTGCTCGTCGTCACGATCGGCCCAGGCATCGCGAATTCGGTCAACGCGATCGTGAATGCGCTGCAGGAGCGCGTGCCCCTCATCGTCCTCGCGGGCTGTCTCGACGAAGCCGAGACGGCGACCTACACGCACCAGATCTTCGATCAGCGCGCGTTGCTCGCGCCGATCACGAAGGCGTCGTTCACGCTCGCCGCGGGCGCCGTGGAGGTCGGGATCGATCGCGCCCTCGCGACCGCGATGAAGGACCCGCCGGGGCCCGTGCACCTGGACGTCCCGATCTCGGTGGCGCGCGGCGCTGCGCCCGAGCGCGACGCGGCTCGGACGCCTCGCGCGACACGCGGCGTCGTGCCCGAAGGGATGACGGCTCCCCTCCGGGATGCGCTCGCCAAAGCGGAGCGACCGCTCGTCATCGCCGGGGTCGACGCGCTCTTCCAGCGCGCCGAGATGGCGGTGTCGCGCTTCGTCCAGCGCACGGGCGCGCCGATCGTGACGACGTACAAGGCCAAGGGCATCGTCGACGAGCGCTCGCCCGGCTCGCTCGGGGCAGCGGGGCTCTCGCCGCGCGCCGACGCGATCCTCCTGCCGCTCGTCCGGGACGCCGACGTCGTCGTGCTCGCCGGTTACGACCCGATCGAGATGCGCCGCGGCTGGCAGTCTCCGTTCGGCGAGGGCGCGCGAGTGATCGATCTCGCCGCGCTGCTCCCGCAGCACGGGATGCACCACGCGACGGACGTCCTCGTCGGGGACATCGCCGCTCACCTCGCCGCGCTCGAGGTCGAGACGAGCGTCGCGGCGTCCTGGTCCCTTCGCATCGAAGACGCTCGCGCAGCGCTGCGGGCTGCCTTCGCGCCCGAGAGCGACGGGTTCGGTCCGCTCGCCATCGCGCGCGCGCTCGAGGAGTGCGCTCCGAGCGAGGCCGTCTTCACCGTCGACACGGGCGCGCACCGGATCGCGCTGACCCAGGCGTTTCGTGCGAGCCGGCCCCGCGCGATGCTTCAGAGCGCAGCGTTCTGCACGATGGGAGTCGCCGTGCCGCTCGCCATCGGACGCAAGCTCGCGGAGCCGACCAGACCGGTGATCGCCGTGGTGGGCGACGGCGGCATGGACATGACGCTCGGCGAGCTCGCGACGGCGCGCGACCTCGGGCTCGGCATCGTGGTCGTCGTCATCGACGACGCATCGCTCGCGCTCATCGAGCTGAAGCAACGCGCAGAAGGCCGGAAGAACGTCGGCGTGGACAGCGGCCGTACGCACTATGCGGCGATCGCCGATGCCATGGGCTGCGTCGGCGTCGTGGCGACGAGCGCAGGAGAGCTCGAGCGTGCCGTGCGCGAAGGGCTCGAGCAGGTCTCCTTGCCGACCGTGATCCACGTGGCGATCGCGCGACATGCCTACGACGGCAAGCTCTGAGGGGTCCGCGCGTGGCGACGGGGTAACGCCGGGGATGTGGCGCGCGTATGTCTCGGTCGGAACGGACGCTCGCGTCGACAGGAGGAGACCCATGCGATCGAAGAGGGAAGCGTTCATTGCGCACGCGGTCGCGCTGGTGCTGACGGGCCTGCTGGCCGCGGCGGCGTCGCCCGCGCTGGCGCAGCATCGCGTGAACGACAACGGCACTGGCGCGGCCATCGGTGGCTACGACGTCGTGGCGTACTTCACGGACCATCGCGCCGTCGTCGGCAGCCCCGACCACACGCTCACGCACGAGGGCGTCGTCTATCGGTTCGCGAGCGAGGAGCATCTCGCGCTCTTCCGCGCGAGCCCGGCGCGCTACCTCCCGCAGTACGGAGGCTTCTGCGCGTACGCCGCCTCGCAAGGAAGGCTCGTGCGGGTGGATCCCGAGGCCTTTCGAATCGTGAACGGCCGGCTCTATCTGAACTTCTCCCGGGATATCCAGGCCCAATGGGAGGCCGATCGGGACCGCTACATCCGTGAAGCCGACGAGCGCTGGCCGGCTCTGTCCCGCTAGGCCGCGGCGCTGGCGCGTGCTCGCCGCGCCTTCGCGTCGTCGAGCACGAGCTGGAAGATCTCGCGCTGCGCCTGACTGCCACCGAGCCGCTCGAGATCCTGCGCGTGCCGCACGAGGAGATCGCACGCGAGCGCTGGGTTGCTCCGCAGGCTCGCGATCGCTCGTGCGACGGGGAGCGCGACTTCCAGGCTGATGGCTGCCTCCACACCGTCGACGGACGATGCGCTCTCGAACATGGACTCGAGGAAGCGCTCGGCCTCTGCGTGACGACCGCCGGCTGCGAGGGCGAGCACGTGGTGTGCGTCCGCGAACGCGCTCGCGTGGTCGCCCATTCGGCTCTCGGCGACCGTCGCCAAGCGCTCCCATCGGTCGCCGACCGCGACGCCAGCCTGCTCGAGCCGGAAGAGAAGCGTCGCCGAGTTCACGAGATCGCGATAGTCGCCCGGCGGCGTATCGACGACGCACGAGTCGTGCAGAGCGAGCGCCTGGTCCTTGCGACCCAGCGCGAGGAGAAAGAGCGCGCGGTGCCACTGGACGTGCGCGCCGAAGTTGTTCGCGCCCTCGAGACAGAGGGTCTGCTCGTCCAGCCACGAGAGGCCCTGCTCGGCGCGCCCGCGGGAGTGCAAGGTGTGGGCGACGGCGTGGACGGCCCAGGGGTCCCGCGGGTCGATCAGGACGGCGCGTCGTCCGATCCGCTCGGCTCGGTCGGCTTCGCCGAGCTCGTGGACGGCGAACGCGAGACAGCCGAGGACGGGGCCCAGCCCACCGTCGTCCAGGCCGTCTGCGTGGCTCCGCTCCCATACTGGGAGGACGAGCTCGAGGCTCTGTCGCATCGCGACCGTCCGCCCGAGCAGAAACGCGAGCGCGTGTCCGAGCTTCATCGAGAGCAGATCGAGCGGGGCGGCCTGCTGCGCGGCGTCGAGCTCCAGGATCGCTCCCTCGGGATCGCGCGCGCACCAGCGCTCGAGGGCGCGGACCATGTGCTCTTCGCGCACGGTTCCACCTCGGCGCGCGAGCGAAGAGCGCGCTCGCCCCGCCGCTGCGTCAGCCGCTGCCGAAAGATCGGCCCGACCGAGCAGCTTCGCTCCGAAGCCCGAGATGCAGTGGGCGGGAACGAGCTCCGGGTCGATCGAGAGCGCGCGCGTCAAGTGGCTGACGGTGTCGGAGCGGTGATGAACCAGGCTCCCGATCGCATCGTCGAGCGCGTCGACGGCGTCCGCGCTCGTCGTCGTGACCGGCACCTTGCGGCGGTCGTGCACGCGCATGGCGTCATGGATGGGTGAGCTCATGGGACGGCCTACGGTACACGCTGACGCTTCGTTACGGGGAAGGACCGTCTCAGGAGAGCGCCACCCGTGCTGCGAGGCTGTCGTTCATCCGCGCGTAGCTGCGCTCGATCTTCGCGAGCGTGCCGCGCGTGAGCGCGAGCTTCGCCAGGATTCCCGAGAAGACTTCGCCGCTCGCTACTCCACCTCGACGTCCGGCCCGGGTCGCGCCTCGAGGATCCGCAGCACGCCCTGGGTCGCCTCGAGCGCCGCCTTCACGCGCGGCGCGTCCTCTGCGTGAGAGAGCGCCTTCACGTGCGGGCCGGCGTCCATCGTCGCGAAGACCGGGACGCCGTCGGCGCGCAGCTTGCGGATCGTCGCGAGCGCCGCGAGGCTCGCGGGCTGGAAATAGAGCGTCGGCGGCGACGTCGAGAGCGCGAGCGCGTGCATCGACGCGAACGAGTGCTCGGTGAGCGGACCGAGCGTGGTCAGGTCGCGCGCCGCGATCGCTTCCTCGATCGCCTTCGCCATCGCCGGCGCGGCGGCGACCCACGCGTCGTAATAGGGCGACGTCTCCTTCGACAGCCCCATCCCGTCGGTCGAACCGACGTCCTTGCGCGCTTCGGTGATCACCGCGACGGTGAGCCGCACGTCCCAGTGCGAGGCGGGGTGGAGCTGGATCGCCGTCAGCGAGTCGTCGCCCGGCACGCCCGCCGGGAGCGAAACGAAGCCGCCGAAGATCGAGCGCGCGGCCGATGCGCTCGCCCACCGCGCCAGCGCGCTCTCGTGCGCGGGATCACGCGGAAGGCCGTAGGCCCGTCGCGCCGCCGCGACCAAGGCCGCGAAGCCAGATGCGCTCGAGGCGAGGCCCGACGCCGTCGGGAACTGGTTCGCGCTCTCGACCTTCGCGTGGTCCTTCGCGCCTGCCTCGCCGCGGATGCGCTCGAGCACCCGCGCGGCGCGCTTCGTCTCCTTCTCGTTCGCCGGCGCGCCCCCGAGGAAGAGCTCGTCGGCCGAGAGGCGCGCGTCGAGCGACACGCGCGTGTCCGTGATCATCGGATCGAGCGTCACGCTGACGCTCGGCACGGCCGGCAGGTTCAGCGCGAGGTCGCTCTTTCCCCAGTACTTCGCCAGCGCGATGTTCGCGCGCGCCCTCGCCCGTCCGACTCCGCTCACGTCTGTCTCCCTGCGTGCACGATGCGTGTCTCTTTTCCGAGCGCCGTCAGCGCCTCCGCGATCGGCACGGCCGCCGCGTCGTTCTTCGCGAGCGCGATCATGCAGCCGCCTCCGCCTCCGCCCGTCAGCTTCGCACCGAGCGCGCCGGCAGCCCGGGCCGCCGCGCACATGTCTTCGAGCGCCGGCGTCGAGACCATCCAGCCCGCCAGGAGCAGCTGGTTCATGTCGAAGAGCTGACCGAGCGCGCGCACGTCCGCGGCCTCGGCGGCCAGGCGTCCGTTGTTCACGATCGCTTCGATCCCCTGGAGCGTCTTCTCGAAGCGCGCCGGATCGCGCGCGCGCTGCCGCGCCACCTCGTCGACCATCGTGCGCGTGCTCGCGCCCTCTCCGCTGTGACCTACGACGAGCACCAGCGGCGAGCGGGTCGGCACGGGCTCGAGGCTCTTCTGCCCTTCGGCCGGCGTCCTCCGATAGATCGCGAGCCCGCCGGAGATCGCCATCGCGGTGTCGACCCCGGACGGGTTTCCGTGGAACACGCGCTCCCACGCGAGCGCGAGCCGCTGCGCGGCGTCGTCGTCGCGCGAGACGTCCTCGAGCGCGTCGATGGCGCGGAGGACGGCGACGCCGAGCGCGGCCGACGAGCCGAGGCCGGCGCCGCCCGGCAGCGTGATCTCCGCCTGCACGTCCACCGGCGCCTTCAGTTCGCCGCGCGCTTGCAGCATCGCCGCGAGCGCGCGCGCGAGGGGCAGCTCGTCGCCCGTCCCCACGTCGACGCCCCAGGGCGAGATGCGAAGTCGGTCCCGCTCGCCCACCGTGGCGCGCGCCGTCGCTCCGGTCCCGAGCGCCGCGGCGAGCGCCGGCACGCCATACACCACCGCATGCTCGCCGAGGAGGATGACCTTCCCCTGGCCGCGTCCCGTTCCTTCGGTCGCCATCGCGAGGCGAGAGGTGGCAGGAAACGGCGCTCGGGTCGAGCGGCGCCTGTCGTGCCAGCGCGTCGTGCTCGCGAGCGCATCCACCGGCGCGTTCACGTCGGGGTCTTGGGGCAAGTACCTCACCGAGACCACGCGGATGATGCGAGGCACGCGGCGAGCGTTGCATCGGCCCTCGCGGCCCGCCATGTCAGGCGCAGGCTTCCTACTTGCGCCGGAACGTCAGCGCGCCGGCGAGCTCGGCGAGCATCGATGTGCCCGGCTCTTCGAGGTCGCCCCCGTCCAGCGCCGAGCAGGCCAGGTCGACCAGGCCCTCGAGCTTGTTCTCGACGCGCGCCCTCACACCGCGTTCGATGAGGAACGCCCGCGCCTTGTCGAGCTCCCGCTCGTCGGCCGCGTGACCGAGCACGGCCGTGACGGGCCCCCGCTCGCTCTCCGGCACGCTGGCCTCGAGCTCGTGGATGAGCGCAGTGCGCTTGCCCATCCGAAGGTCGCTCCCGACGGACTTCCCGAGCTCGCGCGGATCGCCGAACGTGCCGAGCAGATCGTCGCGGATCTGGAAGGCCTCGCCGAGCGGCACGCCGTATCGCTCGAGCGTACGCAGCTGCTCGTCGCTCGCCTCGCCGAGCAGCGCACCGATACGCAGCGGGCCCTTCACCGTGTAGCTGCCCGTCTTGAGGCGCTGCATGCGCACGACGTCCTTGCTGCCGGAGAGGTCGAGCTCCTGCCCGAGCACGACCTCCTGGTGGATGCGCGAGAACGTGTCCGTGACGTCGCGCCCGCGCGGAGTCGTCCACGCCGCCTCGAGCATCAGCTCCCACGCGTAGGCCGAGCCGAGATCGCCAGCGAGGATCGCGAGCGCATCGCCCAGCTGCGCATCACCGACGCGCTCGCGCAGCGTCGCGTGCACCGACGCGCCGCCGCGCCGATGAAGGTCGCCGTCCATCCAGTCGTCGTGGATGAGGAGGTAGGTCTGCAGCAGCTCGAGCGCTGCGCACGCAGGAAGCACGTCGCGCACGCTCTTGCCGGGCTGGACGGCCGAGAGCGCCGCCACGAGAACCGCCGGACGGAGCCGCTTGCCGCCGCGCATCGTCAGGTCGGCGAGGGCCTCGACGAGCATCGACTCGCGGGTCGCCGTGTCGCGCACCAGCTCGCGACCGCCGAGGAGCCGCGCAGTGTCCAGGCGCCGCGCCTCGAAGAAGCGCTGAAGATGCAGATCCACCTGGCCCTGCACCTCGCGGAGCCAGCCGGCAGGAGCCTCTCCCTGGATCATGGTCTCGCGCTCGTCGAGAGCGTCGAGCGCGCCGGCCCCGTGCACCATCCGCCCCGAGCGTGGGGTCGGGGTCAATTGGCGTCAAGTCAGAACCTGAGATCGACGGAGAGCCCGGCGTCGGCGTTCGGCGCGCCGAGGACGAAGCTCAAGGAGACGCCGTGAGGGTCACCGATGGGGCGGAATCCGAGGTCATCCGTCGAGCCGGAGAAGGCCACGATCGCGGCGATCAGGCCTACCACCTGGAGGATCACCGAGGGGATGCCGATGATGACGCCGTACGCGACGTTGCGGAAGCGGGCCGACCCGAACTGCGCGAGACCCGACGCGAGGCCTCCTGCCACCGGGATGAAGGCGAGGGGCCAGCTGCCACACGACGCTCCGGCGCAGGGGCGCGAGGCCTCGTCGAGCCCGGCCGTGAGCCAGCCGAACAGGAAGCCGACGTCGAAGATGGAGAGCGCGAACTCGATCAGGCCCAGGTCCTTGCCGCGGACCCGCGCCGCGCGCGACGGGTGGTCCTCGCCCAGCGTTGGCCAGTCGCGAGTGGAGGGGCCATAGGCCTCCGGGACGCCGAGGTCCGCCGCAGCGCTCAGGCCCAGCGTGGCCACCGTGGTCGGCGCCGAAGGGACCGGTGCCGTCGAGCTCACGCGCGCGACACACGTCTCGCCGTGCTCGGCCAGCTCGGGCGGACAGCGCGGCTCGCCTTCACATCGAAGGTGCTCGGCCGAGAACGTCTGCCCCGGCCAGCAACACCTCGAGTCGATCCGCTCGCGCCCTTCCTCGCATTCCTGCGCCCTGCCGATCGACGGAGCGAGGGCGCACGCGAAGGCGAACGCGAAGGCGAAGGCCCTCACGGATCGACCACCACGACGCCGCGCTCGAGCCCCAGCACGAGCTGCGCGTACTCTGCCCGGACCTCGCGCGGGACGCGGAAGCTCGACCCGACGGCCTCGATGCGCGGGCCGTCCGGCGACACCGTGATCCAGCCGTCCGCGTAGCACTGCACGACGAAGCGGATCTCGCGCATGGGATCCGAGGTCGCGAGAAGCACGAAGCGGCCACGCGCAGGATCGGTCTGGGTCGGAAAGTGCCCGGCCGCGGCCGCGGCGCTGACCGCCTGATCGTAGATGCCCGAGTCGCCAGGTCGGAACGGGCCGAGCCCGAGCCGGGGCACGAGCACCGGACCGCCGCCGCAGCCCGCGAGCAACGAGGAGACGAAGAGCAGCGCGGGCAAGCAGCGAGGCATCTGCGGCATCAGGCCATGCGAGCCCGTTCGTCCGCAAGAGGCGCCGAGGCGCCGGCCTCGCGCAACTGATTCGGCGCTCTAGACTCAGCAGACCGATGGCCTTATCTCCCTCGCGTGGCGGACGACATCGCGTGGCGAAAGGACTCTCACCTCGACCTCTGCGCGACCGACGCCGTGGCCTTTCGTGAGCGCACCACGCTCCTCGAGGAGGTCGGCCTCGTGCACACCTCGCTGCCCGAGCTCTCGCTCGACGAGGTCTCGCTCGAGACGCGCCTGCTCGGACGGAAGCTTCGCGCGCCGATCGTGATCGCGTCGATGACGGGCGGGACCGAGCGCGCGGGCGAGATCAACCACGCGCTCGCCGCCATCGCCGAGAAGCGCGGCTACGCCTTCGGCCTCGGAAGCCAGCGCGCCATGCAGAAGCGCCCCGAGAGCGGCGACACGTTCCGCGTGCGCGACGTTGCGCCGACGACGTTGGTGCTCGGAAACCTCGGCGTCGTGCAGGCGCGCGAACAGAGCAGCGAAGCCATCGCGGCGCTGGTCTCGAGCGTCGGCGCGGACGCGCTCTTCGTTCACATGAACCCGGCGCAGGAGGTCGTGCAGCCGGGCGGTGATCGCGACTTTCGAGGCGGGCTCGAGACGTTCGCGCGGCTCGTGCGCGAGCTTCCGTTCCCCATCGTCGCGAAGGAGACCGGCTGCGGCGTGAGCCGAGAGGTCGCGCGCGCGCTCCGTGGCGTCGGCGTACGGACGGTGGACGTGTCGGGCGCAGGCGGTACGTCGTGGGTGGGCGTCGAGGCGCTTCGCGCGGCCGAGAGCGACGGAGCCGAGGCGCAGGCGCTGCTCGGCGAGCTGCTCTGGGACTGGGGGATCCCGACGGCGGCGTCGGTCGCGCTCACGGCCTCCGAGGGGCTTCACCCGATCGCGACGGGCGGGATCAAGACCGGCCTCGACGTCGCCCGCGCCATCGCGCTCGGCGCGCGCGCGGCCGGGATCGCGCGGCCGTTGCTCGCGGCCTATCTCTCGGGTGGACCGGCCGCGGTAGAGCAGGTCCTCGAGCGCATCGAGCGTGAGCTGCGCGCGATCATGCTGCTCACCGGCGCGCGCGATCTCGACGCGCTTCGGAGCAAGCCGCGCGTGCTCGGGCCGGCGCTCACGCGCTGGCTCGCCTGAGAGCTCGGCGCTCGGGGCAACGGGCAGAGCGCGAGCACGAGGGCGAACCCGAGGAAGAGGAAGGCGTCGATCGGGCGCGTGCGCGGACGGCCCGGTCCCGCCCTGAAGCCTGCGGTGAGGGCGGCGCACGCGCCGAGGGCGGAGAGAAGAAGGACGACGGCGAGCGGGGATGCGAGCTCGAAGTGGGCCTCGACGTCGTGCATACCGCGCGCACCTGCGGTCGCGACGAGGACGCTCCCCATGCGGCGAGCGAGCACGCTCCGGGGCCACCGGATGGTGCGGACGGTCTCGTGGATGCGCCGACGGGTCATCAGATCGCCATGGGTGAGCTCGATCGCGATGCCCAGCGCCAGCGCGAGGCCCGGGACGACGAGGTTGGGCGCCCAGGGGCTCACCGCCGCGAGGAGCGCAGCGCCACCGAGCGCGACGTGAGCTGCGACGAAGGCCGTTCGCGGGGACGTCGAGCGCGAGCGAACGAGGAAGACGGTCGCCGCGCCGAGGAGCGCGAGCGCCGCGGAGAGATCGCGCTCGAGATCGCTGGCGGCGAGCAGGAGGACGACGCCGAGCGCGAGCTCGAACGCGATCCGGCCGAGGCCGACGCGGAGGACGTCACGACGCACGGAGGGAAGATAGCCGTTGGGAGAAGAAAGGAGACCCCTCACCCGGACCCTGTCCCCGGAGGGGCCATGGAGCCGAGACCTACTCGACGATCACGAGGAGCGCGCCGCCGTCTACCTGCTCGCCGACGCGCGCGCGGACCTCCTTCGCGATCCCGTCGTGCGGCGCTTTCACCGCGTGCTCCATCTTCATCGCTTCCATGAGGACGAGCGTCTCACCGGCCTTCACCGCGGCGCCTTCCTCGACGAGCACCTTCGAGATCTTGCCCGGCATCGGCGCGACGCAGCCGTCCACGGCGCTCTCTGCGTTGCGATCGGGGAACCTCGGCTGCTCTACCAGCGTGAGCGAGCGTCCGCCGATCCGCACGAAGGTCCGCGCCGCATCCGGCACGACGCGCGCCGCGAAGCGCTTGCCGTCGGAGCCCTCGAGCACGAGCTTCGCGCCGAGGACCGACACGCGGCGCACGCGGTCGAAGAACATGTCCGCGCCAGTGACCGTCACGCGGAAGAAGCCGCCCGGCTCCGCGACGTAGCCGACCTCGACGACGCGCTCGCCGCACGCGAACGAGCAGCGCTCCGGCGCATAGCGGCTGTTCCTGAACCCGCTCGGCACGCTCGGCGTCAGCGTCCGTGCGGAGCTCCGCTGGGCCTCTCCGTGGAGCGCCGCCGCGATCGCAGCCCAGGCGAGCGACGCGCCGGCGTCCGCGAGGAGCACCTCCGCGTTCCGCTCGAGGAAGTGCGTGTCGAAGTCGCCCGCCGCGAAGTCGGGATGCGCGAGCACCGCCTGGAGCAGCTCCACGTTCGTCTCGACGCCGTGCACCGACAGCGCGGCGAGCGCGCGCCGCATGCGGACGATCGCGTCCGTGCGGGTCTCTCCTCGTGTGATGATCTTCGCGATCATCGAGTCGTAGTGCACGGGCACCGAGTCGCCGCTCTCCATCGCCGTCTCGATGCGCAGCCAATCCTCGCCGGCGACGGCCGCGTCCACGTGGAAGTCCACGATGCGTCCGGACTGCGGGAGATACCCGTCGCGCGGGCTCTCGGCGCACACGCGGCACTCGATGGAGGATCCGCTCAGGCGCTTCTCGAGCGCGGCCTGATCGAAGCGCAGCGGCTCACCGCGCGCGATCCGGATCTGCTCCTCCACGAGGTCGAGCCCTGCGATCACGCCTTCCGTCACGGGGTGCTCGACCTGGAGGCGCGTGTTCACCTCGAGGAAGAAGTAGGCGCCGTCCGGTGCGACGACGAATTCCACGGTTCCGGCGTTGGCGTAGCCGATGGACTTCGCGAGCTTCACCGCGTCCGCGCCCATTCGCGCGCGCACGTCCGGCGCGAGGCGCGGGGAGGGCGCCTCTTCCACGATCTTCTGGTGTCGGCGCTGGATGGAGCACTCGCGCTCGAAGAGGTGGACCACGCTGCCGTGGGCGTCGCCGAGGATCTGGATCTCGACGTGGCGCGGCCGTTCGACGTACCGCTCGACGATCAAGGTCGCGTTCCCGAACGCGCTCTCGGCCTCGCGCCTCGCGCTCTCGATCGCGTCCTCCAGCTCGGCGAGGTCGCGGACGATCCGCATCCCCTTGCCGCCGCCGCCCGCGCTCGCCTTGATGAGCAAGGGAACGCCGATCTCGGCGCACGCCTTCGTGATCGCCTCGTTCGACTGGTCCTCGCCCGTGTAGCCCGGCACCACCGGCACGCCGGCGGCCACTGCGGTGATCTTCGCCTCGCGCTTGAGGCCCATCGCGCGGATCGCGTGCGGTGAAGGACCGATGAACACGAGGCCGGCGGCGGCGACGGCCTCCGCGAACTCCGCGTTCTCGGCGAGGAAGCCGAAGCCCGGGTGGATGGCGTCTGCGCCGGTGCGCTTCGCGGCCTCGATGATCTTGTCGCCGCGCAGGTACGACTCACGGCTCGGCGCCGGCCCGATCCGCATCGCTTCGTCGGCCACGCGAACGAAGAGCGCGTCTTCGTCCGCGTCCGAGAACACGGCGACGGTCGCGATACCCATCTTCGCGCAGGTCCGGAAGATCCGGACGGCGATCTCGCCACGATTGGCGACCAGGAGCTTGTGGATCGCGGCGGGAGCCGCCGTGGGGGCGTTCGTCTGCATGTCGGCTCTCAATGACGGAAGACGCCCCAGGACGTCGTGCCGCGAACGGGCTTGGTGTGGCTCACGCTGAGCGCGATACCGAGGACGGTGCGCGTGTCGCGCGGATCGATGATGCCGTCGTCCCAGACGCGCGCCGTCGCGAAGAACGGGTCGCTCTCCGCGTCGACCTGTCCTTCGATCATCTGCTTCATGACCGAGAGCTTGGTCTCGTCGACGGCCTCGCCCTTCTTCACGGCTGCGTCGCGCTGGATGATGTCGAGCACGCCCGCGAGCTGCTTGCCGCCCATCACCGCGATGCGGTGGTTGGGCCAGGTGAAGAGGAAGTTCGGCCGGTAGGCGCGACCGGCCATCGCGTAGTTTCCCGCGCCGTAGCTCGCGCCCATCATGATGGTGATCGAGGGGACCGTGCTGTTCGACACGGCGTTGATCATCTTGGCGCCTGCCTTGATGATGCCTTCCTCTTCGTACTTCTTGCCGACCATGAAGCCGACGATGTTCTGCAGATAGAGGATCGGAACGTCGGACTGGTTACAGAGCTCGATGAACTGAGCGCCCTTGTTCGCGCAGGCCGTGAAGAGGATCCCGTTGTTGGCGAGGATGCCGACGGGATATCCATGGATGTTGGCCCAACCACAGACGAGCTCCGGCCCGTAGAGGGGCTTGAACTCGCTGAAGCGGCTGCCATCGGTGATGCGCGCGATGACCTCTCGCATGTCGAACGGGATCCGCACGTCGCTCGATGCGATCCCGAGCAGATCCTCGCTCGAGAACTTCGGCTCTTCGACGACGCGCGAGGGCGGCGGGCCCGCCTTCTTCCAGTCGAGGTGGGCGACGATCTCGCGGCCGAGACGGATCGCGTCGAGCTCGTCCTCGGCGAGATAGTCGCTCACGCCGGAGACGCGGCTGTGCATCTCGGCGCCCCCGAGCTCCTCGTGGGTGGTCTCTTCGCCGGTCGCCATCTTCACGAGCGGCGGGCCGCCGAGATAGACCTGCGCCTGCTTCTTCACCATCACGACGTAGTCGCTCATGCCCGGCATGTAGGCGCCGCCCGCGGTGGAGGAGCCGAACACGAGGCAGATCGTCGGCGTGCGCGCCTCGCTCCGGCGCGTGAGATCGCGGAAGCCTCGCCCGCCCGGGACGAAGATCTTCGACTGGTTCGGCAGGTCTGCGCCCGCGCTCTCGATCAGCGAGATCGAGGGAAGGCCGTTGTGCTCCGCGAGGTCCGAGAGCCTTCCGCCCTTGATGACGGAGTACTCGCTCATGGCGCCGCCCTTCACGGTCGCCTCGCTCGCGGTGATCATGCACTCGACGCCGCTGACGACGCCGACGCCGCCGACGATGCTCGCGCCCGGCGCGTGGCCCGAGATGTTCAGCCCGGCGAGTGGGGCGACCTCGAGGAACCAGGAGTCCCTATCGATGAGCTTCTCGACGCGCTCGCGAGGGAGCAGCTTGCCCGCGGCCAGGTGGCGCGCGTTGTACTTCTCGCCTCCGCCTTCGCGCGACTTCTGGAGCGCCTTGTCGAGCTTCTCGAGCGCAGCGAGGTTCTCGGCGCGGTTCTTCTCGAAGAGCTCGCCGCGCAGATCGACGCGCGAGCGCAGCACCGGATACGAGGCGGTGGCCATGCGCGCGAGGCTAGGCGCGCCCCCGCTCGGGAGCTACCGAAAAATGAATGGCGATTCAGCGACCGCGCTGAGGTATCGGCTCGCTGAGGGGTCGGCTACCCTCCGTGCTCGGAGCGAGCACTCCCTGTCCGCGGGCCGCTCCGCGAGCAGTCTTGCTGTGGTCATTCCTTCCCGACGCGGTTCATCGCGCCGCGACGCACCGCGATGCCGAGGGCCTTGTAGAAGTTCGCACCGAGCGCGCGCTTGGCGCGCCACATCAGCTTTCCGTCGGTCTGCGGGATGATGTAGAGGTCACGCCGCAGGAGCCCGTCGATCGCGCGCTCCGCGATCTCCTCGGCGCTCCACTTCGCCTCCGTCACGAGCTTGTCCGTGCGCGCGCCCGTGTTGGCGCCGTGCGCGCGGGCGCGGGTGTGGATGTTGGTGCGGAAGAACGTCGGGCAGAGCGCGCTCACGTGGATGCGCTCCGTCGCGAGCTCTGCGAAGAGCGTCTCGGAGAGAGCGACGACGCCCGCCTTCGTGACGTTGTAGGGGCCCATCGTCGGGGCAGCGAGGAGCCCGGCGCTCGAGGCGACGTTCAGGATGAAGCCGCTGCGGCGCTGCTTCATCGCGGGGACGAAGTAGTGGCAGCCCCAGATGACTCCGTAGAGGTTGATCTCGACCTGGAGCTTCCAGTCGTCGATCGGGATCTTGCCCATCTCGCCGACCACCGCGATGCCCGCGTTGTTCACCAGCACGTCCGTGCCGCCCCAGAGCGCGTCGGCGCGCAGCGCCATCGCCTCGACGTCGGCCGGGTCGCGCACGTCGACCATCATCGCGTGCCCTTCGCCGCCGCGATCGCGGATCATCTTGGCGGTCGCTTCCGCGCTCTCGAGGTCGACGTCGGTGACGAGCAGGCGCCCGCCGCGCTTGTGGAGCTCGAGGCTGACGGCACGGCCAAAACCGCTTCCGGCTCCTGTGACGACGCACCTCGCGCGGCTCGGCAGCTTCTTACCCACGGCGCCTCCTCTGCTCGGACGTTTGCGAGCGAGGGACCCTACCATGCGTGCGCCAGCGCGAAGCTCGCGTCACGGGAGCGAGCGAGCCTGGGCGGAGCCGGGCGTGCACGACGGCGCGCGCGTGCCGGGCTCGCATTTGGCCCGCTATGCTGCGCTCGTGGATCCGGACCTCTCGCGCGCGATGAGCGACGCGCTCGGCGCGCGAGCCCTGTCGCTCTCGAGCGTGCCGGGGGGCGATGTGCACCGAGCGCTCCGCGCCGAGCTCTCGGACGGACGCACCGTCTTCGTGAAGACGAGCGCGAGAGCGCCGGCCGATCTCTTCGACGCCGAAGCGCACGGGCTCTCCTGGCTCGAAGAGGCCGGCGTCCTCCGAACGCCGCGCGTGCTCGCGGTGCTCGAGAGCCCGCCCGCCCTCGTGCTCGAGTGGATCGAGCCTGGATCTCGAGCCACCCCGCAGCACGAGTCGCTCGGCCGGCAGCTCGCGGCCCTGCATCGCAGCGCAGCGCCCGCGTTCGGTCTCGATCGGTGTAACTACGTCGCGTCGATCCGGATGGAGAATGCGCCGCGTGCCGACTGGGCGACGTTCTACTCGGAGGCGCGAATCCTCCCGCTCTTCGAGCTCGCCGTGCGTCGAGGTGACGCGAGCCCGGCGATGCGTCGCGGCATCGAGGCGCTCGTCCGCGCGATGCCCGAGCGTGTCGGGCCGAGCGAGCCGCCGGCCCGTCTTCACGGCGATCTCTGGGGAGGGAACCTGCTGTGGGACGCGGCGGGCGAACCGGTGCTGATCGATCCAGCGGTGTTCGGCGGGCACCGCGAGATCGATCTCGCGATGATGCGGCTCTTCGGCGGCTTCTCGCAGCGCACGTTCGCCGCCTACGAGGAGGCTCATCCGCTCGCGCCCGGTCACGAGGAGCGCGTCGCGCTCTACCAGCTCCTGCCGCTCCTCGCGCACGTGGTGCTCTTCGGCGGTAGCTATGTGGCGAGCGTCGAGCGTGCGCTCTCCGAGGTACTCTGAGCTCGTTCTCGTGCCGGAGGCTCAGCTCTTTGCGTCTGCCTTCTCGGCGTCGTCCAGCTTCTTCTCGACCTCCTGGACGTGCGCTTCGTCGAGGCCCTCTCGCATCTCGCGCAGGGCGCGCCGCCCTTCGGGAACCGTCAGCCGACGCTTGCTGAGATCGACGCAGATGATGCACATGGCGGGGCTCCTCTCGATCGATCGTACACCGGCGAGCGGGCGGGCGCCGTGGCCCAGTCCGCGATCGCGGTCAGGAGAGCAGGCGCTCGAAGGTCACGGTGCGCAGCGCGTACCGAATGATCAGCGCGAGCACGCAGATCAGCACGTCGATCACTTGGCTCACCTCGAACACGTGCCCCTCGCCGCGAGTCTTCGCTCGCGCGCCCGGCGCTGGGCAAGGCGTCCCACGTGGAGGCGGACGGAGCGTGAGCCAGGGTCGGCCGCTTCCGGCGACAGCTCAAGGCCTGACCAACAATGGTCGCGCCTTGAATCGGGATGGAGCCACCCCCTCGTAGCGACTGCGCGAGAAGGCGAGACCAGTTTCTGGTCACGTCTTCAGTCCTCGCGATTTTGGCCCTTCCGCAGCTCTCCGGTTTCCGGCACGTTACTCCGTCGAGCCGTCGTACGGCTCGTCCGAGGAGACCATGTTCGGCCACCACACGCGTGTCTTCGGATTTGCCCAGCAGGTGCTCGCAGCCGCGAGGAAGAAGCCTGCCCTGTTCGCCCCGCTCGTGATGAACGTCGCACTGGCCGTGCCGGTGAACGCGTTTCTCATCGTGCTGTCGCTGTTCTTGTCCGACAGCCTCGTGACGCTGCTGATGCCCGTCGGCCTCTCGGCCCTCTACTTCATCGACTACTTCGCCGGCGGCCTGAACACCGCGATGGTCTACGAGGAGCAGACGACGGGGAACGCGACGCTGGGATCGGCGTTCAAGCGCACGCTGAAGGCCATCGTAGGCATCGCTCTCTTCGCGGTGGTCAGCGGCCTCCTCGACTTCGCGGTCCAGGTGCTCAGCCAGCGCCGCCTCCACATGCTCCGGCCGCTGCTCCTGATCGTCCGCAGCTTCTGGAGCACGGCCACGTTCGTGATCATGCCCTCGATGATCATCGAGGGGCTCGGCTTCAGCGCGGCGTTCAAGCGCTCGAAGGAGCTCGCCGAGAACGATCCGACGCAGATCGGCGTGGGCTACATCGGCATCGGCATCGTGACGTCGCTCGTCAGCTTGGGCGGCTTCGTGCTCGTGTCGATCGTGGGCACGCGCATCCTCATGCCGGTAAGCCCACTGCTCGGCCTCGCGTTCTCGCTGGTGGTCATCAACGCCACCTGGGCCGTCGCGGCCTACCTCAAGAGCACGTACTACACGTGCTTCTACATGTGGACGCGCGAGTGCGAGCGCCATAGAGGCGTGAACCCTGCGTTCGCGCCTCCGCTTCTGCGAAACGTGCTGGCCGACGTGAACTTCGGGGGGATGGGCATCCAGCTCGCCGCCGCCGGGGCCGGGGTGGGGGCCTTTGGCGCACCGGCACACGGCGGCTTCGCGCCACAGCAGGCGGGTGGATTCGGTCCGCCGCAGCCGCAGGGATTCGGTCCCCCGCAGCCGCAAGGATTCGGTCCCCCGCAGCCGCAGGGTTTTGCGCAGCCGCAGCCGCAGGGTTTTGCGCAGCCGCAGCCGCAGGGTTTTGCGCAGCCGCAACCGCAGGGTTTTG